>JAUVLV010000044.1 GCA_030600545.1 Candidatus Aegiribacteria sp. | reverse complement strand
CAAGGCCTCCTACATCTATTCTGAAACAGGTGTTCCCCTGGAACTGGAAAGATGTGTAATCCTCACCAGACATTCCCATCATTCCGGAAAGCTTGATAAGCAGTTCCTGAAGGGCTCCCTGGTCGGATAAACCGTATGCTATCATACCGGAGTAGGTGTCTCCGTCTGTCTGAAGTGCAAACCAGGCATCTCCGGAAAAGATATCCAATACCTCATCGATTGATTCGAATCCGAGCATTGCAGCGCCCATCTGAGCGTCTGGCGGCAAATTGGCTGTCACAATCTCTTTCAATGCAGCCATATCCGCGCTGACATGCATGGCGCAGGTAGCATCAGCAGGTATCTTCATAGAGTTACCGCTGGACTCCTGGGATACTAATGCAGCGTACTCCAGAGCTTCCATGTTGTACATACGCGAGATGAACTGGATACTCAGGCTCGATTCCACCGAGAAGCAGGTTACAAGCATAGCTTCCATTTCATTCTCAGCAAGTACGGAAGCATCAATGAATACTTCCATCGCGGAAGTACAAGGAATTGATTGCTCCCTGAGTGATGCATAAATCTCGTCCGTTCCAACGAGGGTTCCCAGTGAGGCATCGAATTCATCGAGGATCGACTGCTCAGGTGAGATCGCAAGGACGACGTAACCTTCTGATTCGGTGATCAGCGGAATCGCTTCCATATCAGGTGCCTGGGAAAGTAAATCATCTATGAATCCCTGTACTTTTTCCGCATCGGTAGAGGGGAAGAAAAGAGCAATGAGTTCTGGTTCATCGCCTGTAAGTGCGATGACCAATCCAATTTCTCCCTCGGGATCGAGAGCGAAGGTGCTAACCCAGGCATCCCAATCGAACGGGTCAAATCCGAGGATTCCGGCAACAGGAAATGGCATCTGCTGTTGAGCCTGCGCAACAATCTCCTCCATATTGGAGAGGATTGCGTCTGCATCGATCGCTGATGGGCTGAATGTAACGTAGATGTCATATCCGGCCGGCATCGAATCGAGCAGTGTGGGTTCGTCTTTTTCATGGCCACAGGAGATAATAATGAGCAGAGCGGCCAGCGTAATGACTGATAATCTGAAATTCATATCGGTCTCATTCCGTTAAAGTTTTCATCTGAAAGATATGTACAGAAAGCGGAAATGGCAAACAATCCTGCGTGTTTTGCAGGCTTAAAAGCGATTACGGAGAGATCAGAATATCATCGACGGTATACTCATGGAACGCTCAATCGTTCACCATACTGGGTGAGGGTCCTTGAGATAAGTTACTGAGTCTACAGTGTACGTTTGCCGGTAAATATGTTTGACAGCTGGTGTTTCGAGCAGTATGGTCAGTTTCAGGAAAGGTATTGAGAAATTAGGAGAAGTAAAGTCAGCTTGTGAGCAGATTGGAGCATGAAGGAAATCGACTTTACTATTACTCTAAACACTTTTTGGAGGTGTTTTTCATGTTGAAGAAAACAGTTTTGACAGTTTTCATTCTGGTAGTATTCGCAAGCGTTGCAATTGCTGACCAGGATACTCTCTACCCGACTGATGACGCTGATGTGTGGCAGGGCTCGCCAGATCTTAATAGAGGCACGGAACAAAGTTTCCAGGTTGGTTGCATTTCATCAGCGTTTTGGCGAAATGCTCTTATTAAATTCGACCTGTCTGCCTATTCCGGGGCGACCATCAATAACGCTACTATAAGAGTAATGGTTTTTGCCTCATGGGGTAATTTTCCGACGGATGACATACTTATTGCCACGAATGACACTGATTGGGACGAGTTGACTGTAACCTGGAATAATAAACCTGCTTTTGCTGAGTGGAACCCCATAACCGCGCCGTCAATCTTATTTGACTGGTGGGAAATTGATGTAACGGGTTGGGTTCAGGATATTGTGTACGGGACCGATCCTAACTACGGCTTTCAAATATTGAAGGGGACTACAGACTATGCAGGATTTTCCATGAGAACGAAGGAGGGTACGGTTGATCCGGAGCTGGTGCTGGAGTATGTACCGGTTTCCCTCGAGTCCACAACTTTCGGCAGGATAAAGTCTCTATTTAATTAGTGTTGAGTTGAGAAGAAAAACTACGAAAAGAAAGGGTCCTGGAATGTTCGGGGCCCTTTCCCGCTGAATATTGTCTTGATATAGGATTTCTTCTTCGACACAAAATCCTCGTAATAATTTATTGATATGTTTTTTTCCGGTTTGAGTTCTTCATCATGCTGCCAGCCTTGAAAAGCTGAAAAGAATTCTGGAATGCGGTTGTTTTCCACTGCAATGATCACGGACTTGCCGCTTACGGGCTGAATTGAGACTCAAAATGGAAATAGTGACTCGATTATTCGACAAACCTGAAAACGAAAGCTTCTTCCTCTTCGTAGCAAAGGTTGCTTGTGAACGATATCATCTGTTGTCCGGTGGAAGAGTTTCTCATGAACCTGTATCCAGGTGACCCTGATCTGACAGGAACTTCATAAGTGACTCTATTTACCCGTTATCTCTGCAGTGTCTGCGATAGTTTTGTAATAGAAAAATGTGATAAGGTGAGATTTCTAATGATATTCCAGTTTCTGTAACGATTTTTCTGTTTTCTTCCATGATTCTAACTCTAGGAGTAACGTAATTGATAAATTTACGGAATGTGGATATGTAACTATATTGTTCGAGAAAGTCGGACAGCTCAATTCCATCAGGTACTCTACCTCAGGGGAACGATGCCATCAATCTTAGTTGGGTGAATAGTTTCCAGGTTCCTACCGCTGTAAACACACTGGGTCTTGATCACCAGAATAGTGTTCCATATCTGGCATTGATGGATAATATGTCCGATTCAATCAGAGGAGTAGAAGATGATACGGGGAATCAGGTATGGAAAATGGATGTACCCTGTGCCGGTACTTTTGGCCTTGCTCATATGTGGCCTGTACCGTACGACTGGTACGTGAACTCGTGGCTCAACTCCAACATTTTTCTCAGTAACGGATCATGGAGTGTTGCGTTTACGAATCCTGCCGGGAGTAATGGAAGAGGTAGGGATTACAATAACGATACCAGCATGCTATGGGAAACGGATGGCAGTGATGGTGTCTGGCGTATCGATCCTTCCGGCACGGGCACTTTCTATTCTACTCCTGAAGCACCCTGGCCAGATCAGTGGACTTGCTCTTTTTCCCTTTCATTCAAATGTTGGCGTGGCCTTATGCTTCTACACTGTTCCGGGGTGGCTTTTTTATGAATTCGATGGGTCAGATCTTGTGTATTACGGTTCCGCCGATCTGGGTCTCGGAAGCTTCAGTGGATCCCGCGGTCTAACTTATAACGGCAGCTCCGATACTTTCTATTATAGCTATATCGTATACGGGACATTGAGATGGATAATGGAAGTAGGCTGGATGGAGACTTCACTTGAGCATGACACCTGGGGGACCATAAAAACCGCTTTTTAACTTTTATACATTCGTATGTAATTTTCAGGGAGGCTGTATAGGTCTCCCTGAATAAATAAATACATCGATCATCGCAGTGGAACGACTGCGATTCCACTTTCCAGGATCATACTTCTTCCGGTTGTCTGACTTTACTGCGAGTAACTGTAGCTTTCTGCAGCCTCGTAATCCTGCTGGGCTCCGGAATAATCCCCGCTATTCTCCCTGGCCATCCCTCTCCAGTAGTAAACCTGGCCTTCATCACTCTTCAGTTCGATTGACAGGTCGTAATCGGCTATTGCTGCTTCGTAGGATCCCATCATTACAAGCACGTTGCCTCTGAAGAAGTAGAGTTGCGCATCGTCCGGCCGCAGCTTTACAGCTCTGTTGTAGTTTTCCATGGCCGCATCCGGATTGTCCAGAATCAGATGATGAACCTTTCCTAATTTAATGTATGCCAAGTAACACTCAGGATTCAGCTCCAGAGCTCTGTCGAAGTCCGTCAGAGCTTCTTACGGCCGGCCGAGATTGGCGTAGATGGAGCCTCTTGTGGTGTATACTCGTTCCCAGTCTGGCATCAGTTCTAACGCTTTTTCTATGAACTCCATGGCCTCATAATCATTCCCTGAGTCAATGGCCAGCCAGGCCATTCCTACGTAGGATTTTCCAAAATCTGGATCAAGTTCCAGTGCCTTTTCGAAATTCTGAAGAGTAAGTTCATCGCTGTTTTTCCTGTAGTATGCCCAGCCGCGTCCGAAGTAGGCTTCAGCACAATCCGGGTCCAGTTCTATGGCCCGGGTGAAGGTGACTAATGCTGTTTCAGCGTCTCCGGACAGGATTTCTTCCTCTCCCTGAGCGCAGAGAACTTCTACCTCTGCATCCATTCCAGGGACATCGGAAACACTGAAAAATAATGCTGCTGCAAGCGATACACGACTGAAGAAAAGGAACATGTTTCCCTCCGGTTCTACCCGTAAATTTAAAAGCTGATATTATGCAACCTGAGATCAGCTTCTATCAATTATGTATTTCTTACTCATAAGTTTATTCATTCGAATCAAATGATACTGCGGATTCCCACTCATCGTCAAAGAAGAAACCGATTATCAATGCGCAGGATTTTGGAATCATAGCTTACTGATAAGCTTCTTCTCCCGCTCCTCTATGATATTCAGCATATCTTTCTCGTCCGGGGCAGTGAGAAGATGGTCTATGAAATCCTGTGACCTCAGCATTCTGTTCAGCCTGGCCAGAACGTGCAGGTGCTCATTTGCTATTGGAAACAGCAGCAGGAAGAAAAGGGCGGTGAGTTTTCCGCTCTCCTCTCCGAAAGGAAGCGGATGGGGAGGCATGAAAAGCATTAGCAGGCTGTGTTCCACATAGAGTTTTATGATATCCAGGGGGTGAGTGAGAGCTACGCCGCATTTTAGCGCTGTGGAATTGGCTTGCTCACGAAGGGTCAGCTGTTCCAGGAGGGCTTTCTCATCGTATAGCGCTCCTGTATTGCAGGCTTCAGATGCGATGGTTCTGAGCATGCTGGATGCTGTTCCAACCCTGTATGGCAGTATTATTCTACTGAAAAGCATGTCTGTTACCAGGAGGGCTTTAGGATCTATTCCTAAAGTCTCGGCGTTTGACTGTTCCGCTGCAGCGAGTCTGTCAGCAGCAAGGCTGCCGAATTCCTTTGTCAGCCACTGTATGATATCCATGCGGAGGTAGCACTTCCTGCCCTGATACATGACAGTTTTCAGATCAGCCCTGCCTATCTCTCTCGTTGCCTCCTTCAGGCCCATACCGAGACACCTGGCTGTATCCGTAAGCGAGAGGTATTTATCCATTCAGCTCCTTTCGCAGCTGGTATTATGTGATATGAAGAACTGCCTGCGCAATGCAAAGGAATTGAGCAGCTGTCAGCAGGTTCTTCATTTATTCACAAGTGTACATTCCTCGCTGGGCCGTTTCCACCAGGAAAGCTGATTCTGGTTTTCAATCTGAGGGAAATAAATTAATTTCCTTTTTGTACAATAAGTAAATGTAACTGAGAACAGGAGGTTCTGGATGAGCACTTTTTGCACGAAGACCATTGCCGTACTGCTGCTTGCTATGTTCTTAGCAGGATGCGGTGATAGCGATGAATACGATTATCCCGGTTCCCTGAACGTAACCGGAAGCGCTACTGGACGAAGCTCGAATCCTGACGGTTGCCGATACCAATAGAATTGCGGAACAGCTTGCCGGAGAACTGGGAATGGAAGCAGGTGATGCCACTTACGTTAATGAATGGGTTGACTACTATCCAATGGGTGGGACTGGTACTCTCTCCGCTGATTTTGCTGCAGAAGTGACAGCACCATCGATATCACCCGGAGCCAGCGCCGTTACGCTTAAAGTACAGGTTACATTCGAAATGAACTAGGATTCCAGGGCGGGGAGACACCGCCCATAACATTCGCTTCTATACAAAGCATCCGAATATCAATTGCTGTAACGCGGGTAACTGTCTACCAGTCAAGGTAGATAGTATTATCGGAATATGGTTGAATGAAGAGATACTCCAATGCTGAGGAGAAGGCATGAGATCGTTCGCAGCGGTTCTGGTCTTAGCGTTTTATGTGTTATCAGTGCAGGCGGATGAGATCGGTGAGATCGGGGAATACTACAACGAAGTTAAGGAACATCTTGATGATGAGCATGGCCTTTACAGGACCGAGATATCCATCAACACGGAAGGCGGCATTTATCCAGCTTTAGGGACTTACCAGGAGAACATTACATTCTACTGGGGCAGTGAAGGTGGTTATGTATGGCTTGTTCTCGTCAAATGGACCGGAAAATATGCATCCCGTCGCGAATACGGTGAAGTTCTTTATATCGAACCTGAGCTAACCTGGGACCATGGAACTGAGGAAGTGGCGTTTCAGTACGTCTTATCCCACGACTGGGATGGTAACGATACAGAGTATTGCTGGTGGTATGCGGGAGGTGAACTTCTTCAAAGTTCTGCTTTTAATTCAGTATCATATCACTGAGCTTAGTATCGGAATGGTGATACCTGACCTGATTCAGAGTCCTTTTGCCGTACTGGACAGCATTCTCGGGACACCGATAGAAGCAGGCAAAGCACTGTTCAAGCAATTCATGGTAGGGATGTCAGTTACCTGAAACACCCCCTCGATATCGAAAGGAACATTAATGAAAGACCTGATAGAAAGACGGAATGGACTCTTGAGGGAGTTTGAAAAATGTTCGGATTTTGTGCGGGGATCCATCAACAGCGTCTGTGCAAAATGTAATAGGGCACGTTGTATCTGCGAAACAAAAACATCGCGAAGAGCCTATGCGGCCCCGACCTTTTCAGGATGCAGTACCACGGCCTCTTCGTGATGCTCGACGGACGCGGGAACATCGTCAAGGAGACGCTGGAGTACGGACTGGGCCATATGGTCTGCAACGCGGGTATGACCGCTGGAGGACCGCGGTGGCTTAGCGCTTGTCGGCTGCTGCTGGGACGAGGATGGCTACTACGCAGAGGGGCAGAAACGGGTACGAACAGATCAATCAGTAACAATCAAGATATGAACTGTCAGAATTCCAGGTTGACATTGCATGAGAAACGTTTTAAATTTCATTTGATAGCAGATCGTTAACAAAAAACAGAAAGGATATTTATTTATGAAAAAGTTGCTTCTTGTTCTTGCTATCTGTGTTACTGTAGCATTTGGTGTTCAGCCGCATGAGATCGGGAACAGTACTAACGGTGGTAGTTACAATGCCGAGCCTACGGATGATCTTATATTCGCTCAGACCTACATCAATGATGACTTCACCCATGGATGGGCCTATGGTCAGGAATGTGATGACTTTGAACTCATAGGCGGTGCAATAATCGATAAGGTTGTTATCTGGGCATGCACCGTAGATTTGGCTATGAGTCCAATGCCGCCATTAGACTTTTGCGATTTTGCTTTCCTTCAGGATGACGGTAGCAAAGACCCCAATTCAGCAACAACTGTATGGAAAGGTACTTCAACAGTTACATATATTGACACAGGTGACGCGTTTAGCGGGGGTACTCTGCCCATCTATGAATTAACCTGTACTCTTTCTTCACCAGTAAACCTGACAGGTGGACGCTACTGGCTTGTGGTTACACAGTACTACGAGGATGATGATTACAGATTTTACTCGTGCACTCATTACGTGACCATCATATTAGAAGAGTCATGGGCCAATAATGGAGAGCCTCCATGGGAAACCGGAGAATCCCTGTGGGGGACCCAGGCTAATATGTTCTTCGACCTGTATGGCACACCATTAGCGCTTGACAACAGCACCTGGGGAAATATTAAGTCTGTGTTCTAGCGATATCCAATCGCTTCATTGGGGAGGGCATAAAGCCCTCCCCTTTTTTTATGCCTGGCATGAAAATATTTAATAGTCATAGATGTCATACGGATTATTTTCTGTCATCCCATCACTAAATTTTATCTGTCCCTATTTTTTCATCCGGAACAGTACCTGTCCAATTACAACCGCAATTACTACTGTGCCTGTATAGTGACTGATGAAAGAGACGCGCCAGATCCAGCGGGTTTGTAACTCTGCTGCTTCGTAGTAGTATTGCAGCTTAGTCTGCATATATCACCAGCTTTCGTTTCGAAGCGTCGCAGACAGTTGTGGACACGAGGAAGATGCGTGCCCCGGTTACAATATCATCATCTCGGGGCATGGTTCCCGACCGGCGATGTCCTTCACACAAGTACCATTGAGCTCATAGAGGAGGGAGACCTGCCCGAAGGCTACCAGGACCCTCTCAGAGAGAATTCCCTCTTTCCAACCTGCTGAACTGGATGATCCTTCATACACCACTTACCGTTACCGAGCGGCACAGGCACGATTTTGATCCCTTTCCGGATTATAGAAGGAGAATCCAGGAGAGGAATCACCGGTTTGTGCGCATTTTTGGAGAGGTATACAGGGAAAATGAGCTGTGGCGGATAACCACTGATTCGGAAATATCGAAGATAATTTCCGAGGAACTGCTGTTCAGGAATTCTTCTGAAGTTCTGTACGACACATCAACTATTCCTGGAATTGAAGTTATCGAGTTATCATGAACTCCGGATGACAGAATACGAAATTACACTGCATACAAAAAAAGCGGGGCAGATTGAACTGCCCCGCACTGATGAGCCGGATTTGATTATCTGATTAACATCATTCTTGTAGCCGCGGAACCGGAAGTGCCGGTTAATACAACCGTATAGCATCCGGATGGCAGCAGGTTGCCGGAATTGTCTCTTCCGTCAAACGATACGGAACCGGATCCGGCTTGCAGTGTTCCGCTGAATATCGTTCCCACAGCTCTTCCGGTTATGTCATACACTACTATTTCAGTCATACCCGCGGAAGGCATGTCGTAGGCGATATAGCAGCTTCCAACCGTTGGATTGGGAACTGGTGCGGACAGAGAAGGAAGAAGAACATTCAGTTCCGGTCCATCCTCGACACCAAGATATCCCGGGATAAAGAGAAGCGCGGGATCTCCGAGAAGGTTGTGCTCCTGAAGTACAAACTCTTCAAAGTATACATGCGGACCGGCTCTCATCTGATCTTTGGCAAGTGAGTGCATGACTCCGATTTCCTGCTGCTCGTATGTAAACAGCTGGTCGGAAATGCAGATCTCCAGAATCTCGGAAGGTCCCAGATTGGGAGGAAGTCCCCATCCGTTACCAGAGTTGAACATGACGGCTACGGCACCACCGGTAGGCAGATACATAAGTTTTTCAGCAATGCATGTAGCACTGAGTTTTCCGGCGAGACAGGCTATGGAAGATATAACCGGCAGCATGTCGATATTTGTGAGGTCTAAGTAGTTGACGTTGGAAATCATATCATCGGGATCATAGTACCAAAATGTCCCCATAGAGTAACCATGACCGGTTGGCTCGCAGAAGGACACACCTTCGTTCATCAGATCTATCTGGTTGTTGGGATGGGTGGATCCTACTTCATAGAGCTTATGAACCGTCCAGTCGAGTGGAATCCGCTTCGCGATTGTATCACATACGGTTTGTCCACCGTACGGAGGCCAGAGCAGCCCGCCGAGGAGAAGAGCGGTATTCTGCCAGGTTCCGGCTGTAGGTGTCTGCTCGTAGGCCAGAGTCCTGTTGACCATCTGCTCTAGTCTATCTTGCATATTGGAGCTGAATCTTCCGACGTAGATATCCGAGTAGTAATCCAAACCGTCGCTGTATTCTCCGTAAAGGTGGTCTCCATCGCCGTCCCATGTGCCATCGAGGTCTGAGTAGTAAAGATCAGTGGTGGCATCCAGCGACTGACCGGAGATAGTAAGGCTTGAAACCCTGTGTGTTTCACCGAAATCTCCTACGATAAGAGCGTAGATAAGGCCGTAATTCTCGAACCTGTCCTTGAGGTAGTTCCTGATCTGTTCCTGTGTGTCATACCCCGTGTAATTACTGTAGATCCAGTCAAGTGAGACATACGCGGCAGAGCCGCCAGTAGTATTGTTCCTGTGGGTTACAAGCGGAGCAAGGAGATCTTCGTGCAGGGTATCGGATATAACAACCCATGCGGGTCCCCGGAGATTTGGGCTTAAAGAAGGACTCCAGAGATCAAGCATCTCGGGATTGGAAACGATATTCCGCAGTCCGTTTTTCGCAATGTCGATCTGCTGATCGGTAAGAGAAAGCCTTTCAACGGAAGCATCCTCACGGTAAGTAACCGTTATGGAAGCCGATGTAATAACCGAAAGATCTCCGCTGAGGGGTCTGTATTTGAAGGGAACAAATACGAAATTTCCCACACGGAAACCTGTCTTGCTTCCGCTCTGCATGAATAGAGCGTGTTCTGAAGGAAATACTTGGTCCGAATTGTAGATACTGGAAATAAAAGTTCTCGAACCCGGCATCTGGTTCAGCGAGCAGTACCTTATCGGATCAATGGTCCAGTTTCCTTCAATATCCTGGATTTCATGTATTTCAACAGTGATATCCTCTAGAACAGTACCCTGCGGAATCAGGAAGGAGTATGGAACTCCTGGAAGATTCGGGTAACCATCGTCAAACGTTACATAACCATTCTCAATCAGCGGGAAATCGTAACCCTCGAATGATGTCATCTCAACGTCACTCAAAGAGATATCGTAGCTGAAAGAGAGTTCTCCCGCTGTCGCGAACATGCAGACTGCAAGAACAACAAGTAGCACAATTCTCATATTATTCTCCTTTTATGTTTTAGTTGGATTTCTTTGAAAATCTCTGAAAGATCATAATCCTAATAAAACTATAATGTATTGTATCTCCTTTGAAAAGAGTAGCGGATATTACCATCAGTTAAAACCGGATACCGGGTATCTGCTCGGGACCACACATTTACTGTCAGGCTGGCATCCGAGCAACTATGATTTGAGAAACTTCACCTTGCTGTCAACCAGTTCATGGACCATTTCCTCAAAGCCTATCTCCGCTTCCCAGCCAAGAATCCTCTTTGCCTTGGAAGCGTCACCCATAAGAATGTCCACTTCCGTCGGTCGGAAATATCTTTCATCAACCTTAACAAATTTCTCCCAGTCGAGTTCCAGACGTTCGAAAGCTGTATCGAGCAGATCGCTGATGGAATGGGTTTTTCCTGTAGCTATCACAAAGTCATCGCCTCTGGACTGTTGCAGCACCAGATACATCGCTCGAACGTAATCCTTCGCATGCACCAGTCTCTTTTTGCGTCAAAGTTCCCAAGAGCAAGCCGGTCCTGAAGACCCATCTTAATTCGTGCCGCAGCTATAGCAACTTTACGAGTGACGAAATTCCTGCCCCTTCTGGGAGACTCATGGTTGAACAGAATTCCGCTGGATGCGTTCAGCCTGTAACCCTGCTTGTAGTTTACAACCATCCAGTGAGCGTAGAGTTTTAGCGGTAGAGCAATAGGAATCTTGATTTCAAACCGTTACGGGAATTTTTCCGAAACAGCATATTCGTCCTATTATCCCCCAATTCGCTTTCTGAAACTGACCATACGACCTGAAACACTCGCAATTAAACATCGTTACCGGCATATATGCACTGGAGACTCGGTATCAGGATATACGACCCCCGTGAAGCCGGATCCGTGAATTATTACCAGACCTCTATCTCCGGGACATCGTCTTTCCAGGGAACGTAATCCCCACAAGGTTCACAGACAAGCTCCAAAGGCTGCGGTGGAGGTCTTGAATCTTCCCAGAGATCAAGATGTTTCATTATGCGCTTTATCACAAACAGTTGACGATGTTGATAAAGTTGCGAAAAATGTTGTCGACATGGGCGGCAAGATCCTCAAGCCAGCCTTTGATATTCCTGAAGTAGGAAGGTTCTGCGTTCTGCAGGATCCCCAGGGTGCTGTACTCTGTGCCATGACCTACCTTAACAAGTAATTAGATCTGCTAAGGAGTAGAAGGCCGGTTGCCCCATCTGAACGGACAACAGACCCCTTGCATGGGTATCTCTACACTTTTAATTTAGCGTCATATCACTGAGCTTAGTATCGGGATGGTGATACCTGAACTGATTTGAAGTCTTTTTGCCGTACTGAACAGCATTCTCGGGACACCAATGGAAGCAGGCAAAGCACTGCTCACATTGATTTCCCCAGATTGGTCTGCCTCCATCAGCCAGTTGCACGTTCCGAACAGGACAGACTTTTTCACAGATACCGCACGATGTGCATTTATCGTCAGCGTAGAATTTACTGTTCTTCTGTTTCGACAGGCCTGCCTTGAAAATCGGGTAAACCAGATGGCCGACAAAAGACATGAAGAAATTACTCTTTGAGAGATCACCGCATTTACCCTCTCTTACACCTGCAACTATCTTCTCTATTCCGGTTTCCGCGGCGCTATTGATCTTGCGCTGTTTCTGTTCCTTCGGAGCCCCTCCGAAGGGAGGGTAGTTCTTCACCATTCTCACCGAGAAACCTGCGTTCAGCTGAAGCCCCCTGTTTTTGAGCATTTTGCGTGTTATTGCAATTGTTGTGCCTGGTAAAGTTCCGTAAGTCACAGCAGCGAAAAGGTAGTCCGGTTTGTTTGAGGGGAGTCTTTCGATTAACTTCGAGACTGCTACCGGAGGACCCCATGCATACACGGGGAAAACCAGCCCGGTTTTCGGCGCGATCTCTATATCGCCATTGAGTGCTTTCGTCACAGGAATCAATTCAACATCATCCAGGTTATCCTGCAGTGATTTTGCCACATGAAACGAATTGCCAGTACCGGAGAACCAGTAGATAATCGTGCGCATATCTGTTCCCTCCAACCTTATTCTGCACTTTCAAATGCTGTTCTATTCAGAAAAGATATCCTCTTCCTGGATAGTCCCTGAAATGGACATGAACCATTCTCCCGATATCAGGTATTCTGCTGCGGCTTCTCGTAGATCATCAGGTGTGAGTTCCAGTACTTCACTCAGATAAGTGCGATGCCAGTCAAGAGGTTTTCCCCTGGACTGCAGATCGGTGAGTCTGTAAGCCAGGTCAGTATAGGTCATGCCTGAAAGGGCCTGCTCTCCCACTGTATTCGCCTTTGCGAGGCGAAGTTCGATATCCTGAACATTCTCCGTCGAGATTATGTTCATCTCATTTGTTACTGATACAATAGCCCGGGGTACGTAGTCTGCAAGAGTTGTCAGGTAGGCTGTGAAGTAACCCGTACTGTCCATGCTTCCTACCCAGCTGCCGACTCCGTAAGCAAGCCCCTGTTCATCACGCACACTGTGACCCAGCCTCGAACCAAGACTGCTGCCGAGGATAGTATTCATGATTCTGAAAGCCGGATAGTCGGGCATTTCAGTTCCAGGAGCGTTTCTGGATATCATTACCGCCGCCTGCGTTCTTCCGGGCATGAATGTTACAACTGTATCTCCCGGAGCGGTGGAATACCTGGAAACGGTCAGAGAGGGGAGAGGTTCTTCTGGATTGTTCCAATCCCCGAAGTAACTCTGTGTCATGCCGTAGACTTCTTCAGGATCGATGTCACCGACAAAGGTTATAACGGTGCCTTCCGGCCGGCAGCAGATGTCGTAGAGACTGATAACATCGTCAAGATTTATTCTGTCCAGAGTCTCTCTGGTAACTGTGGTGATATCAGCTGGAGAATATGCTGTAATAGCTGTGAGGTTATCGAAGGCAACACTGAACAGATTTTCAGCGGATGCTGAAAGCCTTGCATACTTATCGCTCATCACATTTTCAAAATCGGATTCTCTGAAGGCCGGTCTCCGGAGCAGGTCGGCAACTGTAATGAAGCCTGTCTCCAGATCTTCGGACAACAGTGTAATGAAACCTATTGAGTTTTCCATGCCGGAATAGAGCCTGAGGTAAGAGCCTTCGATCTCAAGCCTCCTGTGGAACTCTATATTCTCCAGGTCCTTGGTGCCCCTCATCATCGTTTCAGTGGTTACGGAGGCAAGACCGTTCTGCTCCGTAGAGTGCATCATACTGCCAACGGGTATTGAAAAATTAATGGATACCACAGGGAATGTGTGGTCTTCCCGCACAAGCAGTACAATCCCGTTCTCAAGCTCGTATTCCTGCACACCGTCTGCGATGGATCTTTCTGGTGGGGTCAGGAACTCTTCGGGTATTTCAAGGCCGTCATAATCGATTGATTCAGGTTCCGTCATGCTGGTGGGAAGTTCTTCTCTTCCGCCGCTTGCTTCAGCTCCTGCAGTTTCAGAAGGAACAAGTACGGCGATGTTTACTCCATTCCGGCGGAAGTACATAGAGGCTGCTTCACTGATATCGGCGGGAGTGAGCTGCTCTATCAGTTCCATCTGCTCCTGTCTGTAAAGGGGATTGCCGAACTTCGAATATGAAAGCGCGTATTCAACCGCCAGACTAAGGGGATAGGAGTTGCCAAGTATCTCCCTGGCACGGTATCTGTTTCTTTGTTCGTTGAGGGTTTCTTCGGGAATCCCATTCTCTGCCAGATATTCAAGTTCGTTCCAGATGATATCCTGAACCTGCTCAACGGTTACTTCGCTGTCTTCGGGAGGGTTCATGGTCACATAGATGGTGAACAAACCCGGATCTATCCTGTTGTTTTTGCTTACTCTGGCACTGTAAACAAGATTGGTTTCCACAAGCAGCTGACTGAGCCGTCCGGATCTTCCCCCGTAGAGATATGCCGCTATCATTGTCATGGCTGGATTGTATGAATCGGTACCGGCAGTAGAGTGGAAGGACATGGCGAATCTGGGCAGATTTGATGCATGCTCGATTTCCACATATCCTGCTTCGGTCTGTTCTGGTTCAGCTGCAACAGATTCCTCAGGTACGCTCCCGGAGGGAATATTCCCGAAGTAATCATCTATCTTCGCGAGTAATTCTTCCGTATTGAAATCCCCTACAATCGTGAGCACTGCGTTGGAAGGGAAGTAATAGGTTTCGTAGAAGCTGCGGGTCATGTTATGGGTATATCCAAGAATGTTCTCATCGTATCCCAGCACAGGCTGTCCGTAAGGATGTTCCGTAAAAGCCATCTCGTAAAGAGCCTCCATCAAAGCTCCGTCCGCACTGTCTATGAAACGCATCCGCCGTTCTTCATGAACCACGTTTATCTCCGACACAACTTCTGCCGAATCGATTGTGCAGTTCACCATCCTGTCGCTTTCGATCATCAATGCATCTTCAATTCTATTTGCTGGCAGCAGCAGGTAGTACCAGGTAACATCCTCACCTTCCTGGGCGTTGCACTGTCCTCCGTCTCTCTGAACGATCTGCCAGAATCGGGATTTCGGCATGATCTCTGTACCCTTGAACATCATGTGTTCGACGAAGTGGCTTATCCCCATAATGTCAGGGGTTTCGTGCCGTGAACCGACACCGTAGGAAACAACCGAAGCAACAACAGGCGCGTAATGCAGCTCCTGCGTTATCACCGTGAGCCCGTTATCAAGTACCGTAACATCCGGTTCTACAGCAAATGCCGCGGATACAGATACTGCAAGCACAATCAGAATTAATTTATTCATGGAGGTTAGCCTTTCAGAGGAAGTAATAATAATCCACAGAACTATGCTAAACGGAAACAAAATTCGCAAACAAAAAAAACATGGAATCAATCGGAACGAAGAGGAATTGAAATTGTCTATTGGGGTTGAAACTGAAATTTTAATACGCAGTTGACAAAATGTTTAGATGTTAGGCCCGGCCCCATTTTATTTAGATGTTAGGCCCGGCCCCATTTTATACGGCCCCATTTTATAAGAAGGGCTGACGATTTGAATACCGTCAGCCCTTAGAGTTCGGATTATGCTATCGCAGAAGTATCAGTTTTCCTGATGCGGTTATCGAGTTCGAAGATATTTGATAGATGTACATACCTTCTGATAACGTAGTACCATTCTGATCGGTTCCATCCCAGAGTACGGAATGCTGGTCTGCCAGCTGATCTTCATTCGTGAGAATCCTCACGAGTCGTCCCGACATATCAAAGACCGAAATGCAAACGTGTTCTTCCACCGGAAGTGAATACTGTATCAGGACGGTTGAGGCGAAAGGATTCGGGGAAGTAATAATTTGCCCAATCGTTTGTGTTTCTTGAATGTCGGGAGAGGCATTACCGGTATTCATAGGGTCGAAAGAGGATACACCGCATCGATATGTACCGAACCAGACGAGTTCTCCATCACCCATACCAGTACAGGTAACGTTATCGTCTGCAAGTCCGTCTGTCTGCGTGTATGAAGTCCATCCTTTTAATTCTTCAAAACAGGCGGCACCTCCATCAGTGGCTGCCCATACGAGCCCTGAATCGGAGACGCAGATTTTCTTGATGTTGTTGCTGGGCAGACCATCAGCGGTTGTATAGCTGGTCCAGGTTCCTCCCGAGAAGTGGCTTATTCCGCCCATTGTTGCAAACCACTTTCCGCCGGTCCCGTCGAATGCGATGGAACTTACATGATTTTCGACAAGACCATCAGCGGTTGTGTAGTCTGTCCAACCGGTTAAGCCATCGAACTTGCTTATACCTTCTTCTGTTCCGACCCAGATTGTGTCTCCCGGGCCAACGCTAACCTGAAGGCAGTCGTCATCGATAATACCACTGTTCTGAAGGTTGTAATTTGTCCAGGTACTGCCATTGAATTTAGCAAGGGCGCCGTCCTGTCCTCCTGGACCACTCCATCCCGATGTTCCGAACCAGATGTTTCCCTGTGTGTCTGTGTCTGCCGAGAGAATGATATCACCAAGGAGGCCACCACCGGCGGCATTGAAATTCTCCCACGATGTCCCATCGTACTTCCACACTCCAGTGAACTGGCAGCATGCCCAGAGGATGTTGTCTGCAATGAGCAGATCATTGATGTAGTTGTCACCCAGACCGGAGTTATCGGAATTGTAGCTCGACCAGATATCCCCGTTGAGAATTGCGATGCCGGCGTGATCTGTTCCATAGTAAAGACAGGCGTCTGATGTGCCGACATCGCCGTATTCTATCGATGTAAAGTAGTTCGAATGCGGTTCATTTGCAGTTTCGAGGTAATCCCAGGAGCTTCCATCGTAACCGGCTGTTCCGTAATGGGCTGTCCCGAACCAGGTCACGTTGTCTGCATTTGAGATGGCGTAGATATAGGGATCGGGAAGCCCGGAGCCGTCCGGAGTCAGTATGCTCCAGCCCCCATCTCCATCGTACCTGGCAACACCAGCGTTTGTTGGTGTTGGAGATGCCGGGTGGTTCGAAATCCATACTATGGAATCGGCTTCGACCTCGAATGCCTCGATGTTATTTCCAAGAAGGGAACTGTTGGTGTTATCGTGATGAGTCCAGGATGTGCCGTTGTACTCGAACACGTAGTTTGTCCAGCTTCCGGCCCACACATTATCGTTACCATCAACTGCCAGGGATAGGAAATACTGGCCTATGGAAGAACCTGGATCAGGATCGTAGTATGTCCAGGAAGTGCCGTCGTACATCGATACACCACCCGGATCGCCGTAATTGTCAGGATTGTTGGCAGTCCAGATATGGTTCTGAGAGTCTACACCCATTCCTCGGACAGCAACGTTTGTGGCTCCTCCACCGAGGTTGGTGAAAACTTCCCAGGTTGGATCGGTGAACTTTGCGCAACCGAAATCCGTGCCGAACCACATTGCATCATTAAGATCCTGAATGATAGAGTAGACCGTATTGTCAGGAAGCGGTGAATTACTGGAATTGTATGTAACCCATGTGCTGCCGTCGTAGCATTGCACCCCTTCAGTGGAACCGAACCAGATGCTTCCCGCATTATCCATGAAGACATCCTTGAGGTTCATATCGGCAAGTCCATCGATCGTTGTGTATTTCACATAGGTCTGATCAGCTATGTTCCAGAGCAATGCTCCGCCTGAAGATGCTGCCCATAAATCGTTTCCCTGCACAGCAAGCCCGCTTATGAAAGACGAGTTAGAGTAGTTGGTCCATGTCCCGGCGAAGCAGGGACCTGCAATCAGAATCACTGCAGCCAGAAACGCCCATGCACGAAATTTGTACTTCAAAATGCACATAAAACCCTCCATTTAATTTGAAATTAACAGTATTACACAAAACTTACACTTTTTTCATAAGGCTGTATATCATATCAATGCAATTTGATTATCTGATAACAAAATCGTGCTGTCAACAGCTTGAGGAATTCCTGAACATATGCGTATTGCTATCAGCCGAATAATCCACCCTTGAACGCGGTTTTCAGAACGCATTCATCACTGCTGCTTGTATAAATGAGCGCAAGGCTATCCTGACTAAGCGATTCGCATGAATTCACAGAAATATATGGCACAATCCATTCTATTACCATTCAGTTACGCCCAGTGCAGCGGCCCTGGTGCTATCGGATTCTGCCTGCTCCAGGTTTCCCATCTGACGGTATATCTGGCTTCTCATCATGTAAGCATCACCATCATTGGGGTTCCGTTCAATAGTTGCTGCCATATCTCCCAGGGCTCTATCGAATTGTTCGTTTAGGAAATACGCAGCTCCCCTTGCGTAGTAGGCGCTGGGTGAGCCGGGATTGTATTCGATAGCGCGGCTGAAATCCGATATCGCCTCATCGAGATTCCACAGGAAAAACTGTGCGAACCCTCTTTGGTAGTAAATACTGGGATAGTCTGGGTCGAGTTCGACGACTCTGTTGAAAACCTTTAGAGCCTGTATATAATATTCCGCGTCTGACAGAACGACACCCATCATCTCGTAAGTGCCTGCATTCATAGGATCGAGTTCAATAGCTTCGTCAAAATCGGAAAGCGCCTGTTCAGTCTCACCGATCCCCTGACGGAAAAATCCTCTGTAAAGCAGGGCGTTTACCATGGTCGGGTCAAGCTCTAATGCTCTTGTGAAAAGCTCTAAACCATCCATGGTTGCATCGGCATCAATACTGTCTACTCCCGCATGGAAGAGCATAAGGGCATAGTTTCTGTTGTTTCCTGGTACTCTGACAAGTCGAAATCCGATGGATGTTGCCCAGATCTCCGGAGGCTGGCTGTTGCGGTTTCCAGATCTGCATTCTTTCAGGATGGTCAGCCAGCTCCCCCCGCGGTGTACCCTCCGCGTGTTCATCTGGTAGGGCCACTGATCATCGCACGGATAGAGGAAAGGAGTTCCATCAGAAGGAAGATAATCGTAATCGGGAGAGTAGCGGTCCTGGCACCATTCGGAAACATTGCCGGCCATATCAAAAAGTCCCAGGGAATTAGTTTCAAATGAAGCTGCTTCCCGTGTGCCGTATATATGAGATGGTGCATCTGTCTGATCCAGTTTATTGACTCTGCAGTGGCAGTAACGAATTGCCTGATCGGAATCGCCCCAGAAAAAATCTGTATCGCTTCCCGCTCTGCATGCGTACTCCCATTCCGCTTCACCAGGCAGGCGGTAAATATAAGTGGAGTCCAGTCTGTTCAGTCTGTTGATGAATTCTATGCAATCGAACCAGGATACTGCGTATACAGGATAATCTGAGCCTCTGCCGCATAGATCTGTCCAGAGGAGTGCTATTGAACTGCTGTCACTGCCCATCAGTTCTTCCCACATTCCTTGAGTAACTTCTGTAGACATGATCTCGAAAGAATCGATCTGAACGACTATTTGCGGAATTTCGTCGAAATATTCAGTATCGTGAATATCTGAACCGATCAGGAACTCACCTGCGGGAATTGAAACGAATTGCATTCCCTCCAGTGGCCCGTCTGAAGCTGAATATGTTCTTGAAGCCATTACAGAACCGGTGATTAAAATAGCGATGGAAATCAAAAGCAGCTTCATATTGGAACCTCCGTCTTTGGGGTCAGGTCTTGCATCCAGGCATTATTATCATAATAATTTAGATATTATAGAATAAATCATATTATTGTAGCTTCTGCTGCTTAACAAAACTGCTGCAGTTCAAAGAGTGAACCATTTGTTTGGTTTTCATTGCGAAGTGTTCGGAAATATCTTCTACAATCATACACTGATCCGGGCATGAATGTTACAACTGCATCTCCCGGAGCGGTGGAGTACATGGGTATATTCAACGAAGGAAGATGTCAGCATTAATTTATTCAAGGAGGTCAGCCTTTCAGAAAAGTGATACTAATCCATAAAACTATGCTAAACGGAAACAAAATTCGCAAACAGAAAGAAGCATGGAATCAATCGGAGTGAAGAGAAATTATAATTGTCAATTGGGATCGAAATTGAAATTTTAACACGCAGTTGACAAAATGTTTAGATGTTAGGCCCGGCCCCCTTTCACATCTTGACATGCTGATGCTTCATCTCTACTTTCCGATAATCTTCAGTATTTGATTCTTTTGAAATGTTAGGGAGTTTTTATGAGACCTGTATTAAGGCTGCTGAGTGATGAACTCATTGAGAGAATAATCTCGGAGGCGCGGGATATTCTTTGCGATCTTGGCATGGAAATCCATAATGACGGTGTTCTTTCTATGCTGTCGGATCATGGCGCCGCAGTGGATTTCGAGAAAAAGCACGTGCTTTTTACTTCTGATATGATCGATAAGGCTCTTGAGACAGCACCGAGTTCTGTGAAACTCTATGATGTTATGGGAAGGGAAACACATGATCTGACGGATCATAACGTTTACTTCACCCCCGGTTCAGCAGCGATCAATATTCTTGATTCCGCGAGCGGTAAGATCAGAAAACCAACTACCTCCGATTATATAGAATACGCGAAGCTGATGAGCGGATTGGATAATATCGCATCACAGAGTACCGCGTTCATCCCGGCCGATGTTCACGAGAAGATATCGGACAGTTACAGGCTTTTTCTGAGCCTTCTGTACTGCGAGAAACCCGTCGTAACAGGCGCTTTTACGATTGACGCTTTTAACGTAATGAAGGATATGCAACTGGCCATTCGCGGAAGTACAGATGCATTGAGGGAAAAACCTCTTACGATATTCTCATGCTGCCCGACTGCTCCGCTGAAATGGAGCGATGTTACTTCTCAGAACCTGGTCGATTGTGCTAATCACTTCATCCCTGTTGAATACATTTCGATGCCGCTTTCGGGTTTCATGGCTCCCGTGACGCTGGTTGGATCTATCGTTCAGCATACTGCCGAGACGTTAAGTGGTGTCGTGCTGAGCCAGCTTACGCAACCGGGAACTCCGATCATTTACGGCGGCTCACCTGCCGCGTTTGACGTACGGTACGAAACTACACCGATGGGAGCGGTGGAAACGCAGATGATTGATTGTGCCTGTAATGAAATAGGTAAATATC
>JAUVLV010000019.1 GCA_030600545.1 Candidatus Aegiribacteria sp. | reverse complement strand
CGATCATGTAACAGAATATGGCATCAGATGTCAGCTTGATTTCCGCTGGTAGGGTGGAGGAAGAATGAGCATTATTGCAGCAGGAATAGTATCGCTACTAATGACAGTTTCGGCCGGGCTTCCCGAAGTAATGTGGCTCGGCGACCCGGTGGGTTCCTCTTCAGCCGTATCGCTCGGTATGGGTGGTTGCGGTTTTATGGAGGTCTCCGCCCTTGGAATACTTGAGAATCCAGCTCTTCTGGGGATTGCAGACCATGGGCTTCAGGTTGAATTCTCGGCGGGGATGGACTTCTTTGTAGAGAAACGCACAAGACGTGTGTACGATCAATTTGAAAGTTCCATCGGCGAATCAGAAATAGCTTTCAACAAGGGTATAGATTTCTTCCCCGGCGGTGCCGCTGTGGCTGTACGGGGTATTGATGGTTTTCCGGAATCTCTTGCATTTGCCGCAGGCTGGAGAGTTCCCGCGATTTACGGGTACGGTTACGAGCGTACAGTCAGAGATGCGGCCTACGTGAAGATAGGAGAGGAAAAGCTGGATATATCGGGTCTGAATAACGAATTCAACCTGGTTGTATCCTTCATCCCGTCGGATGTCTTTTCCTTCGGACTGGCCGGAGGCTACGTTACCGGTTCGAGGGATGTTACATGGGAAGTATTACATGTTGATCCAACACTTGACAGCACCCGTGCCCATCGCAGGGAATCGTTGAGCGGTATCGTAACGAGGGGTTCTATACTTTTTGTTCCCGACAGAAGGGTCTTTGTCAGCGCGGCACTCGAGTATCCCATGTCTCTTTCCGTTTCTCCGGAAACTGACGGCGACTCTGTAACTTGGAACGTACTTTCAGAGACGGATTACGACCTTGATATGCCGATGACTCTCAGGCTCGGTTCGATCTACATTCCGGGAAACAGACTGAGATCAAGGGTTATCGGGGAATTCTACTGGAGTTCGGACGGTTCCCTTGAATTCGAAGGTGAAAACCTTGGTTTGAAGAATTCCTGGGGAATTAATGCAGGTGTTGAGAATACATTGCCTGGAGGACCGGTTGCAAGGTTCGGCTTCGGCTACAATCGTTCACCCGTTTCAAGCGCCCTTGACAGAATGAGTTTTACGGCTGGAATGGGCTTTAATATTGGTGAGTGGAACCTTGACCTGGGAGCGAGTTTTTCTCCGAACAGATGGAGGCAGACCGAAATAGCTGGACTGCCCTCCTTCGTTTCGGGAGACAGCCTGACGGTTGAGGAAACCGACACCAGGGTGATGTTCTCCATCAGCCGTGTATTTGACCTGTAGGCGGGAGGATAAAGTGAAAATACTGCTACCGATACTACTGCTTGTCCTTGTATTTACTGCAGGTGCGGATACCATATATCTGAATATCCTGCATACGAACGATATACATGGTGGAATAACACCCAGGGAGGCTACTTTCCTGAATCCCGACTTTCCCCCCATGATCGGAGGAGGCGCATACATAAGCGCTTACGTTGATGAAGTAAGGGAGGAGTGCAGGGAAAACGGCGAATACTGCCTTCTGATAGATGCGGGCGATATCTACCAGGGAACACCGACCGGAAATTACGGAAGCGGAGAATTCATAATAGAATGGATGAATGCTGCGGGTTACGACATGATAACCCTCGGCAACCATGATTTTGACGATGGATCCCAGAATGCCATTGAACTTAGCGAGCAGGCTGATTTCCCGGTCATCTGCGCGAATTTTGTTGACTCGGCCACCGGGGAGATTCCCTATCCGGTCATTCCCTACGAGATCATTGATTATGAAGGGGTCAAGATCGCTTTCATCGGGCTGGTCACAACTGATACTTACGGTCTTGTCACCCCTGAGCTTATCGGCAGCTATATCTTCCTCAACGAAGTTGAGTGTACCAGAAGGTACATAGAGGAAGTTGAGGAACAGGGAGCCGATATCGTTATACTGGTTTCCCATCTCGGGCAGCCGGGGGAACCGGACAAGTACCTTGAAAGGGTTTACGACGCATGGAGCGCAGGTGAGGAGTATACAAAGGACTTCTGTATGAATCACGTGGAACTTACATGTCTCGTATCCGGGATAGATCTGATAGTATCCGGGCATATTCACCTGGGATTCGCAGAGCCCTGGGTAAACCCGATAAACCATACCCTTGTTGTTCAGGGGTACGCAAACGGAACGGGAATTGGCCGTATTCGGCTGAAGATAGATACTGACACGAAAACTCTGATCGGTTACGATCTTCCAGAAGGAGAGGAATACGTCAGCCTTCTCCATGATGAATTCTGGCCTGATCCAGAAATAGCGGAGATGATAGAGAGTTTCAGATCCATTGCTGAAGCTGGAATGGACCACGTGATAGGTGAAGCAACCGAGCAGATTCCCAGAGGAAACGCTGAACATCCTCTTGGCAGGTTCATTGCCGATGCGATGCTCTGGAGCACAGATGCCGATGTTGCACTTATGAACCGCGGCGGTATAAGGGCCGCCATCCCGAGGGGTTCCATAACACCAAGAATCGTTTACCAGGCGATACCCTTTGAAGAAGATCTGTTTGTAATGGAAGTGACCGGGGCCGAACTGAAGGCGATACTCGAAACCGGTATGCAGGGGCGCCGCCGCGATATGGAAATAGGCGGCCTTACCGCGGAGCGCAATCAGGTGATGCCCGATGGGGAAAAGATAGAGAACATGTTAATAAACGGAGAACCTCTCGACCTTGAAAGAACCTACAGATTCGTAACGAGCGGATATCTCGCCCAGGGCAATGTAGGCTACGATATAATGCTCGAACATGATGCGGTTCCCGCGAATGTAACTCTCATGGAAGCGGTTACAGGATACATTACAGAGCTGGGGGAGATAGAAGCGGATAATTGGACAAGAATAATCTGGATAGAAGAACCCAGGTAGAATTCTGCTGATCGGGTCAGGAACAGTATGAATAGCAACTGGAAAAAGGGCAGGCTTATGTTTGCCATTCTCCTGGGGGTTCCTGCAGGCTTGATGTTTCTGTTTTCAATTGCCCGGCCTGTCATGGGCAACAGTGGGAACTTCATTGATCCGGTTCTGTCCGCAACCTGCCATAGAATGCCTTCGAGATGCGTTAATCTGCCCTGGGGAACATCCGCCCTATGCGCGAGGTGCACAGCCTTCTGGCTGGGTCTTGCTGGCGGGATCGTTCTGATGTACTCACGTACAGGTAAAATTCCGTTCTGGGCGGGTTTTCCCCTGTTGCTGCCTCTTATTGCTGATGGCATGCTGCAATTTCATTCATCTTACGAGAGCAGTAACGTTATAAGATTGGTTACAGGTCTTGCTGGAGGTTTTGGCATTTCCGTTACAATTCTGGGCAGAGTACACAGGGTAAACTGATATTTGTGGACTTGTAATTAGTTTATGTTATATTACACTCAATGAGGTTTCGTTTAACCTGATACAGGCATTCCTTTGAATTCCTGGCATTATATGAAATCTTAACGAATCAGCCATTTTTTTAAAAGGCATAATGGCTGAAACCTAACAAAAGGGAGGGAAAATGAAACTTACTGTATGTATTCTTGCAATTCTTGCAATGACAGTATTTGCAAGCGATCCCCGTTTGAACGTGCTTGCCAGAGGAGATGCGCGTCTTCTTGTTGATGACTACAACGAGATGTGGGCATATCCCGGAACTATCGGAGACTATCAGTTTGCGCAGATCAGTTCTGTCAACGCCGCTGGAGGCTGGGACCTTGGCTGGTTCGGTGGAGTCAAGCAGATAGGCGACGCCACATGGGGAGGTACCCATAACCATAACGGCTATCTTCTTGAATGCCTTTACCATGGTGGGAACTACGGTATCATCGTCGGTCTTGACTATTCAAGTAATATAGGGATAGATACCATCATGACGATGGATGAGTTAGATTTTGGTGTCGCATTCGGTACGGAAATAAACTTTCTGGGCAGGGAAAACGATCTTGCCCTGGGCGGCAGCTATCATTCGACAACACTCTCAATTGATACTGTTGACTCCGAGAACTCAGTTTTCAACGGTGGAGTATCATTAAGAGGCGATAACGGGGATGCCCTCGTCAACCTCTTCCCGATAATGTCTGCAGGATTTGCGAGCTACAGCAACGAAGACGCCATGGATAAAACCATCATTAGTGCTGACTTCGGTGGCGGCATCAACAAGATGTACACTCCCAGCACAAGGTTCATTGCCGGTATCTTCATCGGTGTTGAGAACACATCCTTCTCGGTAGACAGCGGCGACGCACCTGACAGCCAGATGGACATAGACATCATGGACATCAGCTTTGGCGCAGAACAGCAGCTTTTCAACTGGTTCTACCTCAGAGCTGGCGGAGACATGGTTACCGATTACTTCAAGCAGGGAGACGCTGACGCTGTTATCTCAACAAGCTACAGCGACAGCTACGGTATCGGATTCGCCATAGGGAACTTCGACCTCGATGCTGAGATCAGTGATGTATTCCTTCATGACGGTCCATACATGGTCAGCGGTAATTCCAATGGCTTTATGAGCAATCTGTCCTGTTCCTACTACTTCTAGATCAAAACGGTTATTAGCTGAACAGAAAGTGCCGTGTTCTCTCGGAGGACACGGCACTTTCCTTTGGTTAATACCTGTCCAGATACCGTTCAACCTCCCAGGGATGAATAACTTTAATATACTCTTCCCATTCCCTTCGCTTGTTCAGGAGGAAATGGTTGAACACATGCTCTCCAAGGGTGTCCTTCACCACATCATCCTTCTCCATACAATCCAGAGCTGCGCAGAGGCTGTCGGGCAGTGTCTTTATCCTGAGTCTTTTTTTCTCTCTGCCGCTCATGGAAAAAATGTTCCTGTTCACCGGATCACCGCAGTCCATCTTTTTCTCCATGCCGTCCAGTCCGGCAGCCAGCATAACCGCGAGGGCAAGATATGGATTGCATGAAGGATCAGGCACTCGAATTTCGCAGCGGGTTCCATTGCCCCTTGCAGCCGGTACTCTGAGCAGAGGTGATCTATTTTTCATTGACCATGCTACATTAACCGGTGCCTCATAACCGGGGACAAGCCTCTTGTATGAGTTCACCAGAGGATTGGTCACTGCGGTAAAACCCCGGGCATGATTAAGAACTCCAGCCATAAAGCCCCGGGCGGTGGACGAGAGCCCATGTGGATCATCTCTATCATAGAATACGTTTTCATCGTTGGCATTGAACATTGAGAAATGAGTATGCATTCCAGAGCCGGCAGCATTATCAAGGGGTTTAGGCATAAATGTGGCATGGAGAGAGTGCAGAAGCGCTACTTTCTTAACAACGAACCTGAATGTTACGATATTGTCAGCCGCTTCAACGGCTTCAACGTATCTGAAGTCGATCTCATGCTGTCCGGGGGCAACTTCATGATGAGCCGCTTCCACTTCGTATCCCATGGATTCAAGAGCAAGGACGATATCCCTGCGTCCCTCTTCCCCCCGGTCAACGGGGGAAAGATCGAAGTAGGCTCCTTTATCGTGAGTCTCCGTTAAAGGATTTCCATTTGCGTCCAGCTGGAAAAGAAAAAATTCCGCCTCCGGCCCCACCATTACACGAAAGCCCAGAGATGAAGCCCGGGCCACCTGTCTTTTCAGTATGGCACGGGGGCACCCGGGAAAGGGAGAACCGTCGGGAAGGGAGATATTGCATATCAGCCGACCGATACGTCCGTACTCGCTCTCCCAGGGAAATACAGCAAAGGTGTCCAGATCGGGAGAGAGAAGCATATCCGATTCTTCGATTCTGGTGAAGCCTTCGATTGAAGACCCGTCGAACATCACCTGACTATCCAGTGCCTTCTCAAACTGGCTTTCAGGTACTTCAACGTTTTTTACAATACCGTCAATATCAGTGAATTGCAGCCTGAGAAAGTGAACATTGGATTCTTTGCATAGATTGACTATTTCAGAAAACCTGGAAACCATAATGCCCCTCCTTTTGAAATCAGTTGGGACAAAAATATTAAATATGTACTGGTTGTCAACCATATTTGAACGAAATGCACAAAAAAAACAGTACATTTCGTACAAACATCGAGTCAGTTTGTCAACTTCAGTTATTGATTCCCCGATTTTGCACTATACTCGTAAGCCTTATATCCACAACTTTCTGCACCGTTTTGAAAAGAACGCTAATCGGAGATGCGGATTACTAGTTTGATCAGATATCTTGTGCTATTATTCATCCTTCGAAAAATTTACTTGGAGGATCATGACGCAGAGAATACCGTACCTGCTCAAATACAGCCGACGGGCAAAAAGATTGAGCCTTCAGGTCGTACCCGGAGAAGTACGGGTAACAGCTCCCGCAGGAGTACGTATTTCCGTTATTGACGGGTTTGTGCGCAGCCGCGCCAAATGGATTGCGAAGAAGCTTGCGTATTTTGCATCGGTTGACCCTCCCGCAATACCTGCTGAATTTGCAAATGGTTCAAATCTGTCTGTTTTCGGAGAAACGGCAGTTCTTCAGCTGTCTGAAACCGTTTCAGAGAAGGAAGAACTGACACAGCGCAATGGAGTTCTGTACGTATGTTTACCAGGAGAAGCTGATCTAACCTCAGTTGTGAAAAGATGGCTTGATGACCGCCTCCTCAGCCATGTAAACAGGATCATTGAAGAGCATTCCAGACAAGGGCTTATCCCCTCCAGAATCAGATTGTCCAACGCACGTACTCGTTGGGGAAGCTGCAGCCCACGAGGAGCGATCATGGTAAACAGAATGCTGGTTCATGCTCCACTGAGCGTAGTTGAGTATGTGGTGGTTCATGAACTGGTTCATCTGCAGCACAGAAACCATTCAAAGAAATTCTGGGGAGCTGTTGAAAATATTCTGGGCGATGTGAAGCCGTACAAGCAATGGTTAAAGCTGCAGGGAGCTTATCTGCTGGAAGAAAAACTAACTGATAATCTCTGATCGTTTTCCAGATCACTAGAATTCTTCAGACTCGACAGGAAAACATATCCGTATCTATAAATTCAAAAATATCACACTTTTCAAGAATTTATAACCTTCTACTATATGCACATAAGAATTACACTAATACGTCATCTACAACAATAGTAACAATATGTACGCTCTTAAATGAAAAAAATTAGGGACTTGACGCTATATACGCTATAGTGTTATATATTGTTAGATTTGGAGGAAATCAATGGAAATCAAAGAAATCCCGAATATTCTTAAACAACTCAGACTGAAGTATAACCTAACACAGGAGGAACTTGCAGCAAAGATCGGTGTGGCATTCTCTACACTTAATCGCTGGGAGAATGGTAGAAGTATACCCCGTAGCAAGGCAATACAAGCAATAACTAGTTTGATGGATGAAGAACTAGACCCGACTGAACTTGTTCACGGTAATCAGAAAAGACGACGGAAGCTAAAATCAGACCTTCTTGCAACGAAGTCAATGGAGCAAATGCTCTGGAGCGCTGCTTGTTCTATCCGTGGGGAGAAGGATGCTCCGAAATTCAAGGATTACATTTTGCCGCTAGTATTCATTAAACGGTTATCAGATGTCTTTGAGGACGAAATAGAGCGTCTGACAGAAACCTACGGTGATTATGAAACAGCTCTGTCCATCATTGAAGCAGATACTGGTCTAGTCCGTTTCTATATCCCTCCAGAGGCGCGCTGGGCTGTAGTAAGTGGGCGAGAACAGTTTGAATGGCCAGATAATCAAAAACCAAAGACACTCGGAGAACAACTTACAACCACCATGCGGATTATTGTCAAGGCGAACGCAGGAGATAGACGAAAAGATCTTAGTGGTGTCATTGACATAATTGATTTCAATGAGACGCGGAATGGTGAAAGAGAAATAAGTGATTCCGCTCTGGCTGGTATCATTGAAACTCTGTCCGATTCCCGTTATCGCCTTGGGTTATACGATGTAGAACCCGATTTCCTTGGTCGCTGCTACGAATATCTTCTGCGGAAATTTGCTGAAGGACAGGGGCAAAGTGCCGGAGAATTTTTCACTCCGACTGAAGTTGGATGGCTCATTGCCTACATGATGCGTCCTTCACAGGGAGAAGAAGTATACGATTACGCCTGCGGTTCCGCAGGTCTTTTAATTAAATGTGAACTTGCACTCATGGAAAGGGAACTGAAGGTCAGCCGTCCCCTCAGACTCTACGGACAGGAACTGACAGGATCAAGTTATGCGATTGCTCGAATGAATATGGTGATTCATGACATGGAAGGTGAAATTCTCCGTGGCAATTCCATGACTAATCCCAAATTTCGCGAATCCGATGCGAGCATCAGGAAGTTCGATATAGTAGTGGCTAATCCCATGTGGAATCAAGCATTCGATACTTCCGTTTATGAAACCGATGATTTCGGGCGTTTTGACGATCATGGCGGTATTACATCGGGTAAGGCTGACTGGGCCTGGCTTCAGCATACGATCACTTCGCTGAAGACTAATGGTCGAGCCGGTGTTGTTTTAGATACCGGTGCTGTTACCAGAGGTAGTGGAAGTCGAAATGAAGACAAAGAGAAAACCATCAGGAAGTGGTTTGTAGAACATGACATCATCGAGGGAGTTGTTCTGCTTCCCGACAATCTCTTCTACAATACTACCGCTGCCGGCGTCATTATTATCCTTAACATGAACAAGCTTCCGCAGAGAAAAGGCAAGATCGTACTGGTGAATGCAGGACAGGAATTCAAGAAGGGACGTCCAAAGAACTACATCCCTGATGAAAGCATTCACAAGGTTGCCCGGGGTTTCATTAAGGGGCAGGATGTTGATCGTTTCATCAAGGTTATCACGATCGAAGAGGCAGAAGGGAATGACTACAACCTGTCACCCTCCCGGTATGTGGATACAAGTGAGAAGGAAGTTTACCGACCCATCCCTGAAATTCTTGAAGAGATCTGGGGTGCTGAAGGTCTTGAAAAACAGGCAAAGAAGATGGATGAAGAACTCCAGAAGATATTCAAGCAACTAGGCTTTAAGGCGAAGCAATGAGAAGAGAGCCAACCATGCATCATATTAGTATCCATCTTGAAGATATTTACAGAGCAGGAGAGCTTCACCAAGAGCATAATAAAGAAGGATGCATCAGCTCGCTTGACAATATTGGGAATGCACAGTACAATACATTCATAATTGCTCCCCGCTGGATCAGTCTTCGGACCTCCGGCGGGGTTATCTTTTGCCGTAAGTGGGTGACATTGTGAATGAACCCACTTCCAAACGAACAATTGCATATGTTGATGGACAGAACCTTTTCAATTCAGCTAAAGAAGCCTTCGGTTATCATTATCCCAATTACAATATCCGGAGATTGACCGAGACTATTTGTAAGCAAAAAAACTGGGATCTGACAGTTGTTCATTTCTATACCGGGATTCCTGATCCTGAAATAGACCCTAATCGGCATCATTTCTGGGTTGCGAAGTTGGCTGCTATGGGAACACGCAATGTCAGAACCTTTTCTCGATAGATGGTTTCTACGCACGGATTGCAGTACGTGGCGAGGAGTAAACAATGAGCAATAATCTGCCAACCAAACCAGACAGTGAATTCCTTCTCTATCAGACGGAAGATGGGCAGGTAAAACTCGATGTACGTTTGGAAGACGAGACCATTTGGTTAAGTCAGCAGATGATGGCTGATCTATTCCTGACCACCAAGCAGAACATCGGGCAGCATCTGAAAAACATCTTTGCCGAGGGTGAGTTGGTGCAGGATTCAGTTGTAAAGAAATTCTTTATTACTGCCGCAGATGCCAAACAGTACAATACCAATTTCTATAACCTAGATGCTATTATCTCCGTCGGCTATCGCGTAAAAAGCCTCATCGCTACACGTTTCCGCATCTGGGCCACTGAGCGCCTCAAAGAGTACATCGTCAAGGGCTTCGTCATGGATGACGAACGTCTGAAGAATCCGCCTTTTGCCGGTTCCGCCGTTCCGGATTACTTCGATGAACTGCTTGCCCGTATTCGTGATATCCGAGCAAGTGAACGCAGGATGTACTTGCGGGTGCGGGAGATATTCGCAATGGCTGCTGATTACAATCCAACATGGAAAGAAACCACCAGATTCTTCAGCATAATCCAGAACAAGCTCCATTTCGCTGTTACCGGTATGACTGCTGCTGAACTCATTCATTCCCGTGCGGATGCCAGGCTTCCCAATATGGGTCTCACCAGCTGGCAAAAGAATGAAATACGCAAGACAGATGTTGCGGTGGCTAAGAACTATCTTCATGAGAATGAAATTGAGGAACTGAACCGAATCGTTGTCATGTGGCTCGACTTTGCCGAGGACCAGGCTAAACGCCGCAAACAGGTCTTCATGAAGGACTGGGAAACAAAACTGGACGAATTCCTGACCTTTAACGATCGGCGTGTACTTGACCATGCCGGGAGCGTCAGTAAGGCCGATGCGGAAATCCATGTAAAACAGGAATATGACCGGTTCGCCGAACGTCGCCGGGAATACAAGGAACAGCTCGGCAAAGCCGAATCGATCAAGGTACTGGAAGAAGCGGCGAGACAGATTGAGGAACAAAATCCTGAAGATACGGAAAATACGAAATGAAGGAAACATTAACAGAAACAACGTTGGGAGGCCTTTGTTATTTACGGAAAGAGACATGTGCTCCGCAAGATTGTACTTTCTCTGTCTACGTTGGACTGGAGCACATTGATTCAGGTAGTTTTTCTCTATCCAGGCATGGAGTTCCGAGTCAAGTCAGGAGCTTAAAGACGCGATTTTATCCCGGGGATGTGCTTTACGGGAAGCTGCGTCCCTATTTGGACAAAGCTGTTGTGGCTGAAACCGAAGGCATCTGTTCAACAGACATCCTGGTGTTCCAGCCGCAACGTGCGCCATCGTGGTACTTGTGTGGCGTTTTGCACACGGACAAATTCATCGAGTATGCAAAACAGACTACACATGGCGTCAATCACCCTCGGACCTCGTGGTCAGGCATCAAAGCTTTCGAGTTTGTATCGTTCCCTCTCCCCGAACAGAAGAAGATTGCGGCGGTGTTGTTGAAGATTCAGCGGGCGATTGAGACACAGGAGAAAATCATCCAGTCACTCCGCGACCTCAAGAAATCCACTATGCAGCACCTTTTTACTTATGGTCTTCGGGGTGAGAAGACCAAGTTGACTGAAATAGGTGAGGTTCCTGTAAGTTGGGAAGAAAGCACACTGGGCGAACTCTGTAAGCCCAACAATGGTTGTATTCAGACAGGTCCGTTCGGAAGCCAGTTACATGTATCAGACTATCAATCGTTGGGTGTGCCAGTCGTTAATCCTACGCATATGTTCGATAATAGAATCATCCACGAAAGGATTCCTTGCGTAAGTAATGCGAATGCAAATAGGCTGAGCAGACATCTTCTTGAAACGGGTGATGTCCTGTTCGCACGACGAGGCGAGATTGGAAGACACTCGCTAATCACAAAATATGAGTCGGGTTGGCTCTGCGGTACTGGTTGCTTCCTTATTCGTATACGAGACAGTCGTGTTTCAGCTGCCTTCATCTCTTGGCTTTTATACTCAAAGAGTTTGCAAGATTGGTTAAAGGTTCACGCTGCGGGTGCAATCATGCCGAATCTTAACAATAAGATTTTACAGACTTGTCCTGTGACTTTCCCGAAGGCCAGAACTGAGCAAAGCGAGATAGTTAACTGCCTAAATGGTTTAGTGCAGAAACTCGATTTCCACAAATCTAAAAAATCCTCCTTACAAGATCTCTTCAAGGCAACACTAAATAAGCTAATGACTGGAGCTATATCAACCAAAGACTTACACATTGATACTGCAGAGGTTTCAGTATGATCATAGAAAGCCAGAGGTAAAGTATGCCATCTCCTGCTGGAGGATTATACAACAGGCTTGGAATTCATTATGAGAATAAGTGGATTGTTTACTGTTTTGCGAAGATCATCTGTGGGAAAGCTGACTCAATACGGATTGAACCTCCAGGAGAAGAAGGTGACGGATGTGAATTATGGTTGACAAGAGGAAGAATAACTGAATACCATCAGTACAAGCGGCAGCATTCAAGGCATGGTGATTGGAGTATTTCTGAATTATGGAATAGAGGAGTATTAGAAACTGCGTATATTAAAACTACTGATCCTTTGCATCGATTCGTTTTTTCTTCTATTACTAGTGCTAATCCACTTAATCAGCTTACTATGGCAGCTTCGAGAAAAGACTTTGATGAATTCTTACGCGATGTCACATTTGGATTCAAGAAAGCAGCTTGGGAAGAGCTTCGAAATAAATGGCATCCAATAATTCAGAGTGATCATCCAGGGATTCAAGATCTGCCTGCAGATAAAAGGCTGAAAATTGAAGATCAAATCGTATATCAGCATCTTCGGCATATTAAAGTACGAACTATAGATGAGGAGGGTCTTGCGGATTTAGCTTCCATACTTAGAACTCAAGTACTTGCAGATCCAGAAGAAGTTAGTGATAGATTAATAGGATATGCTAATAACAATCTCCAGAAGACTATTTTTGATGAGACCCTTTTTAATTGGTTGATTGAAAAGAAATACACCCTCATTGACTATTCGAAAAATCCTACTGTATTAAATACCATTCGATCCTTGAATCAACATTATGAAAACATGATCAAGCCAATTGCTAATGAAATTTCCATCCCATGTGACGAAGTTGACGAAATCCTTGATATTCTGATTGGAAAAGGGGAAAAGCACTCTGTTCTCGTTTCAGGAGAAGCTGGAATAGGAAAGTCTTTTGTCCTCGGGCAGACTATTCAGGAAATCCGAAAGAGAGAAATACCTCACCTTTACTTCCGGGTTGACCGCCTTGTGCCGACAGAATTACCTTCAAACGTAGGTCAGCAATTAGATCTTCCCGCATCTCCAGTTAAAAGTCTTGACGGAATTGCGAAATCACGCACATGTGTGTTAATTATAGATCAATTAGATAATGTTAGTGTAGTTTCAGGACGGAATTCTACTTTTTTTGAATGCATCAAAGAGATTATCAGAAGTGCAAGTACTAAACCCAATATGCGGTTGCTCATGGCATGTCGGAAATTTGATTTGCATAATGACAACCGACTTCGCGAATTGGTTTCTGATAGAGGACCTGCTCAAGAACTAAGTGTAAACAAATTCTCACTTAAAACTGTAAAAACTGTGCTGAATAACCTTGATCTTGCAGAAAACTTATTTACGGAAAAACAGCTTGATTTTCTTCGGCTTCCTCTTCACCTGTCGATTCTTGCAGATATTAAACCGCATATTGTAAAACACCTTTCATCATTGGCAAGCGATATTGATTTATTTCAGGCGTACTGGGAACACAAGCTTAATAAGGTAGAAAAGATAATCGGTAACAAACCGGATCGATGGACCGATGTAGTTGATGTTCTATGTGAGCAAATGACAAAGAAGCAGGTTCAGTTCGTACATGAGGATACCGTTATGGATAGCTTTAGAGATACAGTCCGTGCAATGAAATCGGAAAATGTTCTTGTATTGGATGATACAAAGCTTAGTTTCTTTCATGAAACCTTCTTTGATTATGCTTTTGCACGACGCTTTATTGCTAAGGATCAAGATCTTGTCGATTATTTAAAGTCTGGTGAGCAGCATCTGTTCAAGCGAGCCGCATTGAGACAAATACTTATTCATAAGTTTCGTGCCAACTATGATTCTTTTATTTCCGATATTAAACTACTTTTCTCAGATCCAGAAATCCGATATCACATTAAACAGTGTACAATGGAAGCGATACAGAGAATTGATCGGGCCACACCTGAATTATGGGATATTCTGGGGAGTATCATTTCAGATGATAACTCAAGTCTGGCAAATGAAGTGTGGAAAGTATTCTATCTCACACAGGATTGGTTCAGATTTCTCAATGAAAAAGGCTTGATGAATAATTGGCTTCAATCGGATATTGAAAAAGTTCAGAACAATGCTTTGCAAATTATCAAGTATCAGATTGATTATTTCCCAGAAGATTGTGCAGAACTCTTAGAGCCATATGTAGACTCATCTCCTGAGTGGAATCGGAAGTTATTATGGATCATCGGTTGGAACCCAACTCTTTCAACTTGTCGAGATGTGTTTGACATACTTCTTAGACTTTTTAAAAATGGTGCTTTTGATGATAAGGAAGCACCTGAATTATGGTCAATGATCCATGCTCTTCCCAATAGGCAGCCTAAATGGGCTGCAGAAATACTGGGATTGTACCTGAAGCATATCCTAAAGGATGTTAATCTTGAAAAAATAGACCGAGGTCTATTCAAAGGTTATGGATCTGAAACAAGTTTCTTCCTGGAAACCGCTAAGAATGCGCCAGAGCAGTTTCTAGACAATATTCTACCTTTTTTCGTGGATATTGTAAAAGCTACGGCAAAGGAACGTGAAGGCAAGCTTCTACTAGATGGGATTTGGTATTTTCGAAGCTATGATAGAAACCTTTTCGACCTGAAGGATAGCATTCTCGAAGGTGTACGGATTGCCCTGAGAAAACTGGCTGAGCACTCTCCAGAGATTTGCTCGAAATATCTGAGTTCTCTTATGATCGATGGCGATTATGACAGTGTTAACTTTTTGATTATCCAGGCATTTGGAGCTTGTTCTCATATGCTGTCTGATACTGCTGTTAAATACGTTTCCGAAAATCCACAACGACTTGAAGCGGGATGGCCATCAGGTGGCGGTGGGGATTTCGAGTATTGGGCAGCACATGAAATGATTAAAAATGTCAGCACATCGTGTTCAGACAAAGCCTTTTCACGTCTGGAACAATTGATATTGAATTACTCACCAATTTATGAATGTTCAAAAGATGGGCTCAGATGGCGAGGCTTTTGGCAAATGCTCATGTTGTCTGCATTGGATCCTAGACGCAGATCACCTGAAGCTGAGAAGAGACTGAATGAATGCCACAGAAAATTTCCTGACCGCCTCATAACTCCACCCATTGCGAGTATGGGTGGAACCGTTCACTCTCCCATTCCTGAGGATGCTGCATCAAAAATGTCAGATGACAATTGGCTGAATGCGATCAGCAAATATAACTCAGATGGTCGTGATCACAGGTATAAAAAGGATTTTCTAAAAGGTAATGCTCATGAATTATCAAGTGTTCTTCAAGAGGAAGTGAAGAGAGATCCAACACGTTTTGCACTACTTGCACAACGTTTTCCCAGTGATACCCATCCATCTTATTTCGGGGCGATTGTACGAGGCCTGAAGGATTCCGATGCAGAGAAAGATATCACCTTTGATATTGTAAGACACTTCTTCAATCTCCCAGGAAAGAAAGGGGGGCACTGGATTTGCAGTCTAATCGCAAAGTACAGCAATGAAGATATCCCAGATGATATTATGAAAATACTTGCCTGGTATGCAACTGAAGCAAACGATCCGAAGGATGATAGTCTGACTTTTCGTTCAGGTGATAGTTCCGATGAGAATAATCCATCTTTCATACTATCGACTGCTATTAACAGTGTACGGGGAGTTGCAGCTGAAGCAGTAGGAAAGCTATTATTCAGCAATGCAGAGCGAGTATCATTCTTCACACCATATTTACACAAGATGGTCAATGATCCGACAATAACTGTAAGATCGACCGTTGCTTATGCTTTGCTTGGACTATACACACATGATGATAAACTTGCTGTATCTCTGTTTCTCAGGCTTTGTAAGTCCGAAAAGGATGTTCTTCTTGCGACGCATCATGTTGATAGATTTCTTTATTATGCAATTGACAGGCACTATTCAACTCTCCAACCACTACTCAAACGAATGCTTGGTTCGGAGAATACCTCTGTTCGCGAAGCAGGCGCACGTCATACAATTCTTGCATACCTCAACACCTTAAGCAAAAAAGAAATCACGAATCGTTGCTCCAGGCTCTGGCTAATGCTGCTTAAAATGATCACCTCAAAATCTGGTTACAAGCGATATATAGGTAATTGTCTTTATTCACTTGCTCAGTTCAGTTACCCCAGAGAGATTAGAAAAATCTTAGCAGGTGACGAAGCTGCACTGGAAGGTGCAGTGAAGGTTGCCGCTGCAAATGTGCTACATGTTGAATGTCATCAGTTTTGTAATCTGGCACTGGCTCGGTTTTTCAACGATCCTTTGAAAGAGATACGCGATAAAGCTGCAGGTTGTTTCAGAGCGGCAAAGGGTCGACAACTTGAAGGTTGTACTGAACTCATTCGGGCTTTCTTGAACAGTCTGGCATTCGAGGAAAACTTAAATGACTTAATATGGCCACTTAAGGAATCTACTGCGGATATCAGTGAGGTAATTGTTGAAGTATGTGAGGCAGTAATATCTACGCTTTATAAAGGGATTGACCCGTACACCCGCTTTTCTTCCCAAGTGGATAATGTTGTTGAGCTGGTACTTCGAGCATATCAGAACAGCGATGATGAAAGATACCGATCAAGGTGTCTTAATCTGATCGATAAGCTTCTTGCGAGAGGTGTTCGCAGAATTTCCAGGGAATTAAGAGAATATGAGAGATAGAAGTGATAGAATATCGCATTCTGCTTCTCAACAGGAGGTGAAAAATGACTGAACCCGTTAAGTATCACGTCGGAGGTTTTCCTCCTGATGATCTGGATTGGGGGAGTTTGATTCCGTTGATCGGACCGGCAAACGCAGCATTGGCTCGATATGACGGAACCCTGCATGCAATACCTAATGCGGCTGTGCTACTATCACCCCTGATGACACAGGAAGCTGTGCTGTCTTCGAAAATTGAGGGAACTCAGGCCACAATGGGTGAGGTGCTGGAGTTTGAAGCGGAAGGAGATGTGCGGTCGATTCCGGTTGAGAAACGTGATGATATAGAAGAGATTCTTCATTATAGGCAGGCCATGTATCACGCTGAAGTCATGCTTGAAAAACTACCGCTCTGCCAACGAGTTGTTCGGGAGACACACAAAGTACTGATGACCGGGGTTCGCGGCCATAAGAAATCACCGGGAGAATATCGAAAGGGACCTAACTGGATTGGTCCACCTGGATGCACGATTGAAGAAGCGAAGTTCATACCTGTGTCAGCTGATAGACTTCCTGATGCAATGAGTGCATGGGAAAAGTATATACATACTGATTCGAAGGATCGCCTCGTCCAATTGGCTGTTCTCCATGCCGAATTCGAGGCTCTACATCCGTTTCTTGATGGCAATGGCAGACTTGGACGGATGCTTGTACCGTTGTTCATGGCTAAGACTGAACTACTGTCTGCCCCCATGTTTTACATCAGCGCTTTTTTTGAACGAAATCGCGACGAGTATTATGAGCGACTTCTTACTGTATCACGCGATGGAGATTGGACTCAGTGGGTAAGCTATTTCCTTGAAGCAGTAATCCAGCAGGCGCAGGAGAATCAAAGGAAAGCTGACGAAATCCTTGGCTTATATGAAAGGAGCAAAGCTGAATTCTTCAAGGTTATTCATTCACAGTATAGCATTAATGCTCTGGACTTCATTTTCCAGAGACCGATCTTCCTATCACCGGATTTTATAAAGGATCCAGGAATACCTTCTCCCACTGCAAGAAGAATACTGAAATTACTTAGAGATAATGGTACACTTACGACAATACGACCTGGAAGTGGCCGACGAGCAGGTATTTATGCTTTCTCGGAGCTGCTTAATATTGCTGAGGGGAATGATTTCTTATAGTGAAATCTATGAACAACAAAATTGATTGTTGCTCATTTTATGGAAAATATGATCAACAAACTAATTTGTGTGTAATCTGTGAGCAACAAAACTATAGTGTTTTAATAGACAGTGAAATAAAATGAGTAAATTCGGATCAGAAAAGGATACTGTTCAGATGCCCCTTATCCGGTATGCAGAAGAGATCGATTGGGCATATTTACCGCCTTCCGAAGCTCTATCGCTTCGCCGGGGTGAAGGCGGCTTGTTATTCAATCGTATTCTGGAAGAGAAGCTGATTGAGCTGAATCCAGATTTGATTACATCAGCCAATGTTGGTGAAGTTATCCAGCGAATAGAGTCTGTTAGAAATACGATAGAAGGTAACGCGGAAATACTTGGATGGCTTCGTGGAGAACATAGCATCTACGACCAGATTGAGAACCGTGAACGAAATGTCACAGTCATTGATTTCACATTACCTGACCGAAATGAATTTCATGTAACTGACGAGTGGCAGTACACAAACGGGCAGGAGACAAACCGAGCAGATATATTGTTTCTGATCAACGGAATCCCAGTTGCTATTGTTGAAACAAAGAGTGCCGGAAAAACTGAGGGCATAGAAGAAGGTTTGGTTCAGATCAAGAGGTATCATCATGAAACCCCTGAAATGTTAACCTCTCCTCAGGTATTTGATATCACACATCTCATCGATTTTTACTATGGAGCTACATGGAACCTTGATCGTAAGAACCTTTTCAACTGGCGTGATGAAGAATCTGGCAATTATGAACAGAAAGTCAAACGATTCTTTGATCGAGAACGGTTCCTCGTGATGCTCAAAGAGTGGATTCTGTTCTTCTACAAGGAAGATGAACTGCAGAAGACAGTGCTGCGTCAGCATCAGACTCGAGCAGTAGAGAGGATTCTTTCTCGATGTGCTGACACATCTAGATCAACAGGTCTTATCTGGCATACACAAGGTTCCGGGAAGACCTTTACAATGATAACTGCAGCGCGGTTGATCCTGCAGGATAGGGATACATTCGGCAAATCAACAGTTATCCTGATGATTGATAGAAATGAACTGGAGGGTCAGCTTGCAGGATGGATCGAGCGTATTCTTGGTGAGCTGTCTGCCCATGATATTACAATTGAGCACGCCACGAGCAAGCGGAAACTGCGAGAACTGCTTTCATCTGATTTTCGCGGGTTGATTGTTTCTATGATCCACAAATTCGATGGGATACAGAAGGATATTAATGCCAGGAATAATATCTTTGTGCTAGTTGATGAAGCACACAGAACAACCGGAGGAGACCTTGGGAACTATTTATTAGGTGCATTACCGAATGCGACTCTTATAGGTTTCACGGGAACTCCGATTGACAAGACAGCGTACGGGAAAGGTACTTTTAAGACATTTGGTAAGGAAGATGATCAGGGATACCTCGATAAGTACTCCATTGCTGAATCCATTGAGGATGGTACAACAGTTCCCCTCAAGTACACACTGGCACCAAGCGAAATTCGAGTGCCGCGGGAACAGCTAGAAGAGGAGTTCCTGAAACTGGCTCAAGCTCAGGGTGTGAGTGATGTTGATGAACTCAACAAGATCCTCGATCATGCCATGCGACTGAAAACTTTTCTGAAATCGAATGATCGGGTAGAAAAAGTTGCTGCATTTGTAGCGAAGCATTTTACAGAGAATGTCGAGCCCATGGGCTATAAAGCGTTTCTGGTTGCAGTCGATCGCGAAGCATGTGCTCTCTATAAAGAAGCTCTGGATAAACTTTTGCCACCGGAGTACTCTTTGCCTGTATACACGTCCGCTCAAAACGATAGTGAGAAGTACCCGCTTGTTTATCAACACCAGGTTTCTCCTGATCAGGAAAAGAAAGCAAGGAAATTATTTCCAAAACCGGATACTTTACCGAAGATATTCATAGTTACGGATAAGCTGCTTACTGGGTTCGATGCACCTGTTCTGTATTGCATGTACCTCGACAAACCTATGCGAGACCATGTACTGCTTCAGGCAATTGCTCGTGTTAATCGTCCTTATGAGAGAGACGAGGAAACTCGGAAATCGTGTGGGCTTGTTGTCGGTTTCGTTGGCATTTTCGAAAGATTGGAAGAAGCACTTGCATTTGACTCGGATGTTGTAAGTGGTGTAATAGAAGATCTCGATCTTCTTCTCAACAGGTTTAAAGAGCTTATGAATGGACCTGCTCGAGAGTACATTGCCCTTTGCAAGGGTTCAGTGGATGACAAGACCGTGGAGAAGGCAATAGATGTTTTTACTGATCATGAGAAACGATTGGCTTTCTTTCTGACCTATAAGCGGATAGAAACGCTCTATGAAATTCTATCACCATCACCGGACTTGCGTGACTTCGTGGAGGATTTCGCCTGTATCTCTATGCTCTATAAGATCATCCGAAATGCCTTCCAAAAGAAAACAATTCTATACGGAGATGTTGCTCGAAAGACTGAACAGCTTATCCGAGAAAAGGCAGAGAGTTCTGGCTTCAATATGACCCTTCCTGTTGTGAGAATAGACGAGAAAATGCTTAGGGCTATCCGGGAAAACGGAGGTTCTGATAAGGCAAAGATCATCAATTTGGTTAACAGCATCAGGAAGACAGTGTTTAATGAAGAAAATATAAATCCATATCTAAAGCCTATTGGAGATCGCGCTGAAGCCATCGTGGAAGCATATGATGATCGACAAATTACAACTGAGGAAGCTTTGCGAGAAATGGAGGCTCTAATTCAGGAGATCGTGGAGGCAAAACGAGAGCAAGCGGAAATGGGTTTCGATTCCAGTACTTTTTCATTCTTCTGGACCCTCAAACAGGAAGGACTCGATAACCCGGATAGAAACGCTGTTGTTATCCGGGCAATCTTTGATCGATTTTCTAACCACAATGAGAACATAGCTGAATTACGTCAGCTAAAGGCAGAACTTTATAAAGTACTTCTTCCATTAATGGGCAAAGATAGTATGGTAAAGGTTGCTCAGAAACTGTTACGTTCGGAAGCAAAATGACATCTCATAAACAAAAGATTCATAATGACTTATCTGAAAAGACTCGCTTCAAGGATTCAGTTCGGGAATGGTCCAGGCGCTTGAATGTGAAACCTGCGCAGATTCGGGTTCAGAGGATGCGTAATAAATGGGCTTCATGTTCTTCCGGCAAACGGGTCAGTTTCAGTGAAGATCTTCTCAGACAGGATGCAGGTTTTCAGGAGTACGTCATCGTTCATGAATTACTGCATCTACGTATACCAAATCACGGGATACTCTTCAAAAATCTTATTTCCATCTATATCCCGAATTGGGAGGAGCTGGCCAACCGATCAGAAAGAAACTAACAAATTTCTGAATCTGAACAGATAGTGTCATTTCCCTCCCGCTGAAATTTGCACTTTCATTCCGGACTTGGAGCATTCGGAATAGTACTACTTTCCATAATACTCGGAAGGTATTTCCGCTTTCAGTATATTCTACATTGAATGAAGGAAAATGCCGGAAGACAGGATAATGCTTGTTTCCATCGACAGGATCGAGGAGGGAAATTATGCGTGTAAATAATTCAATACTGAAGTCATTGATTCTTTCAGCGGTTCTTACATTGGCCCAGGCCAGTTATGGAATGAGGCCGTTGAAAGGGTACCCAGTTGTTCCTTCGGATTATGGTATTATTTATGATCCTGTAACCTTCGAGACTTCCGATGGTCTTTCTCTTCAGGGATGGTTCTTCCCGGCGCAGGACACAGCGGGGATATCCAACCACCTGGTTGGAAGGCTGATTCCCGTTCCCGACAGTTTGAAATCCCCTTTGAGGCTTTATATATCGGATGATGTTCGGCCAGGGGCTACAATTGTAATTTGTCCCGGTGATGCAGGGAACATGAGTTTTTCAATTCTATACGCGTACAACCTCTTCATTATGGGGTTCAACGTTTTTACCTTCGACTGGCGCGGGTTCGGGGAAAGCGATGACTGGCCCGTAGATACTGATCTTCTGATTTGTACGGAGTTCCTTGTTGATTATGAAGCGGCGCTGGATTATCTTGTTTCCCGTCCCGAGGTTGATCCGTCAAGAATCGGATTACTGGGATTTTCCACAGGGGCATACATGTCATTCGCCATGGCGGACAGAAGGAACGATATTTCCGCCCTTGCAGCCAGAGCAACAATAACTTCCTTTGACGATCTTCTGCCCATTTTGGAACGACTGGATCCCGGCAGAGCATGGCATGCACCCGAGGATTTTCCAGACAGTCTGTTCCCGGTAAACGCAGCTCCCGATATTTCCATTCCGGTTTTTATGGTGGTGGGAGAGGATGACGAACGGACACCTGCCTGGATGTCGCGGAGGGTATGCGATCTTCTTGCCGGATCGGGGGAACTGTGGGTTGTGGAAGATGCCGGTCATGGAGGAATGTCAGCACCTGAAAAGGTAGCATACAGCCAATTTTTTCAGAGAATCGCTGAGTTCTTCTGGCAGTATCTGTAAAAAAATCTGCCCGGTATTACAGAACGATAGGAAATCTCTGAGGTAGTATATTTCATTCTGAATGGAGGAATATGTCCGAAGATAAGAAAATGCTGATTTCGCTTGACAGAATAGAGGAAGAAATCGCTGTTCTGGTGACAAAGGAAGGACATATGTGGCTCATGCCTGCTGCATATCTGCCGGAGGATTCCAGGGAGGGTGACGTTTTCGACGTTATACTTAGAAAGAATCCTGAGGAGACGGAGAAGCTTGCCGGAAGCATCCATGATCTTCAGCAGAAACTTCTTGAACGAACAAGGCAGCGGGATGAAAGCTCCGGTCACTGAACTTTCGGTCCCATGTATTTGAAAGAAATATTAATATGAAGAATTCTGAAGGCAAGCTCGTTCTTGTTGGAACGCCAATAGGGAACCTTTCCGATATGTCACCAAGAGCAATTGAAGCAATTGAAAATGCTGCCATAGTAATGGCCGAGGATACCAGGCACACCGCGAGATTCGTGAATGACAGGAAAAAGCTTTACAGCTATCACGACCATAACGCGGCCGGCAGGATACCCCAGATAATGGAATTCCTGGAGAACGGGGCGGTTGTAGCACTTGTTTCCGACGCAGGTATGCCAGGCATATCGGATCCCGCTTACAAAGCGGTGAACGCTGCTGTCAGGGCAGGTTATTGTGTCGAAGTCATCCCGGGACCATCTGCGGTTATAACTGCCCTTGTGGCTTCAGGCCTTCCGGTTGACAGGTTCTCGTTTGAGGGTTTTCTTCCGAGAAAGAAAGGAGCAAGAACTCGCAGGCTTGAAGAAATATCCACATACAATGGTTCTATTGTATATTACATGGGTCCCCATCATCTTCTCAAGTATCTTGAAGAGATGAAAAATGTTATTGGTAATCGTCCAGTGTGTGTGGCAAGGGAAATGACCAAAATGCATGAGGAGTATGTACGGGGGAACATCGCGGAGGTTACTGAGTATTTCAGTAATAAAAAAATCCGTGGTGAGATAACTATGGTTGTGGGAGGAGCAGCATTAAAATCTGATTTTTTTGATTGACGATGACATTTGCTGTTTCTATCTTACAATGATTTGCAAAACAATTTCCAGGAGGTCAGTTTTAACCTGGAGACTTTAAAGGAATCCGGCAGGAAACTGCTCAATCCCCTTGTCAGGCTGTTAGCAGCGATTGGTATGGGGCCCTTTTCGGTAACCACCCTCGGGCTTCTCATGACTGCCGTTGCAGCATGGTTCATATGGGACGGGAAGTTCATTGTCGGAGTTGTGTTTTTTATTTTCGGCAGCATTCTGGATGCTGTTGATGGTGAACTTGCACGAAGGAAGAATGCGGTAAGCGTTGCAGGCGCGGTCTTTGATTCGTGCTGTGACCGCATCGGCGAAGTTTTTATTTTTGGAGCTCTCCTTGCCGGAAAAGCTGGAGAAGCTCACCATGTCATGGTTTACCTTGTGCCGGCCACAATAGGAGGCTCGTTCATGGTCAGTTACATCAGGGCAAGGGCAGAGGGAGTTAACCTTTCATGTTCTGTAGGTATTTTCACCAGGACTGAAAGACTCGTACTGCTGATGGCAGGTTTGATTGCAGCAGGATTGTGGGATACACAGGCTCTTGTTATTACGCTGATCGTACTTGCTGTGGGAACATGGTTTACTGCGGGACAGCGCTTCGCTAAAGTAATCAGGGACGGTAGAGGGATTTCACTGGATAACGAATGATATCCTGATCAGCCGTTTGTTTATTCGTTCTATCTTTTCAGGGAGGCTATGAATGTCAAAAAAAGTGAGAGTCGCGATAATCGGTGTGGGAAACTGCGCCAGCAGTCTTGTCCAGGGTGTGGAGTTCTACAGGAATTCATCAGAGGACAAGAAAGTTCCCGGGCTGATGCATGTGAATCTGGGAGGATATCACATCAGTGATGTGGAATTTTCAGCTGCTTTCGACATCAATATTACAAAGGTGGGAAAAGACCTCAGCGAAGCCATCTTTGCCGAACCGAACTGTACAGTCAAACTCTGTGATGTACCGAAACTCGGAGTGAAAGTACACAGGGGCATGACGCACGATGGCCTTGGGAAATATCTCAAGGAAATCATTAAGAAGGCACCCGGACCAACGTCCGATATAGTCGGAATACTGAAAGATACAAAGACCGACGTGGTGGTCAGTTATCTTCCTGTTGGCAGCGAAGAGGCAACAAAGTGGTATGTGGAACAGATCCTTGATGCAGGCTGCGCTTTCGTGAATGCCATACCGGTATTCATCGCAAGTGAGACATACTGGCAGAAGAGATTCCGTGACCGCGGACTTCCCGTCATGGGTGATGATATAAAGAGCCAGGTAGGTGCCACAATACTCCACAGGGTAATGACCCGTCTGTACGAAGACAGAGGCGTAAGGCTTGACCGTACCTACCAGCTGAACGTAGGCGGTAATACCGATTTTCTTAACATGCTCGAACGGGAAAGACTTGAGAGCAAGAAGATATCCAAAACCAACGCTGTGACTTCCCAGCTTCCAGGGGGTCTTGAGCCAAGAAACGTACACATCGGTCCCAGTGATTACATTCCATGGCTGGATGACAGGAAATGGTGTTACATCCGGATGGAAGGCACAAGCTTCGGAGAGGTTCCCATCAATATTGAGGCAAAGCTGGAAGTGGTGGACAGCCCCAATTCCGCGGGAGTGATAATTGATGCCGTCAGGTGCGCGAAACTTGCACTTGATAATGGTCTTTCCGGAGCCATCGAAGCTCCTTCGTCCTACTTCTTCAAGACACCTCCTGTGCAGTATTACGATGATCAGTGCAGGACGATGACAGAGGAGTATATTGAGCAGTATCACCAGAAGAAGCAGGAGAAGAAGGCTTCCGAAAAGAAGCCAAAGAAATAGATATTGAAGATCAGTAATGCCGGTTTTCCCGGCTGCTTCATCACTTTTGAGGGAGTTGAGGGAGCCGGTAAATCCACCAGATGCCGCGTACTTCTGAAAAATCTTGAGCGCAATGGGATTCCGGTACTCCATACACGTGAACCTGGAGGACCCCCTGCGGCCGAGAGGATACGTTCGATACTGCTCGATACTGAATTGACCGTTACTCCTCTCACAGAGCTGATGCTATACCTAGCATCAAGATCATCAAATGTGGATATCGTTATCAGACCTGCGCTTGAGTCGGGCATTAATGTGATTTGTGAGCGTTATTCCGACGCTACTTTCGCTTACCAGATCGGGGGCCGTGGCATCCCGGAGAAACCTGTAAGGGATGCTGACAGCCTTGCTACAGGTGGTCTGGTCCCGGATCTGACCATTCTTTTTGATCTTGACCCTGAGGAAGGATTCGCAAGGTTGAAGAAGCAGGGCAGGGAAAAGGACAGAATTGAGCTGGAAGAGATCAGTTTTCACCATCGCGTACGTCAGATGTATCTCAGTCTGGCTGAAAGTGAGGACAGATATCTGGTTATTGACGCGTCACAAGAACCGGAGATTCAGGATCGACTTATTGAAAACAGTGTCATGAGCATGATCTCGGGTAAATACTATGGAGGAGATGGATAAATGAGAAAATTCCTGCCAGAATGGATTACTATTGTACTTGCTGCCGGGCTTCTGATTTCCGGTGGATTGATGATTCTTCCCTCCGCCATAGCGTTCGATGAAGTTTCTACGAATTCCTCTCTGGAGCTGTTCATGGACGTGTTTTCAAGAACATCCGTCACATATGTTGATTCCGTGAATTCCCAGGAGCTTATAGAGGCCGCTCTGAGAGGAATGCTGGAATCACTTGATCCTAACAGTATTTTACTCAGTCCCGAGGACTACGAGAATCTCCGTATTCAACTGTCAGGTTCTTTCGAAGGGGTTGGAATAACCATAGGTATCAGGGATGAATGGCTGACGGTTATTTCACCCGTTGAGGGTACTCCAGCGTTCAGGGCCGGAATGAAAGCCGGGGATAAAATCGTTGAAATCGATGGGAGTTCAACGGAGGGCATAACAACAACTGAAGCTGTTATGCAGATAAGAGGTCCCAGGGGGAGTACGGTTGATCTTACCGTTGTACGACCGGGACTGCAGGATTCTCTTGACTTTAGAATAGAGCGGGATGTTGTAGATCTTCCCTCGGTTACCGCAGGATTCATGATCGATGATGAAACTGGATATATACGCCTTTCCAGGTTTGGCGAAGAGACTACTAAGGAAGTCAGGGGTGTTCTGCGGAACCTTGTCAGTGAGGATGCTGAAAATCTGATATTCGATCTTAGAGGTAATCCGGGAGGTCTCTTTACTGCAGCAGTGGAGGTTGCTGATTATTTTCTTCCGTCCGGTACACTGGTAGTATCAACCAGGGGAAACGCGGTAGGCGAAGATAATTATTTCACAAGCAGCGGAATGATTTTCAAAGGAAATCTTGTTGTTCTGGTGGATGGAGGAAGCGCAAGTTCGTCGGAGATAGTAGCCGGTGCGTTGCAGGATAACGATGCCGCAATACTTATAGGAACCAGAACGTTCGGAAAGGGATCCGTTCAGACTTTGATGGATCTAGGCGAATTTCCGAATCTCGGGCATTACGGCGTTAAACTTACTACTGCCAGATATTTCACTCCCAATGGGAGAAGCATTGACAGAACCATGAACGATGACTTCGGTGAAATTGTCGAGGAAGATTCCCTGGTAACCTGGGGGATAGTACCCGATATAACGATGGAGTTCAGTGAGATATCCGGCTCACTTCCCATTGAACTTTTCACAGGTTCGATATTTTTCAAGTACGCTACTGATTACGTTCTCGAGCATGAAATTCAAGACGATTTCTGGCCCGACAGTACTTGCGTTGCTGATTTCAGGAGTTATCTCAGCGAAGAGGATTTCGAATGGGAAGATGGCGAATTCGAAGATAATCTGTTTTATATAGAAAAAGCGCTTTTCGCGGAAATCGCCTCAAGATCCTGGGATCGAGAGATGTACCATAGAATGATGACTCCGCATGATGAAACCGTTCAGAGAGCTCTGCAGTATTTCAGAGATGGAGAATAATGAAGATTAAATTCGGAACTTCCGGCTGGCGGGGTATCATAGCTCGGGAGTTCACCTGGGATAGAGTCAACCGGGTAGCGGACGCAATTGGACTGCAGCTGAAAAATGAGGGACGGGATAGTATAGTAATCGGAGGAGATTGCCGTTTCCTATCTCCAGAACTCTCTGAGGCTACCGCAGAGCGTATGGCCGGTTACGGGTTTAATGTTCTGCTTGCCGGGGGTCCATGCCCGACACCTGTTCTTTCCCATGCCTGTAGAAAGGGTGGTCATGGCGGCGTTATCAACTTTACCGCAAGCCATAATCCTCCCCTTTACAACGGGATAAAGTTCAGTCCCTGGCATGGCGGTCCCGCTGACAGTGCTTTAACAGCTTCAATTGAGAGAATCATAGAAGAAGGGGGAAAGCCGGAAAATGGCTCCGGTTCTGTGATTACTTCCAATCTTGAAAGGGATTATTCACAGGATATTCTGAAGTATCTGAACGTTGAAGCCTTCAGAAACAGCGGCTTGAAAGTTGTTTACGATGCTTTCTCAGGTGCTGGATCGGGCCTTCTTGACCGAATTCTAGTGGATCTGGGTGCTGCAGTTCGAGTATTGAACGGGGCGAGAGACCCTCTGTTTGCAGGCAGGCAGCATCCTGAACCAGGGGAAAGCGGTACTGCCGATCTGGCCCTGCAGGTGCTTTCCAGTGGAGCTTCGCTTGGGGTGGCTACCGACGGTGATGCCGACCGTTTCGGAATAATCGATGAAAACGGTAATTTTGTTTCACCGCATGATTTTCTCCCCCTTCTTCTCGAATATCTTATAGAAACCAAAGGTTACACTGGACTTGCAGTCAGATCTGTTACCACCAGCAGCCTTCTTGACAGAGTCGCTTCGACCCATGGACTGGAAACCGAGATTACTCCTGTAGGTTTCAAGTACCTTGGTGCCAGGATGCTGGAAGGGAATGTGATTCTCGCCGGCGAAGAAAGCGGTGGCCTGTCAATTGCGGATCACGTTCCTGAAAAGGACGGGATTCTGGCATGCCTCCTTGCATCAGAAATGGTTTGCGCCAGGCGCAAAGGTCTTGCCGCGCAGCTCGATGACCTCTGGAAAAAATATGGCAGGGTTCATATTTCAAGAACGGACCTTCGTCTTGACGACATTCTAACGCAGCACCTTACGAAGGAATATTTTGATTCGGATCCATCGGAAATCACTGGAATTTCAGTTGATTCCATAGACCGGACCGATGGAGTAAGGATGATTATGAAAAACGGCGATTGGATACTTATCAGGCTTTCCGGTACGGAACCGCTGGCAAGAATATATGTCCAGTCAGATTCGCAGGATGAAGTGGATTCAATTATGAAGAAAGTTGTTACAGGATTCCGTGAAATGATGGGCGCGCAATGATACTTGATCCAGAGAAACTCGTTATCAGTATGAGGAGTCTTTCCCGCGGCATGAACAGTGGAAGTTTCATTATACCTCTTGACAAAATTAACTGGGATATTGACGGGGCGGAGCCGGCAGACGATGAGGCTACCCTTGAACTGTCAGTGGATTATGGAGATAGCATCGTTCTGTGCAGCGGCAGGCTGAATGCGGACTTTAAAACCCCCTGCGCAAGATGCCTGGAGCCTATGCTGTTCAATATCTGTGAGGCTATCCATCGGGAGTATACCTGGGAGTTTGATCCTTCAGGCGAACAGGAAAGGGAGATAGTACCACAATCCGGTGAGCTTTGTATACTTGATGCTGTAAGGGAAGCGATTCTACTCTCAATTCCAGGTAAACCTCTGTGCTCGCCTGACTGTGACGGAATATGTTATAATTGAGTATATTCTGGATTGTTATTCTTTTTTCAGATTAAACAATAATTGTCATTCAGATGACCTCCAGCGAAAGAGAAGGAACTATGCCGGTACCAAAAAGAAGACATTCATCCACAAGAAGAGATAAACGCAGAGCAAATGATGCTCTGAAGGAAAAATCTACAAGTATCTGTCCCCAGTGCGGTGAACCCAGAATACCGCACAGGGTATGCAGGCACTGCGGATTTTACGATGGCAGACAGGTCATCGAACCTAAAGAGGAGTAATAGTTCTGAAAGCTGATTCCGGATTAAATGGTTCCGAAGGTGTCTGAACCGCTAACTATTGCTGTTGATGCGATGGGGGGGGATTACGGCCCTTCTGTCATTGTCCAGGGGGTTGTCCAGTTCTTCAGAGATTGCAAAAAATCTGTTACGGAAAATGTAGCCATCAAGCTTGTCGGTGACAGAGATATTCTGTCGAGGCTTTTGTCCCGCAGCGGCGGGGCTAAACTACCTTTATCCATTCAGCATGCTTCACAGGTTATTACAATGAACGACCATCCAGCCGAAGCCATCAAGAACAAACCGGACAGTTCAATGGTTGTTATGGCCGGGCTTCAGAAGAAAGGCCTGGTACAGGCCATGGTAAGCCCGGGTAATACCGGAGCCATGATGGCTGCCAGCCTCTTCGCCCTCGGAAGAATAGAAGGTGTTCCCAGGCCTGCAATAGCCGCTACGCTGCCAACTCAGAACAACCCTACGGTAGTACTGGATGTTGGTGCCAACGTTGGATGCAACGCAAGACAACTGTTTCAGTTTGCCCTTATGGGTGAGGTATATTCAAAGTGTGTCTTCGGTATAGAAAACCCGAGGGTTTCACTCCTGAACGTAGGCAATGAAAGAACCAAGGGCCCATCCGTGATTCAGGATGTTTACGGAATGCTGAAAGACTCCAGACTGAACTTCCTCGGGAACATAGAAGGTGACGGCATACTCAAGGGCGAGGCCGATGTTGTTATATGCGATGGATTTGTGGGTAACATTCTTCTTAAAACCTTTGAATCAATAGCCGATCTGGTGGGAGGGTCACTCTACCTTGAGATGAGACGCCATTGGGCTTCAAGGGCTGGTTTTCTTCTTATGAGGCATTCGTTTTCTAAATTGTGGGAAAGGCTTGATTCAGCCGAATACGGTGGAGCACCATTGCTCGGTCTGAACGGAGTTTCAATAGTGGCTCATGGCAGCAGCACCTCGAAGGCGATAAGGAATGCTATGGTTGCCGCATGCGATTTCTATAGAAGCGGGGTCAGCGACATGATCAAACAGGAGATTCATAATTTTGATAACTTGAGATTGGAGAAAAAGTGAGCAGGAACGCATATATCGTTGGAACAGGGCATAATGTCCCGGATGGAGTGCTAACAAATGCCGATCTTGAGAAGATCGTTGATACTACCGATGAGTGGATTGTCAAAATGACGGGCATAAAGGAACGCCGGAAAACCGACGATTCCACAGCAACCTCCGATCTGGTGACCGTAGCTGTTAAAAATGCCATAGAAATGGCTGGATGGGAACCGGAGGACGTTCAGGGCATCATTGTTGGTACTGTTACACCTGATTACTATTTTCCATCAACTGCAGCAATAGTGGCTGACAAGCTCGGGATGAAAAATATTCCCGCCTACGATTTTGAAGCCGGGTGCACCGCCTTTATCTACGGACTGGTGCAGGCAAAGGCATTCATTGAATCGGGAATGATGGACAGGATGATAATAGTGGGCGCCGACTGCCTGACCAAAATTACCAACTGGACCGACAGGTCGAGCTGCATCCTTTTTGGGGATGGCGCTGGAGCAGTTGCGGTATCTTCAGAAGGGCCCGGAGGAAGGCTTGGAGGCTGGCACTGGGGCAGTGATGGCTCCATGGGTAAACACCTTTTTCAGCCTGCAGGAGGGTCGAAGAAGCCCGCTTCGCATGAAACTGTTGATAATATGGAACATACCATTCATATGAATGGTGCCAGGATTTTCAAGTATGCCGTAAGGACGATGCATGATTCATGTATGGAAGCCCTTAAGATGGATGGAACGGAGAAAAAGGACGTTGATCTTCTTGTATCTCATCAGGCGAATCTGAGAATAATCGACGCAACTGCCAGGGCACTTGAACTTAAGCCGGAACAGGTTTATATAAATATTCAGAAGTATGGCAATACATCTGCCGCTACCATTCCAATGGCGCTTGATGAGGCTGTGAGGGATAACACGATAAAAGAAACAAGCACTGTTGTTCTCGCGGCATTTGGTGCTGGACTAACATGGGGCGGGATGATACTGCACTGGTAGGAACTGACAGGGGGTAATGATGAACAGAATTGCAGTTGTGACAGGTGCCGCGAGGGGTATCGGGTATTCTATTTCCAGGAAGCTTGTCAGTTCCGGATGGTCGGTGGCCGGGTGCGATGTTCTTGAGGATGATCTAATGGCAGCATCCGGTAAACTCGGAGATGCTTTCAGCCCCTGGATTCTTGACGTAACAGATGAAGATGCTGTCAAAGATGTATCCGGGAGGATCGAAAAAGAACTGGGTTCTGTATTCGGCCTTGTAAACAATGCGGGAATAACACGTGATGGTCTCATTATGCGAATGAAAAAAAGTGACTGGGATATTGTCCTCAACGTGAATCTTACAGGTGCTTTCTTGATGTGCAGGGCGTTCTCCCGCTTGATGCTCCGTCAGAAGGAAGGATCCATTGTTAATATTTCTTCGGTAGTTGCTTTACTGGGGGCGGCTGGACAGGCTAATTACGTATCCACAAAAGCTGGTCTTATTGGTTTAACCAGAGCCCTCTCGAGGGAATTTGCCGCTCGCAATATCCGGGTGAACGCAATAGCTCCTGGATTTATCGAAACGGAAATGACCAGAGAACTTTCTAAAGAGGTCAGGGAAGATTATGCAAGCAGGGTTCCAGTAAAGAGAATGGGTCAGCCTGAAAATATTGCTGATGCCGTGCATTTTCTACTTAATGATGTTTCTTCTTATATTACCGGAATAGTACTTCCGGTAGATGGTGGACTTACAACGTGAGAAAGGAATAGAATATGTCACTTGAAACCCGTGTAACCGAAATCATAATCGATAAGCTGGGAGTCAAACCCGAGCAGGTAACGATGGAAGCTCAGTTCGATACCGACCTCGGTGCCGATTCCATTGACCAGTACGAACTCATCATGGGCTTTGAAGATGCCTTTGGGCTCCGCATTGATGAAGATGAAGCAACCAAGCTTACCACGGTTGGCAAAGTTGTCGAGTATTTGAAGAATAAAGATCTCGACAATTAATTGGTGAATCCAGTAATTGAAACGCACCGCAGTGGATTTACTGCGGTGCGGTACTATAAGATGGATTACATAATACTATGTTTAAAGACAGGGGAGTGATTCTATGGAAAAACGTGTTGTAATCACTGGCGCCGGCATTATCGGGCCTGTCGGGAATACGGTTTCTGAAAACTGGAAGGGTGCTTTGTCCGGCAGAAGCGGAATCCGGAGAATGACCATCGTTGATCCGGAGCAGTTCACAAGTCAGATTGCCGGAGAGGTAAAGGATTTCGATCCTCTGGATTACTTCGACAGGAAACTTGCAAAAAGAATCGACAGGTACACACAGTTTGCCATGATAGCAGCCCGGGAAGCATACGAGGATTCGGATATTGTAAACAGTATTGAACCCGAAAGACTTGGTGTTATCATAGGCTCCGGCATTGGCGGTATTACCACTCTCGAACGCGAGCATAAAATAGCAATGGAGCGCGGCGTAAGCAGGATGAGTCCTTTCTTCTGTCCCATGATGATAAGCAATATAGCCGCCGGAAGAGTCGGTATTGATGTCGGCGCAAAGGGACTTAATCTATGCACCGTTACCGCCTGCGCAAGCAGCGGTCATGCAATAGCTATAGCCGCAGACATGATTAAACTGGGAAGAGTGGACGCTATTCTTGCGGGTGGTTCCGAAGCCCCGCTGACACTGACCGGCGTAGGTGGATTCTGCCAGCTTAAAGCCCTTTCAACGAGAAACGACGACCCGAAAACCGCTTCGCGCCCCTTCGACCAAGACCGTGATGGTTTCGTTCTATCTGAAGGCGGAGCTGTAGTGATGCTTGAGGATATGGAACATGCACTGAACCGCGGCGCGAACATAATCGCTGAAGTTGCGGGTTCAGGTATGACATGCGATGCTTTCCACATCACGGCACCTGCCGAAAACGGGGAAGGTTCGGCCAGGGCTATGAAAATCGCCATTGATTATGCAGGGATTAAACCGTCGGATGTGGATTATATAAATGCCCACGGAACATCTACGGTTCTGAATGATATCAACGAATCAAAAGCCATAGAAACAGTATTTGGTAAAGAGAACGCTATGAAAATACCCGTTTCATCCACTAAATCAGTTACGGGGCATATGCTGGGCGCAGCCGGTGCTGTAGAGGCTATTTTCACCGCTTTCGCGCTGAGAGATGGCATTCTGCCCCCCACCGCCACTCTGCAAAATCCTGGCGAAGGCTGCGATCTCGATTATATACCTCGAGAAGCCAGAAAAGTTTCTATCGAATACGCTCTTTCCAATTCTCTGGGGTTTGGCGGGCATAATGTAACACTCGCTCTTAAGAAGTATTCAGGAAAGTAATCTTATGACCGGGGATCCTCTGTCTGAGACTGAGGAGATTATCAAATACAATTTCGGCAACAGTGACCTTCTTGAAGCAGCTCTTACCCACAGTTCCAGTATAAACGAAGAAAGTACCGGCAAAGATTATGAAAGACTGGAGTTTCTGGGTGATGCCGTGCTGGAGCTTGTAACAAGGGAATATCTTCTTACTGAATATCCTGACGAATCGGAAGGAGACCTGACCAGACGGAAGATAAGGATCGTTCAAAAGGGAAATCTGTCGAAACATGGCAGAAGACTGGGGCTTGACAGAAGGGTTCATACAGGCAGAGGTTTCGTGAGTTCCGGTAGTGCAATAGAGTCTATAGCAGCGGATGTTATTGAGTCTCTGATTGGTGCAATATATATTGATTCAGGTCTTGAGTCGGCGAAGGAATTCGTTACAAGGGAAATACTGGAGCGGTCTATTGATAACGGCCCCTTGCCCGATGCCCGGAGCCGTCTTCAGGAGTACTGTCAGGCAAAAGGCATGAAACTTCCTGAATACAAGATTACCGGCAGACGGGGACCCGATCACAGCCCGGTTTTTACAGTAACTGTAAGTATTGCCGGGAAGGAAGCTGAAACCGGTATCGGACTGACCAGAAAAGCAGCCCGAGAAAAGGCTGCTGAGAAAGCGTTGGAAAAACTCGAGAGGAAGGTTTGAAGTGAATTATTATCTTTCTGAAGAATTGAATGATATAAAGGAAATATGTGCGGAGATAGCTGAGAAGTATATCGTTCCTGTCCGAGCGAAGCTTGATGAGGAAAACAGGTTCCCCCGAGAGATTATTAAGGTTATGGCTGCCAGCGACCTTTTTGGGATATACATCCCTGAAGCTTACGGCGGTTCAGCAGAGATTTTCGGTGGCGGTTCAATGGCTCTTGCCGTGGCAACGGAGGAGCTGAGCAAGGCCTGTGGAGGTGTTGCGGTATCATTCGCCGCAAACGCACTGGGAGCCATGCCTATACTTATATCAGGATCCGATGAACAGAAGAAAAAATACCTTCCCGATCTTGCATCCGGCGCGAAGCTTGCAGCTTTCGCTCTCACAGAGTCTGAAGCCGGAAGCGATGCCGGTGCAGTAAAGACAAAAGCTGTAAAAGACGGGGACAGTTACATTCTCAACGGAACCAAGCAGTGGATAACGAACGGTGGGGAAGCTCAGATTTATACAATTATTGCCCAGACCGATCCTTCAAGAGGTGCCAGAGGGCTTACCGCCTTTATAGTTGAAGAGGGTACAGAAGGATTCAGCTACGGCAAAAAAGAGAACAAGATGGGTATAAGAGCATCCTCAACAATGGAATTGATATTCGAGGATTGCAAAATTCCCGCTGAGAATATAATATCGAGAGAAGGCTACGGATTCATAGTGGCCATGAAAACCCTTAACACATCCCGTCCGGGAGTAGCAGCACAGGCTGTTGGTATCGCACAGGGGGCCCTTGACGAAGCGGCAAAGTACGCCTCCGAAAGGGTGCAGTTCGGTCAGAGGATAGATTCCTTCCAGGGAATTCAGTTCATGCTGGCTGATATGGCAACCCAGACAGAGGCTGCACGGGCTCTGGTTTACTGTACAGCAAAGATGATAGATGCCGGGGAAAGAAAGTTCGAGAAGGAATCCGCCATGGCAAAGGTGTTTGCCAGTGATGTTGCCATGAAAGTTACCACGGACGCCGTACAGATCCTTGGCGGTTACGGTTATATGAAGGAGTATCCTGTCGAGAAAATGATGAGGGATGCCAAGATCACACAGATATACGAAGGTACAAACCAGATCCAGCGCAGCGTAATAGCCTCTGCGCTGATCAAGGAAACAGCCGCCAGGGGGAAGTAGTAATGCGGATAGTTGTTGCAGTAAAACAGGTTCCCGATACAGCTGAGGTGAGGATAGATGAAGAGCGGGGTACACTTATCCGCGAGGGAGTACCTTCGATACTGAACCCCTTCGACGAGTATGCTCTCGAAGAGGCGATGAAATGGAGAGATGAGCTTGGAGGAACCGTTACAGTTATAACAATGGGACCTCCCCAGGCTGAAGCGGTACTTAGAGAAGCAATTTCCATGGGAGCTGATGAAGCGATTCTTCTTTCCGACAGGGCGTTTGCCGGGGCGGACACCTGGGCTACAAGCCATACTCTGGCAAAGGCCGTGGAAAAATTGGGAGATATAGATATCGTCATGACCGGTAAACAGGCAATTGACGGAGACACAGCTCAAACTGGTCCCAGTATAGCAGCATCACTTGACTGGCCGCAGGTAACATTTGTTGGCAAAGTACTGGAAATCGATGAAAACAGTATTATTTCTGAACGGTACGTTGAAGGCGGCTGTGAGATAATCAAATCCTCCCTTCCTGTTGTCATCACTGTGCTCAAAGATGCAAACACACCCAGGCTTCCTTCCCTTAGAGGTAAAATGAAAGCCAGGAAGATCGAAATACCCGTTTGGGGAATTGAGGATCTTAAGCTGCCAGAGAATGAAGTGGGTCTGGACGGATCACCCACAAGAGTTGTGAAGATCACAACTCCTGAAACATTCTCTGACGGAGAGATCCACCATGGGGAACCGGAGGAACTGGCCAGACTTATGGTCGATTCCCTCCTTGGGAAGGAGGGCAGGTAATGGCAAGTATTGAAGTGCGCAAAGAGACTTGTGTAGGCTGCGGCGCATGCGTGCCGGCATGTCCCTTTGGGGCCATCTCAATGAAGGATGATCTGGCTGTTATCAGTGATGAATGCACACTGTGCGGAGCCTGTGAATCATCCTGTTCTTTCGGAGCCATAATAATACGGACCGGAGAATCGGGTGAGATAGAGATGGATCAGTATTCGGGTATCATGGTTCTTGCCGAGCAGCGTGACGGCATGGTTGATCACAGTACACTTGAACTCTTGGGAGAAGCCGGAAGGCTGGCTGAGGTCGACGGAAGCAAAATATCGGTGGTTCTTCTTACCGAAGAAGCCGGTGACTGGCCGGATAAACTCATCGGTTATGGTGCGGACACTGTATATCTTGCGGAAGACCCGCAACTTAAGCATTTCAGAACCGAACCTTTCTCCAGAATTACTGAGAGACTGATAATCGAACAAAAACCAGCAGTTGTACTGGCTGCGGCAACTACCACAGGCCGCGACCTCATGCCCAGAATTTCCAAGAATCTGAACACCGGTCTTACTGCCGATTGTACAGAACTGGCAATTGATCCTGCAAACGGAGGTCTCCTTCAGACAAGACCCGCCTTCGGAGGGAATATACTGGCAACTATCGTATGTTCGGATACCAGGCCTCAGATGGCGACTGTAAGACCCAGGGTTATGAAAGCCAATGAACCCGATGATGCCAGAAAAGGGAAAATTGAGAAGATAGAACTGTCTCCCGAAGATCTGGCCAGCAGAACTGAAGTGCTGGAGTTCAAACCGCTGGATGAGGGAGAAATCGATATAACAGAAGCTGAGGTAATAGTGTCAGGCGGCAGAGGGCTTAAAGCTCCAGAGAACTTTGCTCTGCTTGAGGAGCTTGCCGACCTTCTCGACGGAAGTATCGGAGCAAGCCGCGCCGCCATCGATGCAGGATGGATTCCTTACCCGCACCAGGTTGGACAGACCGGAAAAACCGTGCAGCCTAAAACCTACATCGCGTGCGGTATATCCGGAGCTGTTCAGCACAGGGTGGGGATGCAGTCATCTGACAGAATATTTGCCGTCAACAAAGATGAATCCGCCCCGATCTTCGAATTCTGTGATGAGGGTTTTGTAGGGGACCTCTTCGAAATTATTCCCCTCGTTATCAAAGAGATAAAGCGCAGGAGAAAGTAACCCGTCTTTTCAGGAGAGTGCTGGCCATACCCGCTCGGAATCAGTTAATCAAACAAACGGAAACAGTGGTAATATGCAGAAAAACAGCGACGGAACGGCACTTATGGAGAATACCGAGTATTACCGTCTGACTCCGCGGGAAACCCTTGAAAATCTTGGATCCACTGAAAAAGGATTATCCAGAAAGACCGCTGAGAAGATACGTTCTCGGGTGGGTTCCAACGAAATTGCTGCAGATGTAACTGTTCCGAAATGGATGGTATTACTAAAGCAGTTCCGGGATCTGCTTGTTCTTGTACTCATAGCAGCGGGAATAATTTCGTTTGTCATTGGCAGCTATCGGGATGGCACCGTAATGTTCGTAATAGTAATTATCAATGCCATTATCGGTTTCATTCAGGAGTACAAGGCCGGAAAAATACTTGAGCGGCTGAAGGAGCTTATCAAATCCCCGGCTAAAGTAATGGTGGATGGAGAGCTTACCGAGATAGCACAGGGCATGCTTGTGCCCGGGGATATAGTCGAAGTTGAGGCGGGGGATAAGATACCTGCAGATATACGGCTTCTTGAATCCTTCGACTTACGAACGGTGGAATTTTCACTTACAGGTGAATCCATGCCCCAGGAGAAGCATACCAACGCTATCGCGGACAGATGCATAATATCCGATCAGGAAAACATGGCCTTCATGGGTACAACGGTTGCGACAGGAAGCGCGACGGGGGTTATTGTCAGAACCGGCATGTTCACCGAAATGGGTAAGATAGCAAGTATGACCCAGGAAACTGCTACTGTTAAATCCCCTCTGCAGAAGGAACTTGGAATCCTTGCAAAATGGCTGACAGCAATAGTTATTGTCCTGAGTATAGGGCTTTTCGGAGTAGCTCTCTGGCAGGGATTCCCGCTAGTGACGAGTATGATACTCGCACTCGGTGTTGCTGTCGCTTCCGTTCCCCAGGCGCTCCCCGCACAGGTAACCGTTGCTCTAACCGCTGCCAGTAGAAGGCTTGCTGAACGGAAAGCAGTAGTTAAGAGTCTTCCCTCAGTTGAAACCCTCGGCTCCACTACCGTAATCTGTACGGATAAAACAGGTACGCTGACGAAAAACGAAATGACTGTAACAAAGGTCTGGTTCGACGGCAGCGAATACGAACTTAAAGGATTAGGATACAAGCCTGAGGGCTCCATACTGGATTCGGATGGCAACCCCTTGAACGCGGAACAGATAGATGAAATAGAGATATTGATGGATGCTGGAACCATGGCATCCAATGCTGAAATACATGCCCCTGATGAAGAACATAAAAGCTGGTATCCTGTTGGAGATCCGACTGAAGCCGCCCTAGTGACCATGTCCACAAAACTGGGAACCAGAAGCCCCACTGAGGATGAAGAAAACCCGGAACTGCACGAATTCCCCTTCGATTCCGAAAGAAAGAGGATGAGTTCCGTGCGGAAGTTCGGCGACAGGATAGAGCTGGCCATGAAGGGAGCAACGGACAGTGTTCTCGCCATTTCGAAGTACATTTACAAAAACGGGGAAGCTGTACCTGTAACCGATGAAGATAGAGAACGAATAAAGGTTGTTAACGAGGAGTATTCCAACCAGGCACTCAGGGTTCTGGCCATCGCCTTTCGCCCCCTGGAATTAAATGGAAGTGATTACGTTCTGGACGAAATTGAGAAAGACGTCGTCTTCCTGGGTCTTGTGGGAATGACCGATCCCCCGAAAGAAGGAGTGAGAGAGGCTATAGCCGCATGTCGTAAAGCCAGAGTAAGAATAGTAATCATGACAGGAGACCATGCGATAACCGCAAAAGCGATTGGCAGGGAAATAGGCCTGTGCCGGTCGGGGGAACCACCCGTTTACACAGGTGAACAGCTGGAAGACATGAACGATGAGGAACTTACACGGATTCTCATGACGGATGATTCGGTGATATTCTCAAGGGTGAGTCCTGCGCACAAGCTTAGAATCGTCAACATTCTTGAGGATCAGAAGGAAGTGGTGGCTGTAACCGGTGACGGCGTTAACGACGCTCCTGCGCTTAAACGTGCGGATATAGGTGTCGCCATGGGAATTACAGGAACCGATGTCGCGAAGGAAGCCGCCGAACTGATACTTCTTGATGACAGCTTTCCAACATTGGTAGAGGCAATCAGGGAAGGAAGGACTATCTACAGTAATCTAAAGAAAACTGTTCTTGCCTCAATGACCACGAATGCGGCTGAACTAGCAATCGTGATATTAGGACTTACATCGGTTGCTCTGGGAAACTGGGCGATACCAATCCTTGCCCTTCAGATACTTGCCATCGACCTCCTTGCTGAGGTAATGCCCCTTACATGCCTTACATTTGACCCCTCAGCAAAGGGTGTCATGCGGATTTCTCCCAGGAATCAAAGCGATCATATAATGAACAGGCAATCGTCCATGGAAGTGCTGCTCCTCGGAGTCCTGATAGGCGGGCTCGCTTTCGGCAATTACGCGTTCAGCATGTTCCGAACCGGGGAAGTTTTCCCTTCCGATATAGTGATGCCTTTTCCCACTGCATACCTCAGGGCGACAACAATCGCTTATCTGACAATCGCTTTCTGCCAGTTCGCCAATGTACTTTCCAGAAGATACGATTTTACCTCCGTTTTCAACAGGAATATCTTCAGCAATAAAACTCTTCTCTGGTCCATTATGGGATCCATCTGCCTTATACTGACAGCTGTATATGTACCTTTCGTAAGCAGATTTCTGTACTTCAGCGGACCGGGGATAATCGACTGGCTGTTCGTGCTTGGTGCCGCACTGATATTCCTGGGTGTATTCGAGATGATGAAACTCCGAAGACGATTCAGGCATGAGAAAGCTGCAGACGTTTTCTGAAATGATTTCCGATGCTGATTGAAAAAAAAGCCGTGCTTCATGTTCACACCGATGCATCCGACGGAACCGGTTCGATAGAAGAGGTTATTCAAAAGGCGATATCCGCGGGAGTGGATATTCTTGGAATAAACGATCACAATACACTGGACGCAAGGGAAAGGGGCTTCGGAGGCTGGAATTCATCTCTTTTTGTTCTTGCCGGAACCGAACTGCAGGATTCAGCGGAAAACAGCCATCTGCTGGTCTATGGAATTGATGAGCTCCCCGGAACGTGGGATACCAGGGAACAGATATCATTCGTAAACGAAAAAGGCGGTATAGTCATTGCAGCTCACCCTACCGAAGAGCCGGGGAAACTCCCCAGAACAAGAAGCTATTCATGGACAGCGGGAAATACTGCCGGGCTTTCAGGGGTGGAGGTATGGAACTACATGTCACTCTGGAAGAAAGGTATCTCACGTTTCAACGTGGCGTCGAAGCTGATAAATCCCGACAGGCACGTGGAACATCCTGATCCCCGTGCGATAAAGTTTTGGGAGGGAACCGGAGGTTGCGCTATTGCATGTCCGGATGCACATGCCCTGAGATACGGGGTCGGACGCATCAGGTTTGAAGTCTTTCCATACGATATGCTGTTCAGAAGGCTTACAACACATATACTTCTGGATGGCAGAATGTCAGATTCCAACGAAATCGCCGAGAAGCAGATACTGAAAGCTCTTCAGAGAGGATCATGTTTTACGAGTAACGCTTTGTATGGAAACGCGAAGGGATTCAGGGCCAGAAGGGAAGATGACAGTGTTTTACTTCATCTTCCGGGAGCAGGGGAAGTAGTGATAAGCAAATCCGGAAATATATTATGGCAGGGTCATTTTGAAGCTGGAAGTCACCGGATAAGCTCGAAGTTTACGGGACACGTTTCAGTCAGCGTTTTCAGAAAAGGAAAAACATGGATATACTGCGGAATTCCATAATTATCTTAGCAGTACTCGTCTCCGTTGTGTCGGTCGCATCATCAACCCCGATCGATTCCACCTGGGATCTGCTGGAGGCGGTTGAGTACAGTGATGGGGAAAGATTTCTGGACCTGATGTCCGAAAGCATCAGGATTCAGATAGAATCGAGCTATCGGCAGCTGAAAGAGCTTGCAGCGGATGATCCGGATATAGCGGGAACACTGCTTCGGGAACTTGGCATGAACCTGACAACATGGGACCTTGAATGGATGACAACCGGCGACTTCGTTACCAGAATGCTTGACGGAGTATACATACCTTCCCATGAAAACGTCATCTCGGAGGAAGCTTCCATGAACGGCAGGAATGCTGAGGTTGTATTCACCTGGAATTCAGGATACTCCCTTTCTATCCAATTAACATGGGAAGATTCATCATGGAAAGTCACAGGTTCACCGATTCTGGATCAACTCTTTTAAATCTGCATTACATCAGAAGATGCGTAAGTAGAATGAATATCTCGTTCCTGTTGACGCAATAGCCGATGTTGTTGTAGTATTCGATGTTCGAATCAGATACTCAGGGGTTACATTTTCCATTCTCACGGAATCTGCAATACTTCTGATACTCTAAATGGAGGTTACAAATGCGAAAGATTTTAGCTGTTTTTGGTGTTATGGGCCTTGTTGTTATGGCCTGCGGTGGTGGCGGAGGCGGCGCAAGCACTCCCGAGGAAGCTGTTAACGGTGCGTTCAATGCTATGAAATCCGGTGATATAGATGCCATGGCGCAGTATATGCCGGAAGAAGATCGTTCTGAGATCACCGATATGTCAGACGAAGACAAAGAAATGATGCAGGGCATATTCAGTGTTATGTCCGCCATGGAATTCGAGATCCTTGGCTCTGAAATTGACGGCGAAACTGCGGTAGTAACCGTCGAGATGACCATCATGGGCCAGACCCAGGAGCAGGAAGTCGAACTTATGCTCGAGAACGGCAGCTGGGTAATGACTGACGGAGGAATGTTCTAAACAGTATCGATATTGTGATTTGAAGGAGCCTCGCAAGGGGCTCCTTTTTTTGGCGGAGGACCGGGGACTCGAACCCCGAAGGGATTAGACCCGGCGGATTTCAAATCCGCTGCCTTACCAATTAGACTAGTCCTCCGTAACGGTCGAATTTAAGTTATCATACTGAAAAGGTCAATCAGTGTCTTAAGCAGAAGTGGATGTAACATTGCTTGAAATGGAATTGAAGTTCAGAGTTGAAGATTTCCAAAAAGTAGAGCAGCGTCTGGAAATCATAGGAGTTAAACCCGGAGATGCCGTCCGAGAGAACAACCTGGTTCTGGATCTTATGGGAGGACCTCTGAGAAAGACGGATACCCTTTTCCGCCTGAGGAACTGCGAAAGAGGTACACTTGTAACGATCAAAAGACCTCTTCCAGCTACTGCGCTGAAAGTACGGCATGAAGAGGAAGCTGTTCTTGAATGTTCCCAGGAGGACGCGCTGAAACTGTTTGAGCTTCTGGGTTACGGAGTTGTGTACAGATACGAAAAGACAAGAAGGGAATGCAGAATTGGTGAAGCCCAGATATGTCTGGATGAACTCTGGTTTGGACGCTTCGTTGAAATCGAGGCTGAATCGGAGGAAGCCGTTATGAAGGCCGTTGATGAACTGGGGTTCGATCCGGCGGAGGGGATAAGATTCAGTTATGCTGCCCTTGAGAAGGATGCTGAACA
>JAUVLV010000051.1 GCA_030600545.1 Candidatus Aegiribacteria sp. | reverse complement strand
TTGATTCAGACAATGATAATGTGCTGGCGATCATAGAGTACTGAGTACTTCTTAACCTGAGACTGCATTGAATGACCCATGCCCATATCTATCCTCATGTGGTGTTCCCGGAGCTTGTTCGCTGCTTGTTTTGTTGACCTGGGTGGTTTCGGTAAGTATGGTTAATTTCAGGCAGAAATCAGAGGCTTATTGGGACGAATGGGCTGCTTTGTGAGCATATCACGGAATTGAGAATAATCCATTGTCCAATTGATCAGCGGAGCATAAAAGGCTACACTCGCTTAAGAACATGTTAGACAGAATGGAGTGGAAAATGAAAGCGCTGAAAAGTATGTTCGTTCTGGGAATCATGTTGGTGACGGTTTGTTCCTGTGGGAACGATGGTAATCCCGTAGAGACCGGAGGCGAAGACATCGAGATAATCGGAATGTGGCAAGGCGAGTGGAGTGGCGATGATTTCACTCTGTCTATCTTGAACTCATCAATGAGCTGGAATTTTAGTCAGATGGATAATCTGGAATCTCAAATACTTGAATATGATAACGATGCCAACACCTGCATCTACAGATGGACGAGCCATCCCGTGTACACGGATAAATACCAGAAGATGGGGTGGCTGAGCGAGCCAGCAAGCACTGTCGACATAAGAACCTATAGTGAGTGGAACACTCTCGAAGAGGCCATGAATGACTCCGTATACAAGTACGATCCTATTACTCTTACGAAAATATAGACTGACGTTTTGTCTCGCCGGAATCACAGGCAGCTTCTTCTCCCGCACAGAGCGTACCAGCCAGATGATTGACCTGTCCTGTTTCAGTTAACAGGTAGAAGATCGGGCAGTGTTGAAGGCAGACGGGCGACTCCAGAAGACAGTGGAGCACAGAATTCGTTGTGATCGAATAGCACAGACTCGGCTTCAGATGTTAAGAAGCAAACCTGAGATCAACCCCCGGATAATCTATTCTTTCAGATGCATTATGCAACTTGACGTAACGTTAAACTACGTTATGTTAATCTACGTAATAAGGAGGTTTTGAAATGAATCCCTTCAGCTATGGTCAGGTTGTAAGTGACAGGGATTTCTGTCCAAGACCACTGTTGATTAAACAGCTTATGAATTATGCAGATGCCGGGCAGAACGTGTTTCTACAGGGTGAGAGACGGACGGGAAAAACATCTCTTATCCACGAAGCTGTTAAAAAACTCCCGGGTTATAAACTTCTGTACATAGATCTGCTCGAAGTGAAAACTATCGATGATCTGTGCAGGCGGATGATAACATCCATAGTCAGGGCTGAGCACAGGGTTTCTTTTCAGAGAAAACTTCTTAATACGCTTTCTCAACTCAGACCATCACTGTCGATGGATCCGATCACAGGATTTCCAGCCGTATCCTTCGATTCGAGAATGGGAATGAGACCGGACTCTATCGAGGGAATTCTTAACCTCGCTGCTGAACTCGGCAGTAAAACGAAACTTATCGTTGCCTTCGACGAGTTTCAGGATGTTCTCAATATTCATGAATCGTCCAAAGCTCTTGCATTACTGAGAAGCAGTATACAGTTCCAGAGCAATATCACCTACTTCTTCGCCGGCAGTGTCAGAAATCAAATGAACGGTATCTTTACCGATCCGGAAAGTCCTTTCTTCAAGTCAGCAGCATTACTGGAGGTAGGATCTATAGATAACAAAACATTTGTGCCTTTTCTCAGAAAGAAGTTCGCATCGGGCAGGAGAACTGTTTCAGCTGAAACTGTAAATGCCATCATCAAGAAAGCGGGTAACATACCGGGTGATGTACAGGAACTCTGCGCTTGCATGTGGGATTCAACATCAGCCGGTGAACTAATATCGGAGGAGCGTCTTGCTAACGGTCTTAAAATGATATTTGCCCGTGAGAAAAAAGCTTACGAAGCCACACTCATGCATCTTACCGGACAGCAGCTCAGATGTCTTGTTGGACTTGCCAGAACGGACTCAATAAAAGCCTTATCATCAGAATTTCTGGAAGTAACAGGGATTGGAACCACTTCATCGGTTCAGGCAGCCATCAAGCGTCTCGTTAAACTGAAAATCATCTATCGCTACAAAGACACATACAAACTCTCGAATCCATTTTTCGGATCATGGCTTATATGGAACGGGTACTGATGAAGGTGAAAACACATCAACTGAGTTAAGTTGAATATGCGGGATGGTTTAGCCCTCCCGCTTTTTCATGGTAATTAACTTCATCTATTATGGGTCGAGGATACGTATTTCATATTAGTGGATATTGAATTATGCTTGTATTGAAGTTTTAACTTTTAAGGGAAATAAATCGGACTGGATGAATTTATCAATGAAAAAGAAGCTGATGACAGGATATAAATTGAAGTGATGTGTAACGGAAGGATGCAATTATGGCTTATAGCTTTGTATTCGGTATCATGAAGATACTCACACCCCCAGCGGCTCTGGTTTTTTTACTTTTAACAACAACCTGCTCCGATGGAAATCCTGCCGATCCTGGAGGTGGCAATCCGGGAGGCGGAAGTTTCGCCGGTCAGATAGATCATAACTGTGCGGATCTGAATGATATTCCCGTTCAGTGGATCGACAGCGTTCAATCCGATATCCGTATGCACTACGCCCATACATCTCATGGCGGGCAGCTTACAACTGGCCTTGAACTGATAGAATCGGATGACTCCTCCTACGATGTAGATATAGGAAGTTCCTATCTGCCAGATATTGCCGGAGCTCTTTGTGTATTCGATGGTCAGGAGGGAAATACTTACATCTCTCCGGAGCTTTTCTGGGAATCCTCCGATGGAATGAACATGACCAGGGATGTTCTCACGAACAATCCGACGATTAATGTCTGCATGTGGTGCTGGTGCTGCCAGCTTGATCACTACAGTGAAAATCAGGTACAGACTTATATCGATTCCATCTCAGTTCTTGAAACTGAATTTTCCGGTGTTACTTTCGTATACATGACAGGCAACGCCCAGAATACGGGAAGTGAAGGGTACAACAGGTATCTTCGTAACCAGCAGATAAGGCAGTTCTGCGAAAACAACAGTAAGATACTGTACGATTTTGCCGATCTTGATGCCTGGTGGTACAATTCTTCAACATCCCAGTGGGAACAGAACACATACTCATGGACGGGAAACGAAATTCCGGTTGAGCATGAGCAATTCAACGGAAACGAGGCCGGGCATACCACATATGAAAGCTGCAGACAGAAGGGCAGAGCCGTGTGGTGGATGCTGGCTTTGATCGATGGATGGGATGGCATCTGAACGGGTTCCTTACTCTGAAATAGTTTTACACTTCAAGAAAGGAGATAGAATGAGAATATTTGTACTGATAGCTGCAGTGCTGCTGGCTGTGGCAGGTACATCGAGTGCTGAGTGGCTTTACGCCATCGATGGAGACTACCTGTACAGTGTAGATCCCTCCGACGGCACATGGAGCTCCCTTTCATCTTCCTGGACAGGCACTGAGCTTATGACTTCGTGCCAGGGATACCTTTACGCCATACAGGGGGACAATCTCTATATAGCGGATCCTGATGATGGAGAGTGGGAATCCCTCTCTTCAACATGGGAAGGATCAAACGCTTTAACAGCCAGCTCGGATGCCCTGTATGGATGTCAGAGCGGCATCATTTACGAAGTAGACCTCTCTAATGGCGACTGGGCAAGTATTCCGGGAAATTATGATGGTACTCAGTTTATCGCCTGGGCCGGAGGAGCCCTCATGGTGATCCAGAATGATGTTCTATACAGGACGGATGCTGACACTGGAGACTTCACAGAACTTCCCTCATCATACGATGGGACTACAGCGGTTGCAGGAAGCTCCAGCGCTCTTTTCGTTGTACAGGGTGATAATCTCTACAAGGTGAACCCACGCACGGGGGATTACACCAGCCTTGGCGGCGGATACGATGGAGTCCGAGAAATGGCTGTCGCGAACGGCCTTGTATACACTATCTGGGAAGGAACCCTCTGGGTGACAGATCCGGATACCGGTGAATACGCGGGGCTCACAGAAAGCTGGGGAGGCGCTACCGCTTTTTGTTCACTTTAATCTAATCTCACGTCGGGCGGGAACCGTATCGGATTCCTGCCCTTTCAATTGGCGTTTACTCCGACAGAACCGTAAAAAGATCTTCTCAGATTTTCTGTTTGCTGAGTTCCCACATCACTATTGTGACAGCATTTGCCAGGTTAAACGAATCAAAACCATCTTTTTGTGGAATTCTGATCGAAAAGTCAGCCTTTTTCCTGTAGAGATCTCTGACTCCTTCGCCTTCGCTTCCGAAAGCAACAACTACGGGTAACGGAATATCAACGGCATCTGATTTAATGCTGGTCTTTCCATCCACATCAACTGAAGCAACCCAGTAAGACCATTTCCTGAACATCTTCACCATATTCGAGGGATTTGTGATTCTTATTATTGGCATCCGGTTCACATACCCGGATGAAGCAGCAAACACGGCAGGTGTTATTCCTGCAGTTCTGTCTTTGGTCAGTATGATCCCGTCAATATTCAATCCGCAGGCAGTCCTGATGATATTTCCCAGATTGCAGGGATCTTTTATGGAATCAAGCAAAATAAAAATGTTATTATTATCAAAATGATCTTTCAGATATGTGTAGCTTTTGAAGGGAAAGCTCCCGAATTCAACCGCAACGAACTGGTGCTTTTTGCCATTCAGATTTTTTCTGAAGAATTCTTCCTGAACCAGATTTATCAAGCTCCTGTCCCTGATCCTGGCAGCATAGCGATCTTCGTATCCCTGTCTGATGTATATCCTGTCTATTAACTGACTGTTATTGGCAATCGTTTCCTCAAACACGTTCTTTCCGTACAATAACATTTACAGTGCTTATTCCTTTCAATCACCGGTTACTACGGTAGAACCGGATAAACAATTTTCTCCCTCAGGAATACAAGATACCCGCAGGCCTGATCGCCGAATATTTCTGAAATGTCCCGAAGGTAATGCCGCTGCTTCTCGATGTAACTCTCTGTAACTTCCTCCGCGGAAGAACCTCTGAAACTGTCCGTCTTGTAATCAACAACAGTAAGTTTCCCGTTATCCCTGAGGAGAAGGTCAATGTAACGTTTCTTTATCCCTCCGGACGCTTTCACAAAGTAAGGGTATTCCTTTCCAAGGATTTCCGATCTTTCAGGATCAAATGGCAGCTTCATAGAGAAGAAGTTGAGGGAGAGTTCCCTTATTTCTTCATAGTCGTCTCCATATACTCTCTTCAGATATTTCTCATTTTCGGTGAACCATTCATCCGGTGATGAAAAATCTATCTTCTCCATGACTGCGTGGACACAGTCACCAATTGCCGCCCCCTGCTTTTGCCATCCATCGGGTTCCGGATCAACTTCAAATAGAGCTCCCACATCGGGAATTTGCACATTATCGGTGATTTCGACTTCGAGTTTTCCTGAAGGGAACTTTGGAAATTGTTTCATTGGAAGGATATCATCAACCGCGCAGCATTCCGGATCTTTGACTATCGCCGACTGCAGGCTCTGCCACAGTATAGACCCATCGGATTTATTCAGTTTATCCATTGGTTTCGCGAAAATCGCAAGAGAATCTTTGGGTCTTGTAACAGCGACATAGAGCAGCCTTCTCAGTTCTGCTTTCTCCCGCGCTTCCCTTATCTCAGTGATCTCCGGCCAGAACGGTGATTTCATTCCGTTTCTGCCGGAACCGCCCATGGATACACACAGATTGAAGGCGGCCATATTCCGATGATCGTATGAAATTACTTTCCCGCTTTTACTGTGTGAGCTGGTCGGCATCGATGCAATAACCACATGTTTCCATGCCAGCCCCTTGGCTCCGTGAATAGTTGAAATCGTTACGGCGCCCCCTTCTGCGGGAACAGATGAAGGCTCTTCCGTTCGCTCGGGGGCAAGCTTCTCATCAAGAGTATGAAGAAGCTCAATGGGTGATCGAATTTCTCCGGATAAAACTCGCTCCAGAATGTATTGGAGATTCCCAAGTCTCCTTGTTTCCTGATACTTCACAGCCGCTAACACAGTTATCATCTCAGACTGGAAAAAAAGCTCAAAAAGAAAGTCCGCAAACGGTATAGCAAGAATGGACCGTCTGAATCTTCTAAGCTGCTCATTGACTTCTCCTACCTCCCGTGGGCATTCAGAGGCCTGTCCGGAATACCCCTTCGTTCCCGACTCAACAGCCCTGCTGATTACGTCGTCGGAAAGCCCGAAGAAGAGAGACCTGAGTGTATGTATCCAGGCCAGACTGTCACCGGGATACAGCAGGCACCTGATAAGTTCCCGCAGATCATTTATCTCCGCACGGAGGAGAAAATCCCGGGAGGAGCTTACATAGTAGGGTATACTCTCCCTTTCAAGCACATCAATGAAATGGTGCAGATGGGTTCCCGATCTGTAAAGCAGAGCGTAGTCTTCGGGAACGTTGCCATCATTGAGACCATTTTTCAGGTAATCGGCAAACCACTCCGCCTGAAGAAGGGTTATATAGGCATTCTTATTGTAGATGCTCTTCAGTTCATCAGGCATATCGGGAAGAGTTACTACTGTGACCGGTTCACCTTCCGGAGCTCCGGGACGTGGCTCAATTGGGGAGTACTCACAACCGAATGGTCCTTCTTCGGGTGTCTGATTTGAAAACAGCTGTGACCCGAAGGTGTTTACGAACCTTATGATGCTCCGGCTGCTGCGGAAATTGGTGGTTATGGTCTCAGAAACAGCCCCGCTTTCCTCAAGCCTGTTTCTGAAATCATTGTAAGTCTCAATGTCGGCATTACGCCATCCGTATATGGACTGTTTGTCATCTGCCACGACAGTAATACAGCCATCAGGCAGCCTGCCCTTCTGCTGCAGAAAAGCTTCAAACAGCGCGGTCTGCTCCGAGCTGGTGTCCTGAAATTCGTCTATCAGAATGTGATGAAATCTCTCCTTTAAACATGTGGCAAGCTGTCTGCTTCGGGCTATGGCTTTCCACGCAGTGTAAAGGAGATCGTTGTATGAAAGCCTGCTTCTGTCACTGTCCCATTTATTTCGCAGTTCTTTTGCGAAGGCACCGGCAAATCTCCAGGTCTTTTCAGTCAGTTCGCCTGACATGATAACCGGCGCTATTCTCTTGAACTGCTCCCTGGCCTCACCAAGAATTTGCTTTGCCCTTTCTTTGTCATCCCAGTTTTTAATGCTTCCGCGCCCGGTATGTATAAGAGAGTACAGATTGATCACATCTTCTTTATCACAGTTCGGTAAACTATTCTTCAGCTTCCTCACCCCTTCAAGAAAAGCCGTGCCTCCCATGAATAGTTTGTCTGACTGATCTGTGCATTTCTGAAGGATTGATTCAATTGCCGATTCGTATTTATCGATATATTCTTCAAAAATTCTTGTTGCTGCAGCACATCCTCCGACATTATCAACTGAATTGAGCCATCGTCTCTTTTCAATACCGAGGGCTATTTCCTTCTGCATCTGTGTATCGGTCTCTATCAGCACTTCCGTATCATGGCCAGGTTTCTCTGAATCAAATTCAAGGAGCCACCGGTCCCATTCGCGGTTAATCTCAACTGGAGTGAAGTGGGTTTCTGTAGTTGAAAATGAAGGATCTACTCCTGCGAAGTTGAAATACTCCTTCAGAATTCTTGAGGCAAAGGCATGTATTGTGGAAATCCATGCCGAAGGAAACACTTTAAGGGCGGAGGCGCACTCTCTGCTGCCATTGCTGCTCTCTATCCGCAGTTTATTCCTTATACGGACCCGGAGTTCGGCAGCTGCAGGATTGGTAAAGGTAACCACCGCAAGTTTATCCAGCGGGATACCCTTTCTGACGAGTTCAACAACCCTGTCAACCATCAGCGTTGTCTTGCCTGTACCCGCGCTGGCCTGTACAAAAACGTTCTTCTCGGTTTCCTGAAGAATAACCTCTCTTGACTTCTGATCCCCCGGTGCGGTTCTGTTCTTCATTGTTTCAGCATTATCTCCCTGAACATCTCCATTCTGCTGTCTGATTGCGCTTTCCCTTTTACCCTGTCAAAGGGGGTTCTTCTGCATAACCCCTTGTAGACACAGTAATCGCAACTTGATGTTGGAATCGGCGGAAAAAGGCCGTCACGGATCATGGATACGATTCTCTCAGCGTTTTTCTGAACCGCTCCCATACGTTCTTCCATTTCATGACCGGTTAAACTGCTCAGTTTCCCCGGGGTACTGTCCGAAATAGACGCATAAGCGATAACAGCTATACTTCTGTCGGGATAGTTTTCTCCAGCCAGTTTATAGTAAAATGGAAGCTGATAGAGTTTTCCATACTCAATACCTTTTAACGCGGGAGGAATGCCTGTCTTCAGATCAAGAAGAACAAGGTTTGAATCGCTATCCTCCATAATAAGATCAATTCTACCGTTAATCCTCAGTTCTCCCAGATGACCTTCCAGGTACTTTTCCTTATCCAGATACTTCCATCCGGTTACTGAAAGATTGTACAGGCTTGCTGCAATAACTTCCGTCTGCTTCTCAATGAAAATCTCCTTCAAATACTCCGCTCCAAGCCTGCAGGCGATTTTGTACGAAGCGGCCGTTCTTCTGATAATGCTTTCCACTTCTTCCTTTGAAGGATTCAAACCGTGTTTTTCAATTATTTCTTCTACCGCTTCATGGACCATACTTCCTTTTATCATTGGATCGGGCGAACTGCTTATATCACTGATCTCAGTTCTTCCAATTTTCCAGCCTTTTTCCATCAGGAACGCGAATGGGCATCTTACATATCTTTCAAAAAATGTCGGGCTGAAAATGTCTCTCCGGACAGGGGACAAGCTTAAAATGCCGTCGTACTCATCAAAACCTTTGTAATTCATGCGTGAATTCTCGGCTTTAAGGGCACTGGCGAACACAGACTCGCCGGGATAATCACCTTCAAAGGCAGCCCTGGCTCTGCTCTGGCCTGGATGGGACCCTTTCAGAATCTGCTCAACCGGAGATGAGGAGATTCTTCTGAACCATAGAGGATCGGGAGAATAATCATCCTGAGATAGAACAATGGCTGCAATAAAGGGAGAGGGTGACAGCTCGCTTCCCGCACTATCCTGTTCTCTGTAAATGATGTCCAGGGTTTCAACTGCAGCTTCTCCCGCCTGTCTAAGAAGAAATCCGTCCTCGATTTCCCTTTCGGTTTTCAGTGTCATCTGGAGCCTTTCGCGGAGCTCATCGCTTAGCCTGGGGTCCTCATTCGGAGAGCCGGGATAAATCCCTTCCTCCATATCCATCAGCAGAACACTGTCGAACAGACTTCCCCTTACCTTCTCTATGGTAAGAAACTGAAAACCGTCACGATCAGGCTTCCTCAGTACAACATCCTTCGCCTTGTAATAGAGCTTCAGGGCATCGGCAAACTGAGCTATGGATACTTCTCCTGCGAATCTGAATGCACCCGGATCAAAAAGAGAATCCATGATTGACAGGCGCACGGATTCCAAAGCGGTTTCTTCAAAGAATGTTCTTATAAGTCTTATGTATTCCCCTGGATGTGCCTTCCGAGGCAATCCGCTGAAGAAAGTATCCAGTTTTCTCAGGAATGAACCCAGCCTGCTTTCCGCTTCAAGCGAAGAGTACCAGTCCCTCCATCTGTCCAATCCCATCCTGATACCGCTGTTCTCAACAACTTCTGCTATTTCATAAGGATCCGCAGCACAATCATCCTTCAGAATCCCTGATGCCAGAAGACTTTCAAGATAGACATAATAGAAATCCATATTAACAGCATTCAATAGATTAAGAATGAACTCACCTTCCGGGATCTCCGACAGTTTTGCCTTCAACGGCACATTTACCGGAATTCCTTCATGATGGGCCAGGCGGACCAGACTTTCCCCCTCCTGTTTCCTCCTCACAACCGCCATATGACCAAGTTCGATGTTCTCTTTTTCCCTGAGTTCACTGATGCGCTTCAGAACTGCTCTGCATGAGCCGATTTCCCCTGAAACAGCCGTTATTCGAAAACCATCTGTCGGAACCGATGGCCTTGACTGCGTAGGAAGTGCCTCGAAGAAGCCGGCAAAGCTGTTCATCTGCTTCCTGTTTCCGGACCTGACCAGAGAACCGATTCCAATGTCCTGAAGGAGTCGCCTTGTCCGCAGATAAACGCTGCTCCACTGTGAATTCTCTGAAACAGGGCTGAACCAGTATGTTTCCCCGGAGGAACTCATGAACCTTTTGAGGAATCGCCTCTGTGAAGGGTTCAAATCGTAGAAACCGTAGAAAATGTACGTTTCCCGGATTCCATCAGGGATTTCCCGCTTAAGGATCATATCCCCGCAGGAGAAGTAACCTTTGTTTCTTTCTTCTCCGTACCTGCCCAGTATTCTTCCGATAGTTTTTTCAGTAGCCGTCTGTCCTCCTGAAAGCGATAAAGATGTGATTTCGTAAAGTTCCGGAGTAATACCATGCTCGAAGAGGTCTTCGAAAAAAGATCCCATCGAATGTGCAGTTTCTGTATTCTCCCTGAGATCGAAAAGAGATTCTCCTTTTTTCAGCCCCTCCATGGCATGAAGGGCAAAAAGAGTTCTGTCGGAATGACTCACAGTCTCAAGAGGAGCCGGAATACTGCTTATCTTCTGAGCAAGATGTCTTATGCCGGGAAGGAATTCAATTCCTCCGATTATTCCGGCGCCGGAAGTATCCAGCAGCAGTTTTCTCAGACGGTCCAGCTGACCGGTTCCCGCGGATACCACTGTCAGTTGTTTCCCTTCTGACAGTATCCTCTCAGTCAGCTCTAGAAAATCTTCCTCAAGAGTCCTGTAATGACCTTCGTAAAGGATTTTTATTCGCATATGCCCCGATCGCAAGGAGTACTGTTTCACGTCATTGGAAATTTAATATTGCACATTATTCCCGGCGGAACAACGCCCTGCGGAAAAAAGTACTACAATCCTGCAACCCTCGCGGATGGATGTTAACAGGTCTGGCAAATTTGTGCGGACAGCATTATACTGAAAGCTGATTCATACGGATGTTTCCGGTCTATTGAAGGGAGATTCTTATATGCCTGATAGAAAGAACCATTCCTCCTGGGCGCACGAAAAGGCTGGCCAGCCTCCCGGAACTCCTCTTTTCATCGGAAGGCAGAAGATGGAAGAAGTCAGGTTGTCTTACATGCGCTACAACGAGAATCTGTACGAAGAAAAGGAGAATACAACTCCCGAGGAATGCGTAGAACTCTGCAGTTCTTCCGATGTTGTCTGGATAAACGTTGAAGGCATTCATGACACAAAAACCATCGAAAAGATCGGGGAGCTTTTCAATATTCATTCCCTGACAATTGAGGATATAGTAAATACCATGCAAAGGCCGAAGTTCGAGGATTTTAACAGGTATCTATTCATCGTGCTGAAGATGCTCGGCTATTCCAATATCAACACGGGCATCGAGACAGAACAGGTTAGTGTGATACTCGGAGAGAACTTCGTTATTACTTTTCAGGAAAAGCCAGGCGATGTCTTCGATACCGTAAGGGAATATATAAGGGGATGCAGGGGAAGAATCCGAAAGGCAGGGGCTGATTATCTCGCGTATGCCATTATTGACGCCGTGGTGGACAGCTACTTCCTGATACTTGAAACAATTGGAGATCAGATTGAGACGATCGAGGACCAGGTCATACTGGATCCGAAGTCTGAAACTATATCACTGATACACAAATTCAAAAGGGCCATGCTTTTCATGCGGCGAACCGTCTGGCCGCTGAGGGAAGAAATAGCACTTTTGGAAAAGAGCGGGTCGGATCTTGTCAGAAAACCGACTGCAGTTTTCCTCAGAAACCTGTACGATCATACCATACAGGTAATTGACACAGTGGAAACCTACAGGGATATCATATCCGGGATGCATGATACATATCTTTCAAGCGTAAGTAATAGAATGAACGAAGTAATGAAGGTTCTTACGATATTGGCTACAATTTTCATTCCTCTCACTTTCATCACAGGCGTCTACGGCATGAATTTCAGGTACATGCCGGAACTTTACTGGAAGTACGGCTATTTTGCGACTATTGGACTTATGCTGATAATAGGCCTGGCAATGTTTGCACATTTCAAAAAGAGAAAATGGATCTGAGCTGTAACTGCGGAAAGGACGGTCCCGGTGACAGTATCTTCTGTAGGATTTCTTGGAAGACGGCTTCTTTCGATAAGAAACAGAATAGGGCCGGAAACTGACCCCTCCAGTCTGAGAAAACTCCGCAGGAAGGAGATCAGGATCCTCATGCAGATGGGAAACCTCTCGGTAGCCGGAGACATCTGCGGAAAACTGGTGTCCGATAATCCTTCCTGGCCGCCGGGATACTCAATAATGGCCGATCTGGCCTGCTGGTCAGGAAAATGGGATGAGGCAGAGAAAATGTTCGAGAAGGCTGCGGCGGAACATGAGAAGGCAGAAAATATCAAAGCCGCCGGAAGGCTCAGAACCGGACCGATCTACAGGCTTTCAGAGGCAAGGGGTGATTACGAAAAGTGTATTTCCCTCTGTTCTGGTGAGGGAGAACTGGCGAATGTTCTCAAGGTTCGTTCCGGAAGACTGCTGGGAAACAATGAGTTAAATCTGCCCGAGAATGCGGAGGGCTGGCTGGCAAAGCGTCTTCTGGCACTTGAAAAAGCATGGAGTGGTATTTCACAGCAAAACCTCCTTCGGGAAGCTGTTGAATGGAACAACACAGAACCCGAATGGCGATGGCGTTTTATTGTTGAGAGCAGAGATATATGGAAAGTGAAGGGGCTGGATCTGCGAAAATGGAACAGACCCGTAAAGAATACTACCTGTCCTGTTCTCGACCCCAGATTTCACTCGGAATGGAGAAACTTGTCCAATGACAGAAAAGAATGATTTGAAAGGCCTTTCAAGCCTTGGTGGCAGCAGCGAACCCGGGAGGGAACTGGAAACATTTCCCAACCACCACAGTGACAGAGATTACGTCGTTACACTGACAACCGATGAATTCACCTGCCTGTGCCCGAAAACAGGTCAGCCGGACTTCGCGGCAATAACCATCGAATACGTTCCAGATGAAAGAATTGTAGAGTCAAAATCACTTAAGCTTTACTTCTGGTCCTTCAGAAATGAGGGAGTCTTCCATGAACATGTGGCGAACATGATACTGGACGATCTTGTGAAAGCTCTGGAACCGCGTTGGTGCAGGGTTGTGGCGAATTTCAGCATCAGAGGTGGAATCTCGATTTCAGTGGACGCGGAATACAATAGGGACGGAGGTAATTAGATTTTTTAATTACCTCCGTCCCTATTAGTTCCTTTCCCATTCGAACCGGGCATAGGCTGTATGGTTATGTATGCTTTCCTGATTTTCAGCGGTTACCTGAAACCACACCAGTCTGTCATCTTCCATAAGTTTCTCAGCCGCGTTACGAACCATGTCCTCAACGAATACCGGGTTGTCATAAGCCAGTTCAGTAACGTACTTTTCATCCGGTCTTTTCAGTAAGGAATAAACGGGAGAAGAAGCTGACGATTCCGCAATTTCTATTAATTCCTCTATCCAGACTAACACAGGAATTCCATCTTCATCAGGAAAACTACGTACATCTATTGTTACGTGTCCCCGCTGATTGTGAGCGCCGTAACTGCTTATTTCTTTGCTGCACGGACAGAGGCTGCTTACAGGCACCCTGACACTTAGAACGAAATCCTCCCCCTCCAAACCGCTTTCACCATAAAAGGTACAATGATAATTCATCTTTGCGGTAACTCCGGTTACCGGAGCTGCTTTCTCCAGAAAATAAGGGAAGCTTATAGTTATCCTGGCCGATTCAGCATCAAGAACCTGTTTCAGTTCGGCAAGAATCGCGGGAATTGTTCTGCCGTTAAACTCACATGTGTGTCCCGCAAGAACCTCCACAAACCTGCTCATATGCGTCCCCTTGAAATGGTGGGGCAGTTCCACAGACATGGATATCAAAGCAACGGTTTTCTGCTTCTCATTTTGCCTGTCAAGGAGTGTTACGGGATACTGAAGATCCTTTATACCTGCTTCGTCCAGCTTGATATTCCTTAAATCCCGTTTGTTCTGAACATCGTTCATACATCATCCTGTCCTCTGTACCTGCAGCCTGTCAACGAAGTCTCCTTTATTTCTATCATGGTGAGATCTGGCAGTACAGGTTTGAGCCTGTTCCAGACCCATCTGGCGATATTCTCGCTTGTGGGATTCTCAAGCCCCGGGATATCGTTAAGGTACGAATGATCAAGCTGGCTGATCACAGGCATGCACAATCTTTTTATCTCTCCGAAATCCCTTACCCATCCTGTTTCTTTTCCGACTCCGCCCCTTAGATGAACTACAGCGTGAAACGTATGTCCATGAAGTCTGCTGCATCTGTGTTCGGGTGGAAGATTCGGGAGTTGATGAGCGGCATCGAACTTGAAATCTCTGTAAACTTCCATTCCTTTATCTCCTCTTAAGGTATTCCAATATACTTATGAATCTGAAGACTCAGAGCCCATCGGGGATTATTCAGGCAGTATTCAACCGCGCTTCGGGTATTCTTTTTCGTGTTAATCCCAGAAATGGGCTGCAGATAAAAATATTCAAAATCAAGTTCAAGGTATCTGGCAGGATCAGTATTTTCCTGTGGAAATGCAAGCTTCAGTTCGTTGCCTTTTCTTATCATCAGGTCCCTGCCTTCCTTGGGACTGACACATATCCAGTCAATTCCTTCGGGAGGTTCAATCGTACCGTTGGTTTCCAGCAGTATTTCAAACCCCATTGCATGCAAAGCATCAATAAGCTGCCCGTCAAGCTGAAGAAGGGGTTCGCCTCCAGTGCACAGTACCTGTGGAGGGGATTCATCTCCCTTCCAGTATTTGAGTGCAGTTTCGGCCAGTTCCGCTGCGGATTTGAACTCACCGCCGCCGGGACCGTCGATTCCCTGAAAATCCGTATCGCAAAAACTGCAGCTAAGGTTACATCCTTCAAATCTGCACAGGACAACGGCTTTACCCGAATTGAACCCTTCCCCCTGAAGAGTATAGACCATCTCCTTTATCCTATACATTATCCCTGAAGCTTCCTTTTGAATATGAGGCGGGATCATTCATGCCATTTTCCTTAAATCCCTTCAATCTTAAAATGCAGGCATCGCACTTACCGCAGGCCTTGCCATCGCTGTCGGGATTGTAACAACTGAGCGTTCGAGTATAATCCACTCCAAGTTCAATACCTCTTCCAATTATCTCAGCCTTGGTCATGTTCAGAAGCGGGGCATGAATTCTCGCCGGGTTTCCCTCAACAGCATCCCGCGTTGCAAGTTCCGCAAGTTTCTGGAACGCCATGATGTATTCAGGCCGGCAGTCCGGATACCCGCTGTAATCAATGGCATTTACCCCAATATAAATATCGCGGGAATCTATTACTTCAGCGTACGCAAGTGCCATTGAAAGAAAAACTGTATTTCTTGCAGGTACATAGGTTGGAGGAATTTCACCAGCCATTTCTGCCAGAGACCTGTTTTCCGGTACAGCTTCCGATCCCGTAAGTGCTGAACCTTCAAAGAGCCTTGGATCAAGCGAAATTGTAACATGATTCGCGGCCCCGGCATCTCTGGCGATTACCTTTGCCGATTCAAGTTCCCGTGTATGCTGCTGCCCGTACCGGAAGGACAGGGCATGGATTTTGAAGCCTTCATTCCGGGCGATGTACAATGTTGTGGTGGAATCGAGTCCGCCGCTGAGGAGTACAACTGCTTTTCTATACTGAATAGTTACCTCCCTGTAACATTAAAAATAAGACATATGTAATATATATCATATAATAGAATTCTTTTCATCTTTCCGCTGAAATCCTGAAGGCACTTGTCATTGACGATGATATGTATCAATATTTGACATAGGCAACCGGAAAGGGGGAAACATGCCTACTTTTGTATTGATGACAAAGCACAGCCCCAATAGCCTGCACGATGCCAGCGACAGGAAGAAAATGGGAAAGGAATGGCTTCACAAGGTAAAGGAAACATGTCCAGAAGTAAAATGGATAGCTCACTACGCCATTCTGGGCCCTTACGATTTCATGGATATTTACGAAGCTCCAGATGTTGAAACCGCGCATAAGATATCTCTTATCTCAAGATCCGGGGGAGCCCTGGAAGCTGAAAGCTGGCAGGCACTGGAATACAAGGATTTCCTCGGTATTCTTAAGGAAATTCAAAACTGAAAACACGCCGGCTCTGCCGGAAAAGAGAACCGGAGCAGTATCACTTGGCGAAAATCTATATTATGCGAGGCCTTCCGGGTGCCGGTAAATCAACTTGGGCGCGGGAGAATCATCCCGGGGCACACGTATGTTCAGCGGACAGTTTCTTTGTGGATGATGATGGCGTTTACAGGTTCGATGGCGCTCTGATTTCAAAAGCTCACGCTTCATGCCTCAGGCAATTCGCAAAGATACTCGCATCAATAGAAGCTTGTTATGAGAACTCCCCGGAAATTATTGTTGTAGACAATACGGCCATAAGGGCCTGGGAGATCGCACCATACTACAACCTTGCCCAGGCCTACGGCCACAACGTGAAAATAATCCATGTCAGCTGCGATGCTGACACAGCCTACTCGCGCAATATTCACGGTGTACCGATGGAGCGGGTGGAAAAAATGGACGACGATCTCGCCTGCGAGAAACTGCCTGTATTCTGGATGGTTGAAACAGTAGGGGGCTGCGGCAACTGATCGGTTAATACTCCCACACGAATTTCGCCCATGAATTCAAGCCTTAAGCCCCTTCCAGGTGCATGTTAGTCCCAATGCAGTAAAAAGCACGAAGCAGTACAGGGTCCCCTTGTAAAAACAGTATCCCGCTCGAGTTCGTACCCCTCCTCCAGTAAAGGATCGATGAGATGAAAGTTCTCTGAGACTTTGTCTCCCCATGGCAGAAGAGGAGGGATGATGATGCTATAATCCCTTTTTTCCAGCTGCGGATTTCCGTTCAGCAGGCTGATAATCTCCATCGGGATACTTGCATAACCCAGTGAGGGATTCGCGTAGTGATTGACTGCGCCCCCTCCTACAGACAGAATAGGATTATTCTGCTCGACCGCCCAGCAACCGGCATCTCGTATTACGGCCAGAGGCATGTAATAGCCGGCAAAAGTGGAATCGGAGTGATCCGGCCTGTACTTTACGCTCAGATTCGATACTGCCGTCAGAATTATGAACAGTGCAGCAACGGAGAAGTACAGCAGCCTGTGTCTGCTGAGCGAAAGGAGCCAGAATATTCCCACGATTACTGCAGGATATGCAGCCATGATGTACCGGAAGAAATTGTACTGCATAATAGTCGAGGTGATAAACAGCAGTATCGAAAAGAATAGGACCATCACAAAAGGGAACAGTCCTATCGCAATAGCCGGTCTGCTCACTGATCTGATATTCAGAAGCAGGAGTACGAAGAGTGAAGATGTCAGTATGAGGATATAATAAGAAAGCAGTCTTTGCTCAAAACCTGTTACACAGAGAACAAGCCCGAGAATGATCCCGGCGCTTTTCCCGAACTTTCTGCTGGCCAGGATACCTGTACCGATCCCTATGGGCAGCCATCTGAAGTCGGATGCGAACATATGTCCACCGAAATGCCTCACTCGAGTAATCAGAACATGCCAGTTGAACGATCTTTCGAATCCGAGCGCGTTTGACGACTGAACGAAGAACCCGTTGACTGCGAGATTCGTCAGTCCATTGATGACCGGGACCAGAAAGGGTAACGCAAAAAGAAGGATTCTGCGGGGATGTTTGAACTTTTCCCTTATCAGCTCCGCCGCGATATATGACAATGCGAGCAATATGGATTGCTCCCTCATCATTACTGCAAATACACAGAGGAGCGATGCCTGCAGATACCTGCCACGAATAAAAAATAAGAGCGACCATGCGGTTGCGGACATGACAGCTGCGATGGGCAACGCACGGAAAGCCTGCGCAAGAAAGAGAGGGCTTAACAGGAGTGCGATGCCCGAAGCGATCCCGACTGCTCTTCCTCCCAGTTCCCTTCCCAGCCTGTAGGTTCCTGCCACCGCAAGGAACGAGAATATGGCTGGCAGCAGGTGTGCTGTCTGTACTGTATTGCCGAAGATTCTGATGCACACCGCCCAGAGCCAGAAAAAGAAAGCCGTGTGCCCTCCTGCACGCTCGCCCCGTTCGGTTCCTGCCGGTATGGGCTGCAGATCATTCTCCGCCATCCAGCTGGCACTATGGTATCCATAGCCCCAGGCATCTCCGTAAACTGGCATATCGGCGTAAACGAAGATGTAAAGGAACACTATCACCAGGAATGCTGACAGGTAGAAGAGATAATCAGATCTATCGGTATGTTTTATGGCAGGCTCCCTGGTTCTGATTGATGGCATTCATGTGACTCACATTCCCTAGGACTGCCCTTTACCCATAAGTGTTCTTTAACTGTTGTCATTCAATAACCACATCGATAGTTCAAAGCCCCTGCACATTAATTGAAGTGTGGAATATCCTCTCCATAGTATCTGATCTCCGGGAGGCGGGTCACTTT
>JAUVLV010000037.1 GCA_030600545.1 Candidatus Aegiribacteria sp. | reverse complement strand
AAAACAATTATCAAAGGTCTTCCCAGGCGGGTAGCAGTTAAGGATCTCCCGGTCGGTAAAAAGATCGTTGCACAGGAGCGGGAACGCAAAGTACTCACTGACGCGATCAAGATGGTCGCGTATCGCGCGGAGACAGAACTCGTGAATGTGATAAGGCCTTTTTATGCCCGTCATGAGGACGAAGGGCGTAAGTTCCTCAAGACTCTATTCCAGTTGCCTGCGGATATTATGCCTGATAAAGAGGGTCAGTGTCTGGTTGTGCGCTTACACGGCATGGCAAGCAGAAGGCACAATAAGGCTCTCAAGGCTCTTTGTGAGGTAGTGAACACGGAAGATATCTGTTACCCCGGCACTGATCTTCGTATTGTCTTCAATGCTGAATAAGTTGTATTGTATTTTACGCGATGTCAGGAGCCCTGAAGTTAGTGACAGAAATCCCAATCTTCAGGCCCTCTCCGTCGAAGTGTCTTCGGGGTATTCCGGGCAGGATGGAGGCAACTACTCGGGTTCGATCTACCGGAATACCGACCTTTCCGACTTTCACTTGAGCTGTAAGAACGGTTTTGATTCTGGCGAGAGGGCATCTCCATGTCTATTTGTCAGAGGTGGTCTGCCGGTTTCATGATCCATGATAGATTATGTTATCAAATAGAACGTTTCCATCGAAGTCTTCGGGATTGCCTGAGCCGGATTTACCGAAAAAGGAGAATCGCTTGCTGCCTGCACTGATTCTTTCACTGCTTCCCTCCGTCGCAGTTTTTACGGGGCTTGTTGTTCTCAACAGTATCTTCGCCACTTACATTCTATTCTACGGCGCTATATGCGTTGCCGTACCATTGCTTGACCGGGTTGTTTTGCACAGGCAGACTATAAGCGAATTTTTCAGGTATGTAGGCTTTGTGAATACAAGGATATCCATGCTGCCGGGCCTGATTGTCGGAGCAATATTCCTGGTCGCAATCTGCCTTTTCTTCATGGTATTCAGCAGCCAACTGATCGAAACCCCGTCCATGACGGACGCTCTTAACAAATGGAATCTGGATTCCGGAAACCTGTTTGTTTTTCTGTTCATGATGATCGTAGGGAATTCTATTCTCGAAGAAATTTACTGGCGGGGTTATCTGTTTTCAAGGTTGAAGAAACTGACAGGATCCAGGAACACAGTAGTTCTGACAGCCCTGTTCTATACTTCATACCATTTGATTACGACAATAACTCTGTTTTCTGTTGCTTATGGATTGCTTCTGTCAGCGGCTATTTTTCTTGTGGGTGTATTCTGGGCCTGTCTCCGCATCAAGTATGATTCGATAATTCCCGCTGTTATCAGCCATCTGCTTGCCGATCTCGGACTGATGCTGATATATCTCAAGTACCTTGCCATATGCTAACGGAGCCGGACTTCACTTGCGACACTTACAGACAATAAAAATGCAAAAATCACACAATACATATTTCATACTTTTCAGTGAACTGAAAAACAGATATTTATTCGATTATTGTTTGACATCGGAAATTGTCCCGTGTATTCTCTTGTCAGGCAGAGTAATACCGACCAACAGTTATTGAAATGTCAAAATTCAAGATACGACCCCAAAGATGTTTCATTTATGGAGAAGGGATGGTGGTACGATGCGGTACTCAAGACTTTCATTTTATATCTATCTTATGGCTGAGGGGCAGAACTCCATCCTGTGGGCTGGTTACGGCTCGGGCGGCGAAACGCTGGCCGATGGGGTTTACCTCATTCGTCTTGTGAGTGGATCAGGTGACATTGCCTCAGCCCGGATTATCCTTCTGAGATAGTTCTGCCGGATAGATTTATGCACTGAGGATCAGTTATCACAAGGCATTCGCCTGAATTGCGGCCTTAAGAAAGTGGCCGGTATAAGAAACCTCGTTTTCAGCCAGCTGGTCAGGTGTACCGGTTGCTATTATCTCTCCTCCCGCATCACCACCGTCGGGTCCGAGGTCTATTATCCAGCTGGCGTTCTTGATGACATCGAGGTTGTGTTCGATGACAATTACAGTGTTTCCAGCTTTAACAAGCCTTCCCAATACCACGAGAAGTTTCTTCACATCATGGAAATGGAGGCCTGTTGTGGGTTCGTCAAGAAGGTATACTGTATGGCTTGACCCGGGGCGCGAAAGTTCCCTTGCAAGCTTTATCCTCTGTGCTTCGCCTCCGGACAGGGTTGTTGCCTGCTGACCAAGCTTGATGTAACCCAGCCCTACATCGTCCAGCACTTTAAGAATGCGGTATATGGCTGGGATTCTTTCAAAATGGATAAGTGCTTCACTGACGGTCAGTTCAAGTACTTCAGCTATGCTCAGCCCGTGATAAGTGATTTTGAGTGTTTCGCGGTTAAATCGGTGACCTTTGCATGTTCTGCATTCTATGAAGACATCGGACAGGAAATGCATTTCTATTTTTATTACACCTGCTCCCCTGCATTCCTCGCATCTACCGCCTTTCACATTGAAGCTGAATCTGCCCGGTTTGTACCCGCGGACTTTCGCCTGGGGCGTCTGGGCGAAAAGCTTCCTGACATGATCGAATACCTTCGTATAAGTAGCGGGATTGGATCTTGGAGTTCTTCCAATTGGGTCCTGGGAGATGTTTATAACCTTATCCACTTTCTCAACTCCACTGAGGGAACCGTAAGGCCCTGGGCGGAGTTTCAGCAAGTTTCCCGTTGATGCGGAAAGAGCCGGGTAAAGAGTCTGACTGATAAGGGAACTTTTGCCGGATCCTGATACTCCCGTGATACAGATGAACTTTCCCAGAGGGATTTTAAGGTTAACATTCTTCAGATTATGAAGAGTTGCATTTTTCAGAGTAAGGAAACCGCTGGCCTTTCCAGAGGCAGGTACGGTTCTATGAATGAATTTCCTTCCTGAAAGGTAGTCACCAGTAAGAGATTCTTTCGATGACATTATCTCCTCGGGAGTTCCGGCAGCCACGATATTGCCTCCGTGTATACCTGCACCAGGACCGAAATCCACCACATGATCTGCAGCAAGAATCGTATCGTGATCGTGCTCTACGACCAGAACTGTATTACCGAGGTCTCTAAGCTCTTTCAGAGTAGCGAGGAGCCTGGTGTTATCCCTCTGATGAAGACCGATTGTGGGTTCATCAAGTACGTAAAGCACACCCGTGAGGCCGCTTCCTATCTGGCTGGCCAGCCTTATCCTCTGGGCTTCACCACCGGAAAGAGTTGGTGATGCCCTGTCCAACGTAAGGTAATGAAGACCTACGTTAACAAGAAAATTCAACCTGTTGCGAATTTCTCTCAGGAGTTCTTCCGCTACCTTCTTTCTCCATGGATCAAGCTTGAGGTTGGCAAAAAATTCATGGAGTTCGTGAACGGTCATGGAATTGAGTTCATGTATTCCTCTGCCACCTACGGTCACAGCTCTGGCTTCTCTTCTCAGGCGGGTACCTCCGCATGCTGAACAGTCGGACTTGTTGAAGAACCTCTCGTAATGTTTCCTCGCTGCCTGGCTGATCGTACTTCGGTAACGCCGTTCAAGCCTGGGGATAACGCCTTCCCAGATCGTATCCCATGTTCCGGAACTGTTCTTCGATGACCAGGATATGCTTATCTTCCGATCGGTTGAACCGTAAAGTATTTCATCCTGTACATCCTGAGGAAGACTCTGCCATGGAGCTCCGAGATTGAAATCAAGTTCTCTGGATAAGGCCCGTACCAGGTTCTTAACATTGCTCGACGGTATCCCCCAGGGGGCAATAGCTCCGTCCTTTATAGATAACGCCTTCCTTGGCAAAACCAGCAGGGGGTCAACTTTAAGTTCGTATCCCAGTCCTGAACATTCAAGACACATTCCAAGGGGGTTATTGAAACTGAACAGCTGGGGAGTGAGGTCAGGTATGCTGATACCACAATATGCACAGGCGCTGCTTTCACTCATCAGGGTTTCTTCTCCGGTGTCGGCATCAACTATAGAGAGTACTCCATCCCCTTCCCCAAGGGCTGTTTCCACGGAGTCCATAAGCCTGCTGGCGATACTTTTTTCACACACTATCCGGTCGACGACAAGATGAATATTGTGCTTCTTTTTACTGTTCAGCGTGATGTTCTCCTCGAGACTTCTGGTTTTTCCGTCTATAAGAACCCGGACATAGCCCTTTTTCCTCAGTGCCGGAAAGAGTTCCGTATGGGCGCCCTTTCTGTTCCGCAGAAGTGGAGCTGTTATCAACAGTTTCGTTCCTTTGGGGAATTCAAGGATTCTGTCCACCATCTGCTGCGGTGACTGGCTTGATACTTTTCTGCCGCACTCCGGACAGTGGGGAATACCGACTCTGGCGTAAAGAACCCTCATATAATCGGATATCTCCGTCACTGTTCCCACGGTAGATCTGGGATTGTGACTTACTGTTTTCTGCTCAATGGATATAGCAGGCGATAGCCCTTCGATGCTTTCGTATAAGGGTTTTTCCAACTGGCCAAGGAATTGCCTCGCATAGGCTGAAAGTGATTCAACATATCTTCGCTGCCCCTCGGCATAGAGGGTATCAAATGCAAAGGAACTTTTGCCCGAACCGGATACGCCTGTGAGGACCACAAGCCTGTTTCTCGGAAATTCCACTGTGATGTTCTTCAGGTTATGCTCACGGGCTCCCCGCACGATAATTCTGTCCATAACTCTCTTTCTCAACAGTGTTCTAGAAGCGCATCACTCCCGTAACTCTATACTATACAACTTCAGTTGAAACATAGAATGTGCCACAATAGCACGCCACATATGTGCAGGGAGGGAACGGGCTGATTCGCTGAGTCGGTAAATTACTGTGGGACAATGTGCTGTGAGTGCAGGTATTTCTGGCATGATGATTGCTCGAAATATATTCGAATTAACTCCCGGCAGACCGAAAACTATGGGAAGTATCAGCCGGGTTTTGAAAAGATAAGTATCAATTTACAGGCCCTGAAAAGGGTAGAATTTAAAACATATTCTTCTTTGCACATGCAGGAAGAGAATTGGAGAGGATAACATGGGAAAAATAATAGGAATAGACCTTGGAACCACGAATTCGTGCGTGGCAGTTATGGAAGGTGGTGAACCTACTGTAATACCCAACGCTGAAGGCGCCAGAACAACACCTTCGGTAGTCGCCTTCAATGACAAGGGTGAGAGGCTTGTAGGTATTGTAGCCTACAGGCAGGCCGTGGCAAATCCTGAGAATACCATATTCTCAATAAAGAGATTCATGGGATGTAAGTACAGCGAGATGAAGAAAGAAATTGAAAGGGTTCCCTACGAAGTTATTGAAGGGAAAAACGGCGATGCCTGGGTGGAAATCATGGGCAAGAAGTACTCTCCCCCGGAGATATCAGCGATGATACTCCAGAAAATGCGGCAGACGGCCGAGGATTACCTTGGAGAGAAAGTCGAAAAAGCTGTTGTGACCGTTCCCGCGTATTTCAACGATAGCCAGAGGCAGGCCACCAAGGATGCCGGGAAAATTGCCGGCCTTGAAGTGGAAAGAATCGTAAACGAGCCCACAGCAGCAGCTCTTGCCTATGGGCTGGACAAGGAATCCTCTAACAGGACTATCGCCGTATATGATCTCGGTGGAGGAACCTTCGATATTTCAATACTGGAAATTGGTGACGGAGTTTTCGAGGTTAAATCAACCAATGGAGATACTCACCTTGGTGGAGACGATTTCGACCACGCCATCATCAACTGGATGGTTGCCGAGTTCAAGAAACAACAGGGCATTGACCTGTCCAATGATAAAATGGCCATTCAGAGGCTCAAGGAAGCTGCCGAAACAGCCAAGTGTGAGCTTTCAACAACGCAGAGCACCAACATCAACCTTCCTTTCGTCACAGCGGATTCAGCGGGGGCGAAGCATCTTGATATGACACTTACAAGATCAAAGCTCGACCAGCTGGTTGATGATCTTGTAGAAAGAACCGTAGCTCCCTGCAGAACAGCGTTGAAGGACGCAGGTATTGACGCATCTGGTATAGACGATGTTCTTCTTGTCGGTGGACAGACCCGGATGCCACTTGTTCAGAAGAAGGTTACCGAGATATTCGGTAAGGAACCTCACAAAGGAGTAAACCCCGATGAAGTAGTTGCTGTTGGAGCAGCTATCCAGGCCGGTGTACTCTCCGGTGATGTCAAGGATGTTCTTCTACTGGATGTTACTCCGCTTACGCTTGGGATCGAAACCCTTGGTGGAGTGGCGACACCCATTATTGAGAAGAACACGACGATACCTACAAAGAAAAGCCAGATATTCAGTACCGCCGCTGACAGCCAGCCCCAGGTGGAGATCATTGTACTCCAGGGTGAAAGGAAAATGGCGGCTGATAACAGGACTGTTGGAAGATTCGTTCTTGACGGTATTCCTCCTGCTCCCAGGGGAATGCCTCAAATAGAAGTAACGTTCGATATTGACGCTAACGGAATTCTTCATGTCTCTGCAAAGGATAAGGCCACAGGTAAGGAACAGAAGATCAGAATAGAATCCTCCAGCGGACTTAGCGAAGATGAAATAGAAAATATGATTCACGACGCTGAAGCCCATTCTGATGAGGATGCCAGGAAGAAGGAGATAATAGAAAGGCGCAACAACGCCGACGGAATGGTTTTCGAAATTGAGAAGCAGATGAAGGAGTACGGAGACAAAATATCTTCAGATGACAGGTCCCGGCTCGATACTGCAGTTTCAGAGATGAAAAAGGCCCTTGAGGGAGAAGATAACGATCTGATAAAGCAGAAATTCGAGAGCCTTCAGGAAACCTGGAAGCAGTTCGGGGAAGCTTTCTACAAACAGCAGCAGGCCCAGCAGCAGGCTGCGGGATCAGACGGACAGACTGGAGAAACAACAGGAACCGCTGATGCAGGCGGAGATGAAGAAAACACTGTTGATGCTGATTACGAAGTTGTTGATGACTGATGGCAGATCCAAGAAGAAGGGTTACTAAAAAAAGGAACGGTACTTCCGTTAGGAGAAAAATTCCCGTTTTGGCAACTGAGGACGAGATTGAGGAAAACCTTGAGGAAGCCGGGAATTCAGAGACCGGGAAAGAGATTGAAAATCCGGAGCTTTCAGCAGATTCTAAACCTGATGCTGAAAAGTTGCAGCTTCAGGATAAACTCCTGAGGCTGCAGGCGGAATTCGACAACTACAGGAAGCGCCAGGCAAGGGATTTTCGGAAACTGTGTGACCAGGGCAAGAAGGAGCTGATAGAAGAGCTTCTTGCAGTGTTGGATAATTATCACAGGGCAGAACAGCTGGTAAAAGAGGGTGGCCATTCCGTAGAGGAGATAGCCGATGGGCTGATGAAAACATCGCAGCAGCTGGTGGATATACTTAAACAGGAGAGCCTTAGTGAATTGGATGTCAAGAAGGATGATCCCTTTGACCCCAATATTCATGAAGCCATGCTTGCCGAAGATAAAGAAGGGCTGGATCGGGATACCGTTCTGGCCGTATTTCAGAAGGGATACCGTTTGGGAGAGGATCTTCTCCGTCCCGCGAGAGTAAAGGTTGGAAAACCTGTTTTGAAACCCGATACCGGGGAGCAGGCTGAAGGTGAAGATGGAGAATAGAAGACAGTGAATAAAGACCTCTACTCCATCCTGGGGGTTGATGAGAAAGCATCGCAGGAAGAACTGAAGAAGTCTTACCGCAAGCTTGCCAAGAAGTACCATCCCGATGCGAACCCCGGAGATAAGAAAGCAGAAGAACGTTTCAAGGAAATTTCCGAAGCGTACGATATTCTCAGCAGCAAAGAAAAGAGAGAACAGTACGATCAGATGCGGAGAGGCGGCGGAGACTTTTCGTGGGGTGAAGCCGGCGGGAAGGGTGGAAGCCCTTTTGGTGAAGGCGGACTGGCTGATATCCTTCGTTCAATGTTTGGTGGTGGCGGCGGCGGGTTCGGGCAGAGAAGAACTTCAAGGCCCACCGTTGTAGTATCTGTTCCATTCAAAACTGCTGCCCTGGGAGGAACTGTCAGGGCAAATCTGGAAGTGCCTTCAACATGTCCTGTATGCATGGGGGCAGGAGGTTCGGGAAAGGAAAGCTGCAGCCAGTGCGGTGGTTCAGGCAGAGTGCAGCGGGGCCAGATGGTCATGCCCTGCCCGGCCTGTGGAGGCTCAGGCAGTACTTTCAAAGACGTGTGTTCAAGGTGTCATGGAACCGGTGAAGTCATATCCTCGGAGGCTGTGAACCTGAACATTCCGGCAGGATCGGATGACGGATCGGTACTGCGTCTCGCAACACCCTCCAGGAAAACAGTCATGGTGAAACTGAGAATCAAGCCGGACAGTTTTTTCAGAAGAGACGGCAGGAACATTCACTGCACGGTGAAGATAAGTGTTCCCCAGGCAGTTCTGGGCGCGAAGCTGAAGATACGTACTCTCGACGGCAAAATAGTACTGAAGATTCATCCCGGAACCCAGCCGGAAACAATTCTGAGAATTCCCGGAAAGGGCGTCCCCTACAGAGGGACGAAAGGAGACCAGCTGGTTCATGTGGAGGTTACGGTACCGAAATCCCTGTCAGAAGAGGAAAAGGTTCTCTGGGAGAAGCTTTCAGGTAAAAAAGCTTGACGCGGATACTCGAGCATATTATTCCCTGTACTTTGTATATTTGAACGGATAAGAAGGAGGCTTTTTGAACTATACCTATCTTGCCCTGTTGATACCAGGATTTCTACTTTCAGTTATCGGGTTTGTAATGCTGGGAAAAAAACTTCATCCGGTAATTACAGGATTTATGTTTCTTACAGGGATAGCCGCACTTGTCCTTGGAATACTACTGACCTGCGTCCCGGATTTCTTTTCCGGTTAAAACCTGCCATTTTAACTCAGGAATACACGACAAAATCAGCCGCCTCCAGTGCCGCCGATTTTGAACGAGATGTCCAGTTCGTATAAGAAATTGGGAATCGGATCAGTGGAACTAATCCGGCATCGATCTCCCAGACTTTCTTGAGAAGCACAGCCCACAGCTGTCTTCTGCGGCGTTCTCTTCCCCTCCATGCCTGGCTGTAAGAGAGTTTATCGGTAACATCAAAACATTCGGAACTGAACGTTGAATCCGTAATAATGGTCTAATGGCTTCCTATTCGAGCAGGATGGGAAGAAACCACGACACTTGCAGGAAAAGGCTCTCAGGTATTCAGCACCGCACTCCTTCCTTACAGAAAACAATTTCGAACAAACCTGAAGTGCCTGGATTGTCAAGACAGAAAAAGGGGTTGTTTAAGGTGGATTTGTCCTGATATGAACCGCTTATTGAACAGTAGCCTGGGGCTTCGGGTGAACAGCAGCTCTTCAGTAATTACAGGGGGTTATAATGAAGACCTGGTACGTCGGTCATGACAAGGCATACAAGAAGCGTAAGGCAGACGGGTATGAGGGATGGGAGACCAGCTGGTTCATGTGGAGGTTACGGTACCAAAATCACTGTCAGAAGAGGAAAAGGTTCTCTGGGAGAAGCTTTCAGGTAAAAAAGCTTGACGCGGATACTCGAGCATATTATTCCCTGTACACTGTATATTTGAACGGATAAGAAGGAGGCTTTTTGAACTATACCTATCTTGCCCTGTTGATACCAGGATTTCTGCTTTCAGTTACCGGGCTTGTAATGCTGGGGAAAAAATTTCATCCGGTAATTACAGGATTGATGTTTCTTACAGGGATAGCCGCACTTGTCCTTGGAATACTACTGACCTGCGTCCCGGATTTCTTCCAGGGGTAAACTACTAATCGATCAATCCAAGCTTTTTGAAGTTATCTATGAACTCCGTCAGCAGCTTATCGTTCGGATGAAGACTGAATGCTTTTCTAGCAACATATGCAGCCTTTTCCAGTAAATTACTCTGTACAAGCTCGCGAACCTGTATGATATATTCCGTAGCAGCAGTGTCGTTACCGTTACCCGTTCCGGCATCACTGCCGCCTGGTGGGGAAGAAACTGTTTCAGATTCGTTCTCGATATCTGACAGAAGCTCATCAAGCCCATTAGTTTCAGGCATCATTTCAAAAGCCTTGCGGGCAAGTACAACAGCTTTAGCAACTTCTCCAGCTCTCAGTTTCTTCCTGGCTATCTGAACAAGGTTGGCTGACTTGATCTTCGTTTTCAGAAGATCGATCTTTGACTGAACCTCTGGATTATCCGGGTCCAGTTTTCTGGCCCGTTTCAGGTAGGCGATAGCTTTCTGCTGATGACCATTTTCGTATTCTCTGTCAGATGCTTCAAATATTTTAGTAAGTTGATCCTCGGAAGTCATCGATGATTTCCTTTCGTGGTTGTTTTCTACAGTTGCTTCAGCAGGTATGGGCACCTGCTTTACCGTTACCTTTTCAGGAGTTTTCTGCAGCGTTTCAACTGGTTCTTCCGCAGAAGTCTCCACCGTAGTTTCCGCTGGTTCCTCCTCAGGTTCTATCCTGGGTTTCTTTTTGCCAATAACCATAATAACCTGAACAAGAACTCCATTGTTATCATCAACATCGACAGCCTTCTTCATAAACTCAAGAGCTTCATCTCTTTTGTTCTGTTGAAGCTTCTTCTTGGCTTTTCTAACAAGGCTGGCAATGATCTTTACATTTTTTCTCAACACTACCTCCGGAAATTCAGCAGCTCGAAACGTAAAGATAATATAACTTCTGGCCATTCGGGAACCATGGCAGTATATCCACATGAATTGTTGTTCACAAGTGTCATTTCACTGTTGATGAAGATATATTACCTGCGTCTGAAACTTGCGAATTGAAGTTGCAGCCTTCGATGAGCTTTTTTAGTTTTGACAATGCAGTTAACCTTCAACCGGAAAACTCAGGGAGATAAGTAATGGCATTTTCCATAAAGCATATTCTGGGTATGGATGAACTCGGTCCTGAAATGACGCCAAGGGGATCAGGAAAGATCGAGTTCGTCGATGTTACGTTGAGGGATGGACAGCAGTCACTGCTGGCAACAAGAATGTCAACTGATCAGGTTCTCAGACTCATGCCCATAATACTTGATACCGGCATGAAGACCATGGAAGTCTGGGGCGGAGCGACGCTGGACAGTGCCATGAGGTATCTGGATGAAGATCCATTTGAGAGACTGAAGAAGATGGCCGATGAGGCTGGTCCTTCCGGTTGCAGGCTGAGAGCCCTTTCCCGGGGGCAGAACCTTTTCGGGTACGACCCCTATCCGGACGATATAGTAAAGGATTTCAACAGAGAAGCCATAAGAACCGGTATCGGAATCATGAGAATTTTCGATGCTCTCAATTACATTCCCAATTTCAGCGCAGCACTTGAGGGCACAAGGGAAGCAGGAGGTCTTTTTGATGGGGCAATATGCTACACTACCGGAGATCCATACGATATTGATCACTTCGTTAGAAAAGCTCTCGAACTTCAGAAGCTGGGCGCGGATATGATTTCGGATAAGGATATGGCGGGCCTGAAAGAACCTTCAATCGCCTGGAAGTATTACACCACACTAAAGGAAAAACTGAATGTACCTTTAATAAGCCATACTCATTGTACCCCTGGCTTCGGCCACATTTCGGCTGTCATAGCCATGCTTGCCGGCGTGGATATGATAGATACATGCTTCCTCCCACTTGCCGGAGGGTCCTCTCATCCTTCGATCGAGCTTCTCACTATTTTCGCTGAACTGTTGGGTATCGAAACCAGTCTGGACCTCTCCCGTGACAGAATTAAGCCCCTGCATGATGAATTGAGAAAAGTCATCGGCGAGGTAAAAGAGGAATTTTCCATTTCGACTCATGAAACCACCTGGCCAGGCAGGGAGACTCTTGCTCCAATGGCGGAGGAAGTGCTGCAATGTCTTTCGGAGGGAAGAACTAATGACGCTACCGGAATCATTCACGAAATGGAGAAGCTGTGCGGATTTCCTCCGCCTAACGAGGAAGTTCATAAAGCGCAGATTCCAGGCGGAATGTATAGTAATTTTACAACTCAGCTTGCGAAGGACGGCAAATCGGACTGTCTTTCCGTAGCCCTTGATGCCGTGCAGTCAGTTCGGAAAAAAGCCGGATGGTGTCCGCTTGTTACCCCCACATCTCAGATTATAGGGGTAAAGGCTTACCTTGAAGCCCTGGGAAAAGATGTGAATCCGATCCAGTACGAAAATCTCATAGCTGGATACTACGGCGAAACCCCCTTCCCGATTAATGATGATTACCGGGAGAAGATATGTGGTTTCAGAGATGAGAGAAGGTACGATCCTTCTGAATTCAACCGGCAGATTCCTCTGCTGGACGGAACGGACCTTCCCCTTGCTGAAACTACCCGTGAAAAACTGCTTTATTATCTCTTCCCCGACAGTTCCGGTAAAACCTTCCTGGAGAAAAGGCGGCAGGAGGAATGGGCCGCCATTGTAAGAGAAAGACAGAAAGAGGAAAATCGTCTTCGGGGAAAAAAAGAGAAGAAGCTGAAAGAGCAAGCAATTGTGAACCGCTATGCCGGAAAGATGGACCAGCTGTCAGAAGAGCTATCCGATGCTCTCGAGGAAGCCGGAGGTGAGTTTGACACTGATAACCTGGAAGAAATAGCCGATCTTGCCGAACAGGCCGAGGAAGAGAGACAAGAGGAGGAAAAGAAAGAATAGAACTTGGCTGATGTTGACTTAACCCGGATTTGTTATATTATTTATATGTGTGGAATGATTTGGGGTATATTGCAACCACAATAAAAAAAGTGCTAAAAAGCCGATAGCTCCCCTAAAGCCGCCGGCAGGCGGCATTTCTATTTCGGCTGCGAATTAGAGAGGTTCATTTACCATGAGTACAATGTTCACCAGCGAATCCGTATCGGAGGGACACCCGGACAAGATCTGTGATCAGATCTCGGATGCTGTTCTTGACGCTCACCTTAAAGGTGATCCTGATGCTCACGTTGCCTGCGAAACCCTTGTAACAACCAATTTCTGCCTTCTGGCAGGAGAAGTAAAAAGTCACACCAATGTTGATTACGAGAAAGTGGCAAGAGACACCATACGATCAATAGGATACGATATTCCGGATCTTGGTTTTCATTACAGCGAGAACACCTATAAAGTAAAAATACACTCACAGTCACCCGATATCAATCACGGTGTTATTGACAACGAAGGTGCGGGAGACCAGGGGCTTATGTTCGGCTTTGCATGCAGCGAGACTGAATTTCTTATGCCCTATCCCATTCAGCTTGCGCACAGGCTTCTTGAGCAGTTGCGAGAATCACGAAAGGCTGGAGAAATCGCATGGGCAAGGCCCGATGCCAAGAGCCAGGTGACCGTGGAATATGATGGTTATACACCTGTTTCCATCGGCGAGATTCTCCTTTCCGTTCATCACGCGCCTCTCGCTGAGAACGAAGAAATGGAAGCAGACATACGGAAGAAGGTTATAGCGCCGGTTCTCGAAAGATGCAAACCATCTCTGAAATGGGACGGCAAGTTGTTTTTCAACCCATCCGGAAGGTTCGCGATAGGCGGCCCCCATGGAGATGCTGGTCTTACCGGCAGAAAGATCATTGTTGATACTTACGGCGGTGCAGGAAGACACGGTGGTGGAGCATTTTCCGGCAAGGATTCAACCAAGGTAGATCGTTCGGGAGCCTATATGGCCCGGCACATCGCAAAGAATATTGTAAAGGCAGGGGTCGCGGACAGGTGCGAAATCCAGATCGCATATGCAATAGGAAAACCAGAACCTGTTTCCGTAATGATTGAGACCTTCGGAACAGAAAAGGTCAGCGATGTCAGTTCCATTGAAAGGGCAGTAAGGGATATATTCCCTCTTCATCCCTACAGGATAATTGAGTATCTTGAACTTAAGAAACCTATCTTTTCAAGCACATCCTCCTTCGGGCATTTTGGAAGAGAACCCGGGACGAACGGGTCCTTTACATGGGAGAAGACAGACAGGGCGGAGGAACTGGCCTCAATGCTTCTTTAGACAAGGGATGGGAATTACAGTTGACTGTATTGATGCTTTTTGCGGTACTGGTTTCCTCAGGCTCACTTGACAGTCTTGATACGTGCCTGCGGGAAACACAGGAACAGATAACCCGGCTGGAGGATGAGCAGGCGGCTGTATCCACAATTCTGGATGCCATCCGTCAGCATCTTCTGATCTCAAGGACGTACTACAATGCGCTGGCCCTGGAGGAAGCAGAAATACTCCAGCAGCTTTACAGGGTTTCAAGTGTATTTACTTCTGAGGATTCACTTCGCGAGGCTCTTGTTGAAAGCCTGTCATCCCATATGCTTTACCTTTATTCTCACAGGAACCTTGGGGGAATCGGAAGTTTTTTTGTGGAGGGGGGTTTCAGCAGGATGCTTCACCGGCAGGCCTACATAGATTACCTCGCGTCAAAAGCGGCAGGCGAAGTATTCATGTTGTCAATAAGCCAGGATTCGCTTGGAAGCTTCCGGGATTCACTTGAAGTGCTCCTCATCAATGTGCAGCAGATTCGCCATCAGATGGAGGAGATACAGGAGGGTATTCACGAGGAAGAGGAGCGTCAGATTTCCATGAGAAATCAGATCATGGGTAGGATAGCTGCTGCTGAAGAATCACTCGCGGTACTTGAAGAGAGGAGGCTGAGCAGGGCTGAATTCGTAACTCAGCTCAGCGTCCGTTCCAGCTCGGTTTCTTCAGGAACACCTATAGCGGAACCAGACGCTGACAGTTATATGGAGAGGCAGAGGGGCAGTGTGAACTGGCCTGCCGACGGGCAGGTTGTCAGAGGGTTTGGAATAGAGACAAATCAGCGGTACGGAACCCAGACAACAAGTGATGGAATAACCGTTGTTACTTCCCCGTCACAGGATATTTGTGCATCGGCCCCCGGAGTAGTACTGTGGGCCAGGGAGTTTTTAAGCATGGGTCAGATGGTTGTTCTTGATCACCAGGATGGTTATCACACAGTTTACGGTTACCTGAGTTCGGTCATGGTCAGCCCCGACGATGAGGTTACTGCAGGGTTCAGTCTGGGCAGGACGGGATCTGTACCGGGAGGGCAGTCGGGATATTATTTTGAAATCAGAAGAGGTGGAGAACCTGTAAATCCAATTGATTATCTGGAGTAAAATGAGCTTACTGAAAAAGGTCAGAGGGCAGAAAAGGGCAGATGAGCTGCTGAGCAGATCTTTCTCGAAGGGAAGGCTTGCTCACGCATATCTGTTTGCCGGTCCTTCCGGTGTGGGGAGGCTTACAGCGGCTCTTGAGCTGGCAGCAGCCTGGATGTGCAGTGATGATGAGCATGGTTACTGTGGTAAGTGCAGAAACTGCCAGAGGGTATTCAGATTTCAGCATCCGGATGTAAGGCTTACAATTCCTCAGACAGGCAACACGGAACCCGAAGAAATAGCCGACCTGCTTCAATCAAGGGTGGATGACGGTATAACACCTGTAAGGTTTCAGGGAAACACCAGGATCAGTATAGGCCAGATAAGGGAACTTCAGAAGAGAATTTCAATGAAGGCTTACGAAGACAGGGGACATATCGAGATCATTCCTGATGCGGAAAGAATGGGCGTTGAAGCTGCGAACGCTCTGCTGAAAACACTTGAGGAACCTCCCGATGAAACCGTGATAATACTCATCAGCTCAATATGGTCCGCTCTTCTTCCCACAGTGAGGTCCCGTTTGCACCTTATAAGGTTCAGAAGACTGTCGGATAATACTATCAGGGACATCCTTATGGACAGGATGGGGCTGGGTGAAGAGGAAGCATTCTGTATTGCGGAATCTTCAGACGGAAGGCCGGGACTTGCTCTTTCAAGAGGTGACAGCGCATCCGTGGTGGAGGGGGAATACGGATCAGAAACAGTTCTCCGTAAATTGACTGAGTGCGGTACAGCAATATCAGCGGTATCACTGGCTTCCGAAGTGTCCAGAAAGCTGGGCAGGGAAGGTTCCCTTGAGTTCTGCAAAAACATGCAGTCATTCATTCATGATCTCAGAAGATGTACTCTTGAGAATAAACCACTTGTACATTCCTCGAAGACCCTTCAGGGGTTTAATATCAGCGATGATGCATTCAGTAGCGGTATGAATTATTTTCGAATAGCCGAAAAAAGGCTTGCGGGTAACGGTATGGCAAAGATAGTGCTGTCAGCGGCTTTTGCCGGAACGTGGATCAGTATAGTCAGTTCAGGAAAGGATTCATCAATTGAGTTACAGAGATGAGAACGGAAATGATGATGGTAACAGTAATTACGATATGGAGAGATCAAATGCCATTGAGCTTTTCCGTCTTCTTTTTAGTTCAAGAAGACTTGAGACTTTCATAAACCTGTCAAAAGAACCGGTTTTGGTAGGAGAGATGGTAGTCGTTTCTGTGGACAGAGGAGAAGATATCGGGACAGTCATCGCAAAATACAATCCAAGGGATCCGGTAGCTTCGATCAACGGCCATTTGCAGCGGAAAGCTACACCTGATGATATTCAAAAGGATCAGCAGAACAGGAGTTTCGAAGAAAAAGTACTGAAATTCTGTAAAGAACGAATCTCCACAAGAAGTATGGAGATACGCCTTACCAGCTGTGAGATGCAGCTGGACAGAAGAAAAATCAGAGTCTATTTCACAGCAGACCAGCGTAAGGATTTCAGAGGACTCGTTCGTGATCTTGCGAGCAAGTTCCACGCAAGAATAGAGATGAGACAGATAGGTGTAAGGGACGATGCCAGACAGAAGGACGGAATGGGCCTGTGCGGAAGAAGGCTTTGCTGTGCTTCCTATCTTTCACACTTCAGATCGATTACCCTAAAGGCAGCCAGAGAGCAGGATCTGGCACCTAATCCGTCCAAGGTATCAGGGATTTGTGGCCGTCTGATGTGCTGTTTGAACTACGAATCGGAGTTCTACAGAAAGGCTTCCAAACTCTACCCTCAGCTGGGTTCCAGGATCATGCTCGGAAAGAAAGAAGGGGAGGTTACCGCGGTAGATATATTCATGGAAACGGTAACCCTTCAGATGGAGGACGAGGAAGAGAAAATTCTGAATATTGAGAAGTACCACCGAAAGAAAAAACCTTTGAATAAACCCCGGGTAAGGGGTGAAAATAACCCCCAGTAGAATTGAACCGGGGATAATCCATGGAGAAACAATGTCAAAATATCTGGTAACAAGCGCGCTGCCATACGCTAACGGTCCTTCGCATCTCGGGCATTTAGCCGGAGCCTACCTTCCGGCTGATATTTATGTCCGCTTTCTCAGAATGTGCGAAGAGGATGTCATATACATTTGCGGTACAGATGAGCATGGTGTTCCGATAACGATCAAGGCAGAGCAGATGGGAATAACTCCCAGGGAGGCTGTTGACAGGTATCATGAAATAATCAGGAGGGATTTTGAGCGTTTCGGAATATCCTTTGACAATTTCTCCAGAACTGAAAGTCCGGAGCATTACAGGTTCACCCAGGAAGTATTTCTTGATCTGCTTGAAAAGGGACACATCGTTGAAAAATCCATGAAGCAGTTCTACTGTGATAAATGCAACCGATTCCTGCCCGATCGGTATGTGGGCGGGACCTGCCCTGAATGCGGGTCTTCGAATGCCAGGGGTGATCAGTGTGAAGACTGCGGCACCTGGCTGGACGCTCTTGACCTTCTGAAACCGGTCTGCGAAATATGCGGTTCCACTCCGGTCCCGCGGGAGACCAATCACTGGTTTCTTCGGCTTGATGCTTTCCAGGAATGGCTGGAGGAATGGCTCGGGCATCACGATGACTGGAAGAACAATGTACTTAACTACTGCAAGGGCTGGCTAAAAAACGGGCTACGGGAAAGAGCTATTACAAGAGACCTGAACTGGGGCGTACCTGTTCCGCTTGACGGGGCCGAAGGGAAAGTACTCTACGTATGGTTTGAAGCCCTTCTTGGTTATGTAAGCAGCACAAAAGAACTGTTCGCGAAAAGGGGAAACCCGGAAGGATGGAAGGATTACTGGTTTGATCCTGAAACTCGCCTGGTTCAGTTCATCGGAAAGGATAACATAGTCTTTCACGCTGTAATAGAACCCTCTGTTCTTCATGGACTTGGCGACTTCATTCTTCCTTGGAATATCCCGGCCAATGAATACCTCAATATCAACGGAAAAAAATTCTCCACAAGCAGGGGGACAGCCATCTGGATTAACGATTACCTGGACCATTTTCCACCGGATCCTATGAGGTACGTTCTCGCGATAAACGCGCCGGAAAACCGGGATACTGATTTTACCTGGGATAATTTCCGGTCAAGGAACAACGAGCTTGCAGATGTTTTCGGTAATTTCATCAACAGAACAATGAAGTTCGCCCAGAAGACATTCGGTGGTATCGTACCAGAGTCTACAGATCCGGGAGCACCGGAGAGAGAACTGATGAAATCCGTCGCCGTGGCCAGGGACGAGATGGAAGAACTGCTGCGCAGCTTCAAACTGAAGGCCGCATGTCTCAGAGTGATGGACCTTGCCAGAGAGGGAAACAGGTATTTCGACCAGTCACAGCCCTGGAAAACGGCCAGAACCGACATCGATAAATGTGCCGCGACCATTTACTGCAGCATCCAGTTTGCTGACTCACTGAGAATACTGTTCAACCCATTCATCCCTCATACGTGCGAGAAGATTGGTAAAATGCTTGGAAGCAGTTCTCTTCTCTGGAAGGATGCCGGAAAAGAGAATATTCCTTCCGGCTGGAAACTGGGAGAACCTGAAATACTGCTCGAGAAACTGAAGGAAGGTTTTGAGAAAGTTATGCGGAGTGATGAATCAGCGACAGCAGATGAAGGAGCGGGAGAACCTGAAGTCAAAGAGACAGTATCATACGACGATTTCATGAAAATGGACATGAAAGTGGGTATTGTAAAAGAGGTTCACGACATAGAAGGTGCCGACAAGCTGTTCAGGCTCATGGTTGATATGGGTGACCACTCGCGTCAGTTAGTAGCAGGAATGAAACCTTTCTATTCGAAGGATGAACTGACGAACAGAAAGGTAGTGGTTCTCATGAACCTTCAGCCGGTTAAGATAATGGGGGTCAAAAGCAACGGAATGGTTCTTGCGTCCGATGACGGGAAGGGCGGTGTGTATCTCCTTCAGCCGGCAAGTGATGCCTGTCCGGGAGATAGCATTCGCTGAGCGTAATGCGAATCTGTGATGTGAACAGCCTGTATTCCCCGACTGGCGGGGGTATACGGATATATCATGACAGCAAACTGAATTATTTTTCTGAACATACCCGGCATACTGCTTCCCTGGTTATTCCCGGGAAGGATGATAGTCTGACCTGCAGGGGAAGCACAAAAATCTACACTTTGAGATCGATACCGCTTTTCCAATCGGGATATCGCATGATAGTTGACAGCGGAGGCCTTAATTCCATTTTTCTCGAATACAGACCTGACATTGTAGAGATAGGAAGCCCTTACCTGCTTCCAGCCCTTACCGCAAGGGCAATGGGGGCCTCCCCGGTACCTTCGGTAGGTTTTTACCATTCGGATTTTCCCGAAAGCTATATTGGCTACTATGCAGGGAAGATATTCCCCGCGAAAATTGCCGAGAGATTGAAACGGGCCGCAATAAGCCATGTGCGCAAATACTACGGAAACATGACAGCCGTTTTTGCCGCCTCAAGATGCGTGCTTGTGAAGCTTCACGACGCTGGAGTCAGAAGGCTTTTCTATACGCCCCTGGGTGTTGATACGAATGTATTCTCGCCGTCAGCCGGATCAAGCAGGTTCAGAAGTGAAGCCGGAGCCTCAGACAGTTCCAGGCTCGTTCTGTATATGGCAAGGTTGCACTCTGAGAAGGGGTTGGATATGCTGATGAAGGCCTACCCGCTTTTCAGGAATCCTGGTAATATAAAGCTCGTCATAGGTGGACTCGGGCCCCACGAAGGGCTGGTAAAGGAGTTCATTAAGAAGTATCCGGAAGTTCATCGACTACCCTGGCGGAAGGGCAGGGATGCCGTAGCCGAAGCCATGGCGTCCGCTGACGTGTACCTGGCCCTGGGTCGGTATGAGACATTCGGGCTTGCTGGCCTTGAAGCAATAGCTTCAGGTACTGTGCCCATATTTCCGGATATGGGAGCTGCAGGTGAAATGGCGACGTCATTGGGGCTTATACCGCCCTACAAGGCTGACAGTCCCGAGGGCCTTGCGAATGCTGTCTCTGAAGCAATTAAATTATTATCCAGCCGGGAAACGACTGAATATCTAAGGAATTATGCCGTTTCAAGGCACAGCTGGGTGGACGTTTTCAGAAGAATGGAAAAATTCTACGAGAGGATCATAAAAGCCTTCAAAGATAATGATGTTGCAAGATTGGTTCCGCCGGAGAGGTGGTGGGAAGATCCATGAAAAAGCTCCACCTGACGGTTCACGATGTTTCACCTGCCCATGCGAATACAGTAAAACAGATTCACTCAGCTCTTCTGCAGCTGGGAGTGGTCAGATACAGCATGCTTGTGGTTCCGGATTATCATGGAAAGTGGCCCCTTGATGAATTTCCTGAATTCTGCGAATGGCTCGAACAGCTTTCGGAAAGTGGAGTGGAAATGGTTCTTCACGGCTGCAGGCATGAACGCAGCGCAGCAGGCCTGGGGATAACGGACAGAATCAGATCCTCTCTTTTCACAAGAAACGAAGGAGAATTTCTGGGTCTTGATGAGGAGGAAGCGGAAAACCTCCTGAAAACAGGGGGGGATGTTCTGAAACGGGCTCTTGGTATTGAAGCGAGGAGTTTTGTAGCACCTGCCTGGCTTTATAGCATGGGAACCCTTTCGGCATTGAAGAAGGCAGAATTCGCATTTGCGGAGAACAGGCTGCGTATCTGGAACCCTGAAACGGGACGGACGATCCTTAGAATGCCAGTCGTGAATTACGCCAGTGGAGGGCTGTTGAAAAGATCTCTTGCGGCATTCTGGGTCAGGGTTTCCGGTATGGTGCTCGGAGGTTCGGAAACGTTAAGATTTGCTATCCATCCTTGCGATTTTGAGGTTGATGAGGTTAAGAAAGTTGTTCTGAAAAGGTTGAAAACTCTTCTCAGCATGAGGGAATCGATCAGCTTTAAGGATATCAAGCCTGCGCCATAATGTCACCTGGAACAATTATCAGGGGCTCAGTATACTCTATATGCGCAATTCACGGCGGTAATAATCTTGCTTATATTCGTCTTCAAGAAAGAGAATAACAGGTTCTGTAGTTACAGCGAAGAAAAGGACAAAAAATGTATCTGGGATTTGTAGACATGAACGCAGGTTTCTTTATTATTATCGCCGCGATGATCATCGGACTAATAGCCCGATCGAAGGTTACAGGTACTTACAATAAATTCAGCAGGATAAGTACAGGAAGAGGGCTATCCGGTGCCAGAATGGCCAGGGAAATACTGGACAGCTACGGGCTTGCCAATATCGATATACAGGAGATCGGCGGTCGGCTTACCGATCATTACGATTCCAGGAACAGCATACTGCGCCTTTCACAGAGTGTTTACAGAGGAACTTCCATCGCATCAATAGGCGTTGCAGCCCATGAAGCAGGGCATGCAGTTCAGGACGCGATGGGCTACAGCCCCTTTCAGCTTCGTCAGAAACTCGTTCCTGTTGCCAACCTTGGCTCCCAGATGTTGTTTCCGCTGATAATTGGCGGACTTTTTTTTCATATGACCTCATTGTACTATATTGGAGCCGTGCTTTACGGCGCAGCCCTTCTGTTTCAGGTAGTGACCCTGCCGGTGGAATTCGACGCCAGCAAACGGGCAGTCGTTTATCTGCAGAAGAGCGGCAGTATGACCGCAGATGAACTGACAGGGGTCAAGAAGGTACTTGGTGCAGCAGCGATGACTTATGTAGCAGCTGCGCTTGCCTCACTGGGGCAGATGGTCTGGCTGCTGCTTGCCGGCAGGAGAAGGTAATGGGTATAGAAACTCCTTTTATCATCGTTCTTGTATTCTTCAGCGTTGTCTGTCATGAGATTGCGCATGGGTACGTTGCTCTTAAACTGGGTGATCCTACCGCGTACAGGGCCGGAAGGCTGACGTTCAATCCTGTTTCCCACATTGATCCGATAGGAACGATACTGCTTCCTGCTCTGTTTCTCATAACCAACAGCCCCATCATGCTGGCCTGGGCAAAGCCTGTACCGGTAAATCCGGGATACTTCAGAAATCCCAAGACGGGAATGATGTGGGTCGCCATTGCGGGGCCAGCGACAAACTTTGCCATTGCTATTTTGATAACACTGTTTTTACATCTTGCAGGGACAGCCATGCCTGCATTACTCATGCACAGCCTGGCGATGGCCGCGCTTATGAATATTGTGTTGATGGTATTCAACCTTCTTCCCATTCCTCCGCTCGACGGCAGCAGGGTTGTGGCAAGGTTTCTCGACAATCAAGCTCTTTACCAATACAGAAAGCTTGAAAGATACGGTCTTTTCATCGTATTCGGGCTGCTCTGGCTGGGTGTTATTTCGAGTATTCTCTATCCTGTTTTGAACTTTGCCATCCGTCACCTCGACCTCTACCAATACCTCCCTCATTTCTAGGGTCAGGTCTTGCATCCGGGCATTATTATAGTATGATATACTCATGACTAGACAATTACGTATTAAAATTCCTGGCGGACTGTATCACATTTACTCCCGTGGTATCGATCGAAGGGATATCTTCAGAGATGATAACGACAGGGATAAATTCCTGGAGATACTGCAGAACACCATCGGGAATTCAGGCTGGAAGTGTTATGCTTACTGTCTCATGAATAATCATTACCATATCCTGATAGAATCAACAGATGGAGATACTTCCCGAGGAATGCATCAATTGAACGGTGTCTATGCCCAGTATTTTAACTGGAAGCATGACCGTGTGGGACCACTCTTCCAGGGCAGATTCAAATCTATATTAGTTGACAGGGAGAACTACTTTTTGGAATTATGCAGGTATATAGTACTTAACCCGGTTAGGGCAGGAGTGGTGAAGTCTCCCGAAGAGTATTATTGGAGCAGTTACAGAACGACATCAGGACTTGATAATCAGAAAACCTGCATCGATAGAAAAATAGTACTTTCCCGATTCGCCGGAGATAATGATTCTGATGCATTTGCGTGGGCTGCATATTCGCAGTTTGTGAACGAAGGTCTTGACAAGGATTTTTCTCCGTTTGAAATAAAGGGTGATTTGATTCTGGGAGACAGAAAATTTGTAGAATCCCTGAAGGAAGAAATCGAGAAGGAAAAAGACAATACTGATTTTGCTAAGTTTCAGAGAACAGCACACCGTCCAGATCTTGTGGAACTACTTGATCCCCTGACTGTTTCATTAAGAGGGACTCGGAATGCGGCTGTAGGAGAAGCATATAATATATTCGGTTATACGCAGAAAGAAATTGCAGGATTTCTAGGTATTAATGTTTCAACCGTATATCGAATTCTAAGGAGTATATAATTATAAATATTCATAATAAAATGATAATAATGCCCGGATGCAAGACCTGACCCTAGGAGGCAGTCCATCTGCCCGGGTCTTCGGGCAATTTGTCCAGAATGTCTTCATTTATAACCATACCGTACTTTTCCTCAAGCTCACGTATAACGTCTACTGTGGCCTGCTCTTCAAGTTTATTCCTCGTCATTATCTGAAGATCATCCTCAACCTCGTCGAAGGTTGCGTTCCGCTCTGGAACAACCTCAATCAGCCTGAACATGCACAGCTGGGTTCCACCGTATAGTTCCAGAGGCCCCAACCAGGTGGTTGTATCGGTGGGATCAATAAGGAAAACCTCATCACCATGAAAACCGGGGACATCATTGAGAAACAGTGGCCTGGTTATCTGAGGGTGAGCTGAATCGGCAGCAAAGGATTCGAACCCCGGCAAATGAAGGCGGTACTGTTCTTTTTCATCAGGGGTCATGTTACGGTATACGGCTAAAGAATCACGGTGCATATGAATAGCCTGCAGAACCCTCTTTTCGGGTATGGTCAATGGTTCCTCAAGACTTTCGAAGAGGTTTTCCATATCCTCCCGGGTAACATTCACGGTTGAATGAATACGGTCGTCGTAAAATACTTCGGATGCCATGTCCAGAAGATTCCTTTCCGACTCCGCATAAAGAGAATCAATGGTTTCAGGACATTCATTTTCGAGGATACCACGACAGTAGTTGTTGTATAGCAGGAATTCAATAAAAACAGATATCCAGTTCGCATCGGCAGGATCCACCGAATAACGATTCTGGTAGTACGATATTTCATTCTTCATATCAAGGGCAGTCAAGCTGATAATATCTGATTCCACGATAACGGTCTCATCAGATGGAGACTCAGTTTCTTCGGCGTAGAAGAGCTTTAACTGCTGCAATGCAGTAGAATCCACATTTATGTTGTAATCAGTCTGGAGAGTCAGTTTGAGACTGTCTTCTATCGCCTGGAATCTTCTGTTTGCGATTGAATTTGCAGCATCCGATCGAACGGCTGCTGTATCTGCAAGAACCTGTGAAATAAGCGATGAATCTGCCGTTACCGCCGAATCAAGTCTTACTTCGATTCCACTGAGAGTAATTCCGCTTTCCCCCATGGCCAGTGTATCAAGAAGTCCAACCATTTCCACGGGGAGTTCCGGAAGATGTATCGGACCGGAGACTTCTTCGGTGTCGCTGCCGGGATTTACTGTAAACAGGACTGTTCTGCCCAGATGGCTTACAAAGAAATCTATCTCATCTTCGCCAACGTTTTCCACCTCTATTTCGAAAAGGTATCTCCTAGCGGCTTCGCCGCACTTCTGATTCATCCACGCACTGCTGTAAGCAAGCAAATAATCATCATCCATATATCCCGCTGCCTCAAGCTCTTTCTCCAGAAGAGCTTTTCGACCCCGCGTAACAATGTACTCACCGATCGTGTTGTCCCTCGATCTGAACAATTCTCTCTGGTTGTCATTCATGCTGTTCCAGGTTTCTCCGACATCACCAACCGTAAGTGTATCCTCCCCGATAGCGATTAACCATGTGGTGCTGTCTACTTTGGTCCCTGAACATCCAATAATG
>JAUVLV010000058.1 GCA_030600545.1 Candidatus Aegiribacteria sp. | reverse complement strand
AAGAAGCCATAATGCATCGGAAGGTTTCATGCCTAGAATGAGAGAAGCGTCTCTCAGAAGTTTCAGATAGATTTCAAAGATTTCTGACCCCATGAGAATTCCGTTGATTATAAATTTGTGCGCAAGACTGTAAAAAGCTGTACATATTCCTGCCAGCACAGGCAGAAAAGGCTTCTTCACAGAGCCTGCAGCCAGAACTGCGAATACGGTAAAACCTTCCATCAGAATTGCTATTGTAACCGTAAAATAAACGGCTCCCGGGCTTAGCATTTTCAAGGTCGCGATTACCGCCCCAACCATGAAAGGCGCGCTTCGGCGACCTGTAAGTATTCGTGAAGCCACAAGAATGACAATGAGAAAAGAGGCCATTAATAGCCCCTTGAAAGGAATCACTTTGAATGTGTGCAGGAGAGTTCCAAGGGTGATTTCCAGAGCTGCTCCGACCGCTCCAAAGCATCCGATGACAACCAGTTCTTTAGCGTTCATTGCTTTCATATCGAAGCCTTATCTGTACCGGTTCTGTTTGCCGGTGATCCTGTACGCTTAATTATTCCGTCCTCCAGCAGGGCTATCCTGTCAGCGAAATGATACATCAGCTTGTACTCATGGGTAATAAGGATACAGGCGCTGTTTGTACTCCTTACATAGTTTTTCATATATCCCATCATCTTGCTGAGGCTGCGCCAGTCCTGTCCACGGATTGGCTCGTCAAGTATTATGAGCTGCGGGTTCAGTAGTAGAACAGCAGCTATGGCAACCCTCAGCCTCTGCCCCTTTGAAAGCCGCTGAGGATGACGCTGCATCAGCCCGGCAAGAGACATACTTTCAACCATTATCTCAAGGTCATTCTCTGTAAGATCTATACGGTAGTTATCAGGACCGGAAAGGAGTTCTTTCTTTACATCGTCTGAAAACAGCATGCTTGCCGGATTCTGAAACAGCATTCCAGCAATCCGCCCGTCTACGGAGGATTTTTTCTTTCCGACAAGTCTGATTATGCCATTGTCCGGTTTCAATAATCCTGCTGCAATTCGTCCGAGAGTTGTTTTTCCGGATCCGTTTGAACCTGCAATGGCAAGTATTTCGCCGGGATAAACTCTAAGATGCAATGCTTCCAATACGCTCTCTCGTTCGTAAGAGAAAGATATATTCTCCACCTCCAGCAAAGGTTCTGAATCCTCGGGTTCAGCCTCATCAGTTATGATTTCATTCCATTGCGCGGGATCATGGATATCCGGATGCCGAAGACCGTAGGAATCACAAAGTGAATCCGCTCTCTTACCAAAATCTTCGCGGGAACCATGAAATACCAGTTCCGCATTATTCAGAATTGCTACATCATCAGCAATCGGCGCGAATTCACCTATCCGGTGCTCAAGCAGCACAATGCCCAGATGCTTGAGCTCATGTATTTCCATGAGAATGTCTACCAATCGATGAAGGCTGGCAAGATCAAGGTAGGCTGAGGGCTCATCCAGTACAAGCCACGAACTCTCCATGGCAAGAGCCGCACCTATTGAAAGCTTTTGCAGTTGTCCACCAGACAGGGTGTCAACCCGGCTGTGAAGCAGAGAGGTCAGCCCCAGCACCTCAGCGGTTTTGTGAACTGATGCTTCCGTTCTTTCCGGTGACCATCCCAGGTTTCTCGGGCCAAAGGCCAGTTCGTCCCGGACGTTTATCTGAAAGAACCGGCTCCAGGGTTCTGAGGCCACGTGTGCAATTGTTCCGGCCAGCTGTTCAGGTGTTTTATCAAGGAGATTTTCTCCATCCAGGCGGACAGATCCGCTTACGACTGCAGGATACTGATGCGGAATCAATCCTGTCATAAGGCGTCCAAGTGAAGATTTGCCGCTGCCGGACTCACCTGCGACCAGAAGAATTCTTCCCGAGGGAATATTCATTGTGATATTCTTCAGCAGAAAGTTCTCTCCGCAGTTTACAGTAAGATTCTCAAGAGTAAATCCGTTATTCATTTATGCTTTTCGATATGATTTTCAGACACAACTGTTTCCTGAATATAATACTTCAGGGGCCGGGCCTGACATCTAAACATTATGTCCATTTTATTACTTAAACATTTTAGCTGATAGGAGAATATGAATTAGCGGCTTCAGAAATTGACACTTTCATACTTCAGTCGTATCATGCTTAAGTATATAACGATCTTTTATATGTAACTGAATAATCGTGTGTACACAAGAAAGAGGAATAGGATGAAAAAACTGTTAATGGTTTTAGTTATTCTCGGAGTTCTACTTGTTTCAGCAGAAACAGGATCCCAGTATCTGGTAATTCGAAGTGGCCCTGGATGGGCGTCTGACACTGACCGGATACCAAATCCCGGCGGAGGCTCTGTGATAAGCTTCAAGTCGGAGTTCGACCGCGGAAACCGAGAGCAGCGATAATGCATTCATATGGCAGGCTGAAAAATCACAGCGTTTTGGAACTATTTAACCTCTTCAGGTTAATATCTGCCGTAGGCTGATTAAAAAGATCAGAAGATGTACAATTTACAGATTGGATAAATATTCAGAATGAGAACTTCACAGGTGAGGGTAAATTGATTAACTTCCTGCTATTAGCATTGATTACCTTACCGGTATCATCCGGTGAGGTTCTCACAAATACAATTGAAGTATTCTACAAGAACATGCCGCCATCGCTTGAAACACTTGACCGGGTAATCGAAACTCTTGAGCAGTTCACTGAACTGTACGAAATCACATACCATCACATTACGGATTCATACAGCGAGGATCTGATTCAGCAGTACGATCTTCCGGACACGCATTTCCCCTTCGCCGTTGTGATAAATGGCAAATATTCCGCCATGATCGATGGAAAAAAAATCGACTTCGTGCATTTTCCTCTTTTCATGCACGAAATCGGAAGGCATGAGGGCAACTGGTCGATGGAATACCTTGAACTTGTGCTCAATGACAATACTCTGCTGATGGATGAAAACATTCTGCCTGTTCTCGATGAGGAAGGAGATACACCATGTCCGGACGAGGAATCTTCTACACTTGTAGAAAGCATTCTCAGTGATGCCGTTTCCTACCTTGGCGTACCCTATGTATACGGCGGAACAGACAATAACGGGTTCGACTGCAGCGGCCTTGCCTGGAGGGTATTCAACGATAACGGAGTTCCGCTTCCTCGAACTGTAAGCGCTATGGAAACTATGGGAATTGCAATTGACAGGGAAGACCTTCAGCCTGGAGATCTGCTGGTATTCAACAATCCAAAGCACACAGGCATATTCATGGGAGAAGGAGAATTCATCCACTGCTCATCGTACCTTGACCGGGGAGTGATAATAACTCCACTGAGCCATTCGAACTATTCCCGCAGGTACTCATCCGCCAGGAGAATCCTGGGCACCGGCCCGAATTACTGAACAGTGCTGTACTCAATTCAACATTGACAGACTCTGAACCTATTGCTGATATTCAAATATAAAAAAAACATATTTAAGGAGTTTATCATGCGAATAATATCTGCTATGATTCTGACTCTGCTCGTAACGCTCTTTATATCAGATACAGCATCCGCTGATTTGGACGTAGATGAATTAGGCTGGGTGGTCGTCTGTGAAGTTCTGGATAGTGAAGCTGACGCTGAGGTACTGGCTGAAGAACTTAATAGTCTGTTCGGTCAGTACACGGGATACCTGTGGATTCCTGACTGGGCCTCTCTATCAGGTTACAGAGGATGGCTTGTGTACCTTGGGCCATTTGAAACCTCCGATTTCGCATCGCAGGTAGCGTGCTTCATACTATGGAAGTATCCTGATACGTACGCTATACAGGTCAGCGGGAGAAATGGGAGAAACACTGTTCCTCCGACTCCCGTAGATTTCAGTGATTTTACTGGTCTTACACCACCTCTTTCCAGCTTTCAACTAAGGGGCGAAATGCCTTCCGACTGGGAGATAGACTGGGTTTCGCAGGAGGTTCATTGGAGAGAAGAATCGAGACAGGTTACGAAGACACTCCTCAGACTTCCTGGATGGAGTGTTGAAGACTGGATTGATGACTATATAGGTTCAGTCGAATACAGAGCCATAAGGGAATCATTGGAAGACCCTGAGGGAGATTTCGAAAAGGTTTCTCAGTTTATTCGAGAGTCCGCAGAGCATTTAGGAATAAGCGTATTTGAATCACCCGGAGAGTACATTCTTATTCACAAGATTCCTTCCTGGGGCATACAGGAAGATATTGATTTCTGGGTTGCTCTAACCGGCGATACTCTCGAATACGGATACAGGGTACGATTCTCTTACGGTGATATGCCATCCGAATGGCCATTCATACCCGAAGAAGCACATGCATCAGCGATACCCGTTCTTATACATTCATACGACGAAGCTCTGGATTTTCTAATAGAAAAGTTATCAGAGGACAGCGTATATAGATCTTCGTTCCCTGAAAGGTTGTCGTTTAGTCCGGAGTACATAGGCGATATTCCCGAAGATGTATACAGAGATTACTACGATATCGCCATAAGGGAAGTTCACAGACCAGGTGGTCCGGGAGATCCGAACACAGCGCCGATAGTGGACAGATTCCGTATCTACGACAGGGGAGAGATAATCTGGTTCAAGCCAGTCATCGGCATGTTCGTGCCTTACGAGGAAATCCTGGACAGGTAGAAGAATAGCGCATTAAATCACAATTCTACAGTGTATGAACACCTGCCATTTGTGCGGTAATGTCGATTTTTGTTGATCTTTCGCCTGATCGGACGGTGATGTCCGGGCTCCGGGGTACTGTTTGCGTAGGCACTTAAAGGCACCGGTCCCTGCAGAATAGTCCGAATAATACATACTTCAGAACCTTCACCACTGGATTCTGCCATCGGTGTGGAAAGGTGCCACTTCACCAGAGATATTTTATCCTCCTGTATCTCGATAGCTGTTATGCACCTGGGGTGTACACAGCTCCCGCAGTTGAAGTATGGAGGATCGTCCGGTGCCGGGAACTCCGGCTGGTGCGTGTGACCCGCAATAAGCGGTATGCCTGTCCTGCGGCACCAGGAAGTAAGCCTGCTTTCAACCTGTTTCATGAGAGCATAATTCCCTGCCGGTGTTATTCTGGGGCGAAATCCTGCATTCTGAAGCATACGCCATACATGTTTGACCAGGAACCTGCTCAATGGCCAGAGACGGTCACCGAACAATTCCCCCTGATGGCCATGCGTGACCAGTATCTCCATTCCCGTCCCGCTATGTTTGAGTACAATAGCATCGCGGGACCGGAGCTGCTTGAGAATGGGTCTGTCATCGGGGATAGGAATCTCTCCGGATAGAACTCCGTGCAGCAAGCCCGGGTTCATATCTTCAAGTATAGGACTTGGTCTGCCGTCGAAGTAGAACCACATCGCCGGCATGAAGTATTGGGCTATTTGCTCCGGCTGTCTCCATACATTGTTATGGTTACCCCAGATAAGAATGAAGCGTCCTTCCGAGTGTAGATAGCCGAGGCGTATGTAAACGTCGCTGTAAGCCCAGTGAATACACGAGAAATCTGTATTCTCCCAGAGTTCCTCACCGTTACCTACTTCGACATAGGTGAACCCCTCCCCACGATACCAGCTTAGTGAGTGCATGAAAATAATCCTGTTATGTGCAAAATCGTCGCCATGTCCACCGTTACCCCTGTGACAGTCGCTCATGAATACGATACGGCTGTCACTGTCAATCATCAGCGGCTCACGCTGCCATTTCTTGAAAAGATTATCGAGGTTCTTATGTGAAGTATTCAGGCTCATCCGATTCCTTTCGAGGTGATGGGAACAAAATTTTCACTGCGCTTTCCCTGCAGATATTTGCACATTGTCTGTGCTTATTGGAGAATATTCCTGTCTGGATGACACGCGAAGTTCGTAGAAGATGACGATGGAACCAAGTATTACCGGCACGTAGAGCAGGAATAATCGCTGGAGCAGAGAGTAGACGCCCAGCATAGACTTCGGAACTACTGCGGACATTAAGGCCGCAATACTCAATTCGGCTATACCACTGCCTCCAGGACTCGGAGAGAAATAGATGATGCACATAAGAATGGCCTGGATGCTGATTACAGTCATGAAGTCGCAGGAAATGCCAAGCCCCCTGACTACCAGATACGCGATTACATATTTATTCAAATAAAGAATCAGCGTGAGGGCAAGGCTCAACGGAATCATCATTTTGCAGCTGCCGAAGAACAACTTTGATGAATCCTTGAACGAGTCAACTTCCAGAGTTACTCTATTGGTTATCTTTCTCAGTCTGCTGCCCATCCTGGAAAAACTGTCCGAGAACCAGTCAGTGAATTTTCCGAGAAGCATCGCAAAAAGCTCCGGCCTTGCAAGCGCGAATGCCAGCAGTACGAATTCTATGAAGAAAATCACGAAGCATAGCAGTATGATGCCAGTTAAACTGCTGCCATAAGTTCCGGCAAGCAGAAAGAGAGCCAGAACAGCGCCTGATATGAAAACTATCAGAGTGGAAAGATAATTAAATGCTGCAACGAATATAGACTGACCTATGGATACACCTTTTCGGTGATAAACGTAAAACTGAGCCGGGCCTCCTCCCCCCTGAGACGGAGTAATCGCACCAGCGAAAGTATTGGCCAGATTTGCTCTGAGGCTTGTCATGAACTCCACTCTTGGATCCAGCTTCTTCATGAAAATGTGATTTCTGAAAGCGCCCAGCAGTATGTCGAATATCAGCAGGATAACAGTGAGAAAAAGGAATTCTGTATCGTAGTTCCTGAACGCATCTATTACACCTTCGGAGTGCGTCCTGATGAATAGGATGGTCAGAGCAGCAATTGTCAGGAAGATAAAGATGAAAAGTCCTTTCCGTATTTTCCTTCCGTTTATTCTCGATGCAAGATACTCGGTATCGAGTTCAGTTGGCTCGCTTGCCGGGATCATATCTATTTTCTGGGACGGATTGCTGCCGGAATCCTCACCTGAATTCATATCACGCTATCTGGACATAGATCGGCCGTTTGCAGTGGTATCTCATGTCGGGTCAGAGAAGCTGTTCGCCCGGGAGGGGTCATCACCCACGGTTTTGAGTCGTCTCCTATAATGAAGGGAGCGCTCCAGATCGTTTCCAGGGCTGCCGACCAGCTTCTGGAGAGCCCGACCTTCCGAGCCTCAACGGACATACTGCGTCGAAGTTCCGTATTATCTGCCAGCCCGACAATGGCTCCCATAAGATCTTCCACATCACGACCGGAATAGACAAGACCGCTGCGGCCAGGGACAATGATCTCCTGAGGACCGCCAAGATTGGTGACTATGGCCGGTAAACCTGATGATTGAGCTTCCAGAACAGAATTGCCGAAAGTATCGGTGGTGCTGGGAAAAATAAAGATGTCACCCGAGGCATAAACCCTGTACAGTTCCTCATCGGATAATACCCCGCAGAAGTATGTTCCACTGCCTTTGAGTATTCTGCGCAGCTCCGGGAGATATGGACCATCTCCTGCGAAGTACAATTCCAGATCATCTCTGGTCTCACTCAATCTGAGGAAAGCTTCAGCAAGAACGTCGAGATCCTTCTCAACGGAAATCCTGCCAACGTAGAGCAGTTTCACTGTTTCTGCTCGTCCACCGTACTTCAGAAGAGTTGAAGAGTTGTGCCATACGGGAGAGAACCGGTCTGAATCCGTTCCCCTCGGAAAGATCGCCATCTTCTCTCCGGGAACACCCATTGATACGAGATCATCGATGTAGAACTCACTTGGAACGAGTATCCTGTCAACACTTCCGTAGAACCAGGACATGGCTGACACGGCGAAATCACCAATCCTCGCATCCTGTACTATTTGGTTGATGTGCCTTGGAAAATCCGTGTGATATATGGCGACTGTAGGTATGCCAAGGAGTTTGCCTATAGCAAGAGCGGCAACGCCAAGTGGACCCGGAGTGGATATGTACAGCATGCCGAAGTCATTCTCATCGATGAATCTGAGCATCTCCAGAAAGGGAGGAACAGAAAGAAGCTTCGCATGATATCCGGGAATCGGGAATTCAAGGAGAGGCGCAAAGTTGACCACCCATCCTGGAAAGGAAAGAGGTCGGCTCTGGCAGGTGATGAGAGCCAGTTGCCGGCCTGCGGAAACCGCTATGCTGCTTAATTTCTGAAGAGTCCGTGAGACTCCGTTAAGGTCGTCAATAGTATCGGTGATCCAGGCACGTTTCTCCCTGCTCCTTCCACACGTATTGCTGCCGACTATTCTCCCTGATATCGTTTCCATTGCATCCCTTCCTCTTTTTCTGTCAAGGTGAGCAATCGGGTACGGGAGGTTCAGCAGTACAACCGGAATCAGCGCGGTGAAGGCTTCCATCGCATCGAGCAGCTTTCCATCGCATATCCTCTTCAGCAGAAGGGGCAGATAATGCTGGAGAAGCTTGTTTGTCAGCCTGTTCAGTATCTCGAAGGTTTTCTCATCGATCCCTTCATGCGCGAGAGCGGGATTTTTAGGAGAGAGGTTTAGATCCTTACCGATCTCCATCAGCTCTCTGATAAGAAAAGCCTCAAAGTCGAGTTCATCGGAGTGTCTGACACATTTCAGCATCTGATGAAGAAAAAATTCAGCTTTGTGCCAGACAGTGGGCTTCACATCTGCCACTGATGGATGAAAGAACCTGTCGGCGACCAGTGAAGCCATCGCGGGAACCTTCTTTTGGGAAAATCTGTCGCGGTAGAAAGAATATGAAATAGAATAGATTGAATAAGCTGCCCTGACCGCGTTGCCATTCTGGCCTTCAGGCAGTCCCTTCCCCTGTCGTATACCTTCAAGAAATTCCCTGATATCGTTCGCGCCCTCTACCGAGGTATACGTCAGGCCAATGAACCTGCTGCAATGATCGTCCGATCCACCAGTGAAACAGCAGAAGGAAGGATCCTCCCTGGCAGCCCGTACCACTGATGCTACAGCATTGTTCTCATATATGGATCTGGTTCCGTTCAGCGTCTCGACCACATCGAGGCATTTGACGACCCTTGCAAATTCACGGGGAGTTAACTCCTCCCCGGGGAAGAAGAAAGGGTGAGCCATGGAGTGCAGGAGTTTCTCCTCTTTAAGGTAGCCGACCAGTTCAAAGAAGTTTCTCCTTAGTATACAAATCTTCTGGTGCTGCTCCGGGGTCAGGTCGTAGACAAGAAGATGGACGAGTTTCCTTGATTCCGGGAGCCGGGTAGATACTTCCTCGCTGATGAAAACCCCAGGCAAATCGGCAATTTCAAGGCAGCCGTCGATCGTATTGATATCCGTTATGGTGACCAGATCCATACCCCTCCTTCGTGCGATGGAGTAAACCAGTTCAGGAGGAGTAAAGCATTCGGGAGTTTTCATGGAACGGAGTATCCATCGGGAACTTTTTCGAGAGTGAAAGGAATGCACGTGCATATCACATCTGATAGTGCTCATATTTTGATCTCCTCGGATGTTGTTAATTTCACTGAGAACAGCCTTTATCAGAAATGATCCGGAACCTGTTGAGAACGGTCATTCAACTGCCACTGGAATACCTGAGCAGGGTTCTTTTATCAAATTGGAATTAATAGATGAATCGGACGGTATTGGGTTATACGGGCACCTGCTGAAACGGTAATGCCTTAATTTTCTGACCTGCCTGACAAGGTTGTCCCTTCCCAGATACCGGTCAGAGTAGCTCTGCTCCATTTCCCTGTTGCAATCGTGAACGAAAACATCTGCAGACGAGTTTCTTAGATTTCCTGCAGCAAAGATGCTCTTCATTCTTCCCGGAGCGGAATTATTCCATCCAACCGGACCATCGACGAGTATTACATCCCATTGTTTCTCTCCGATATCCTCCGGAAAATCCATTCGGAGGAACTCGGGGTAATTAAGGAGTTCACGCCATTCAATCAATACTGTCTTGTATTCGATAAGAAAGGCATTGATCGATGGGTTGAGTCTTGTTACTCTGCTGAACCATACTGGATGATCTTCGATAAACACCGTCTCCCCGCAGCGGTTCATCAGCGACCAGAACATGCTGTCGTTACCCAGACCGAAAACCAGAAGGCGACAGGGGCGTTTCTCCTCAATAACTCTGGCCATGCAAAGTATCTCGTTGGGATGCATACATATGTTGTAAGCAATTTTCATCAGGGTCATGCGAACGATACCAGGTTTCCCGGCGCACAGATGTAGAATAGGTCTGAAGGCAGTTCTACGGAGAATATCCAGAAACCGGGGGAGTCCGCTTTTCCAGAAGACGATACTTGCGGCTTCTAAAAGGGTCATTTGGCTCCTTACAGTATTTGAGGCGTTATCTTCCATCATTCTGAATTGTCCGTGATTGAAGTATGAAAATCAATTTGTATGAGCCTGGAGAGAACTGCCTGCAATCCTATACGGCATTACTTGATACCGCGAATTAGTCACATGAATAAACTGGGCACTCCCTCTGAAACCCCTGTAATATCAGGAGCCGGAGAGATCGTTTTTCTCGAATCAAGAATTTCCGATTGCTCCTGACCGTGATTCAGTAGGTACAGAGGGGTCCAGTTTATCAGTATATTTTCCTTTTCATTTGGATCAACCATAACTCTGAACCTGTTCCCGGGATACAGAAACGAAGGCTTTATAAAATTAGGATTCTCTGTATAAACTATTCTGTAGGGCTCATGATCTTCGGTGGTTATCTCTAGTTCTAAACGAATGACAGGTCCATCACCTGTTATTCTCGTTGTTTCATAAATCGATACAAATCTGGCGACACCTGTTAAGCCTGTATTCATGAGTCTGTCTGTCATTCTACGCGCTTGATTCAGCTTCACTGATAGAGTAACGATCACGAGCAAAGTCGCTAAAACAAGTAACATACCCGCGATGAAGTGACCGTTTAGAAATAAAGGGATAAGTTTGTCAGATAACAGGGTGCTTTGTACTACAAGAAAGCTTCCCAGTAGGAAGAATGGAATAGACAACATCACTGATAGCCACCAGCGATTTCTGCTGCGCAATTCCAGATTCATTAATATCTCCCAACATTGTATTCACAGGCTGCGGCAAAATGATGAAGCGCCATTGTTAAGAGGGTATTAAGATTTAAACAGCTCTATTACATCTTAAGGAGCTTACGCGTCGCACTGCATCCGTCAGCTTGAAATACTAGAAAGTAGATACCATCCGGCGTTTCGCTGCCATATTCATCTTTTCCATCCCAGAACGCGGCATGTGATCCGATATCAACCTGACCTTCCTCGATCTTTCTTATCCTTCGTCCATAAAGATCGTAAATATCAATGGAAACAGTGCTTGTTACGGGTAACTCGTAATTAATCAGCGTGTTTCCCATAAAGGGGTTGGGTATGCCTCCGCTGACAAGGAAATGCTGAACAGTAGCTGATTCCTCTTCGCCAATATCTACGCAGGCATAGAGTTTCAAAAGATACAGTTCAGGCCAGCCGGCACCGGGACTTGTATACTCCCCGGTAATGATGAATCCCCCATCGTCGGTCTGTATGACTGAAAATCCGGAATCTTCATCCGGACCTCCATATGTAGCCGTCCAGAGGGTGTCACCGTTTGCATCCAGCATGAGAAGATAGATATCAGACTCGCCTGCTCCGAACGAGTCCGTTTCACCTGCTATAACGTAGTTACCGCAGGAGGTTTCGATGACGGAGTTGCCAACGTCTGTGGTGTTTCCTCCGTATGTTCTGGTCCAAAGGGTATCTCCGATAGAATTGGTCCTTACTATATAGACATTTCTCATATCGGGCCCGAATGACCATGTAAACCCGGTAATTATGAAACCCCCGTCCGAAGTTTCCTGTACGTCTCTACCTACATCCTCGCTACTTCCCCCGTATGTCCGCGTCCAGAGAATATCTCCAGTAGAGTTGAGTCTGCTGAGATATACGGCATATGAACCGGGACCGAACGAACCGGTTTCACCGACAACAATGAAATCTCCGTTGAAAGTTTCGCGGACCGCATAACCAGCATCCCAGGCGCTTCCTCCGATAGTTCTTGTCCAGAGAGTGTCTCCGGCAGAATCAGTCTTTATTACATACACATCGTAACTGCCTGCGCCGAAAGATCTTGTCATGCCTGTCATAATAAAACCGCCATCGGAGGTTTCCTGCACTGACCAGCCTTCATCGAAGTGGCCCCCTCCGTATGTTTTTGTCCAGAGAGTATCGCCGAGGGCATTTGTTCGGAGCAGATAAAAATCATCCCAGCCTGCTCCGAATGATTCTGTCTCGCCGACTACTATAAATCCGCCATCTGAAGTAAAATCAATAGAACGCCCTTTATCGGCGCTTCCTCCCCCATAGGTTATCTGAGAAACGGATTCACCTGTATCATCTGTTCTAACAAGGAAAACATCCGATCCGCCGCCGCCGAATGACCATGTAAATCCTGCAACTACGAAATCCCCATTCGGAGTTTCAAGAACGGAATTACCTCGATCCCATTGTGTTCCGCCAAATGTTGCTGTCCAGATTGTGTCAGGGGCCTGTGCGTTTACAGGTGTAAGGATACCCTGTGCGAAAAATAGTACAGCAATAATGTAAATCCCCGATATTTGTACACTTATCTGTTTATTGATCATTATATTAACCTCTTTCCGATTAAGAACCCATTCTTCACTTCATTTTCCCGATTCTTTTACAATTGTCTGACAGCTCCGGATGATTCTCCGCCTGCTGACGGTAATAGCATGTGAATATTAAGGGAGTGTTAACACGGATAAGATATTTGCAGCATGAAAAATAGGATCCCATCATGACATACTAATCATACCCTTTTATAGTAATACATTAATATTCTACTCAGAGGGAGCTAATGAATGAAAAACATACCTGTTGTAGCTGATAAACAATCAACCCGCATGAATCACCAGCATTCTGCTGCAACGCCGTATATGCATGCGTCTACTGCGTTATGCTCATACATCCGTCCTCGACGTACTGTATAAGTACGCCTGCGGAGTCTGCACTCGCAAGCCTTGTATCCACAAGCATCTGCGACGTTTCGCTACGAAAGCTGGTGATTTATGCAGGTTAAGGGCGCAAGCGATTAAGCTGGTTCAAGCCGGTCATAGGCATGTTCGTGCTTTACGAGGAAATCCTGGACAGGTAGAGGTGATAATTAAATTTCACCAAATCGCTTGAAGTCGTTGTAACAAGGGAATCGATCTGCAACCAACATCTCAAACTGCTTCGGAAGAAGGATGGTTGCCCAATTGCTTTTCTCATTGCAAACTTCTACTCCTTCGTCTGTACAGCGTAAAACTTCCTTCATCAGCTCAATTGAAAAGCTGCCGGACTTCTTTGTTATAACAGCCTCGAAATATCGCTCCCTGTTGATAAGCTTTCTTATTATCTCATCATCCTCCTCTTTTTCTGAAGTTGATACAATTACAGCAGAATCTCCGGAGTTTTCAATCCGTTTAACTGTCCCGGTCAAAGGACGTAGGTTGATAATGCTGCTGTTCATAATCCCAATTCAGCAGTTTATGCAAAGGAGCATCACTTTTGTCTTTTGACATTTGATGATGATATCTGTACAATGAAAATATTCACAACGGATGTGGAATTGATAAACAGTTGCGTTTGGAATACACGAATACAATAATTACGCAATGACACCTGTGCATCGGATATTCGATTGTACATAGGTTCGGACAAACACCTCAAAAGAAAAGAGAAGATCCCATGAAAAGTAGGTTAATCTTTAAATGGACAGGTATCCTATTCACCTTGTTTGTCATTTATGCTTCTATGCCTGGCTGCGGGACGGCAGTAGTTACTGATGGTGTCGAGGCAGCTCCGGACATTATTGTCACAGTTATCGAAGATACTGTCCAAATCGCAGAAGATACTGTCTGCACAACTGCAGACACAATCTGCATTGCTGCAGTGGGTGATGTAATGATGGGAACCGAAAACCAGTTACCATCCGATGGGGGCGAAAGCTCATTCGCTTCATGTGCAGATTTAATTCTAAATGCGGATATTGCATTTTTGAACCTTGAAGGTCCACTAACTGATATAGGCGCACCGACGAAAAACGTTGAATCCGGAAACTGTTATTGTTTCCGTACACCACCATCCTATGTCCGTTTTCTTGAAGAAGCAGGCTTCAATATGGCATCTCTGGCCAATAACCACTCACGGGATTACGGTCAGGCTGCGATGGAACAAACTATTGCAGTTTTGGAAAGCAGCGGCATTACCTGGTCCGGAGTTCCTGGAACTTTTGCTGTAGTCGATATAGACAGCGTCTCGGTGGTCATGGTTGCTTTTTCTCCTTATTACAGTGCCAATATGATAAGTGACATTCCCACTGCCCGGCAAATCGTTACAGAACTAGCTGCTGAATATGACATTGTAATCGTGTCATTCCATGGCGGTTCTGAGGGTTCCGATGCAATTCATATACCGTTTGAAACAGAGTATTATTATGGCGAGAACCGTGGAGATGTGGTTCAGTTCTCAAGAGCTGTCGTGGATGCGGGGGCTGACCTTGTCATCGGTCACGGGCCGCATGTACCGCGTGCCGCGGAAGTCTACAATGGGCGCTTGATTGCTTATTCCCTGGGCAATTTCTGCACCGGCAGAGGTATTAATTCTTCAGGACTGAATGGTTATGCACCGTTACTTTTGGTCGAATTGGATAAAACAGGTTGTTTGCTGGGCGGGGAAGTCGTTTCATTTCTTCAGGCATATGATCAGGCTCCTTTTTCCGACCAGGAAAACCGGGCAATGGAATTAATGTATCAACTTGGAATCGAGGATTTTCCGGAAAGCAATGCCATCGCTCCTGACGGAACAATAATTGTTCCGAATGTTGATGAATAGCATAACTTATTATGGTTCTTGTTTGCTTTTTCATCAACCTCTGGATCTGGAATCTCTGAAGGTTCTGAACGGGCGGAACCTTCGGTCGCCCTACGGGTTCCCTCCGTTTCCGCCTGCTCTCTCTTGAACTATAGTACTTTCATCTATAAAACCTCCCCGCCCTCTACACTAATTACCGGTAGGGGAATCACGTAGAAGGTAGAGGAACCTGAGATCGAACAGTCGATATTATTCGGGACATGACTCCGCCTGACTACCAGACAGAAGAGGAGAGATTCTTATGATATTAACACTGCTTGCCTTATTGACTACAGTCTCCACATCCCCGGATGCGGCATTCCTGGAAGACAATGCTCTCTGGACAGAAATAGACCGGATCAACAGCATCCTGGAGGATTCCGGGAACATGGACTCGGATGTACTGGAGGAGCTGTTCCGGGAGTCTGTAGAGATCGCAGTGTCCGGAGATCTATCTGAACAGTTCGAGAGTATTCAGATGTACTCTTTCGAATCAGGCGACTACTCTCTCACAGACGAGTATGTGGAAAGGGCGGCGCCGGGCATTACAATAATGCTGCTCGGAGAGTCCACGGCTTTCGGGGTGAACACCATTGCTTTCCTCGAGAGGAGCAATCCCGGATCTGAGGCGTACGAGTTCTTTCAGATAGCGATTGACGGCTTCTACGTAGATGGAGATATGTTGAGAATCGGGACAGCCGATCTTCCTGCATGGATGGAACGTTCCGGATCCAGCGCCCAGGCATCGGTTGATCCTGATCGGGCGGTTCAGTGGTTGGGTATCTGGCAAAGCCTCCGCCCGTCCCTTGACGGGTATTTCCTGACGATTGCCGACAAAACCATACAGGGTCTAAGTAGCGAAATACCTGTCGACTGATGATCTAGGAGCCTGTCCGAGAATAGAGCATTGACATAAAAATCCCATAATTGGCTATAATATCCACAAATTATCGTTAAATATTACTAATATTCGCCTCAAATTTGTGAAGATTCTATCTCAATTATAAAAATTTTCTGTTCAACGCCTATTCTCAGACAGACTCCTAGCCCTGCCCTATCCCCAGATATAAGGTCTGGACAACAGTTATCTCTCTTCTTATCTTCTCGGAATGGAAAGACAAAACTTGATCAAGCAGACGCTTTCGCAACCCGCAAGCATTGAATATGTAAAGGAGTTGCTTGAGAGCAAA
>JAUVLV010000047.1 GCA_030600545.1 Candidatus Aegiribacteria sp. | reverse complement strand
GAATAAACAGGGTCGTTACCGAAAAAGTAATAGTATGTTTCCTTTTGGCGATAAACATAGACTGTATCATTGACTTTTGTTGATCCTGCTGGTATTAACGGGAGCCAAAGCTGAGGCATGGTGCCTTCTTCCTTTTGATGTAATGGTTATTCGGAAGAAGGTACCATTTTCATTTTCCCATACAAAGTCCACGCTACTCGTCAACAATATGTACATATGGCTGATATATTATGGATTAGCGTATTTCTTCAGCTTGAATGAAGAACTACGAGATCATGAGGTCTGAAGATGGACCTGGCTTGATTCAGAAGGCAATTTCCACCGGAAAGACGGGCTTTCCATTGTCGTATGTTCCCGGGGTAATTACATGTGGTCGGAAATACCGGTTCTTACCTCAGGATCAATCAGTATCAGTAAAAAGGAAAAGATCATCTCAGGTATCATGATAACTTTCCTGATACTTACATTCGCTTTTATTTTGATGATATGGGCAAAGAGGAATTACCTCTGAAAAGGCCTTTACTTGAAGCGTTCCCACTCCGATGAAAAATCCAGAATCTGGACAGGCAGTTCATGAATGGAAAGTTCCATTGTTACAGCATCCTCTATGAAATCTTCCATTTCCCTCTGAAGAAGTATCAGCTGAGACATGAAAACCTGATATTTATCCAGACTTTCACTCTCGGCCGTGGGAAATTCCGAACTCGATTCAATTTCTTCCTGAAGCTCTTTAAGAAGCGATGAAAAAGCCATTATCATTTCAGTTGCCTGATTGAAATCTGTCATTACTCTCTTCCTGTTGCAATTTTGGGGGAAGCGGGATAATCATGAATAAATCCTGATTCGTCAACACTCATATGCTCAATATCCATTCCCTGAATAAATCTCAAAGCCTCTTTAAGGGCTGTTTCAATCTGAGGTTTACTCCAGTCATTGCATTGCCAGACATGATGACCAGCTCCGTCCAGTATCAATGCAAGCCCTTCCGTGTCTTCAGCCAGCCTTTCCCCCGTTTCCGGAGGAGATATCCTGTCTCGCGAACCGGTAATATAAACAAATCTGACCTTTTGCGGTTGTTCAATGTAATCGGAAGGCTCAAATGCCTTCAGTCCATATCTAACACTTGCCGGCAGAAATAGTTTCAGGAAGGCTGTTTTCAGTTTTCCCATTCTGGATGCTGATGCTTCGAAGAAATTCCTGAAAACACCGTGAGCAATAACTCCCGCAACGTTCTCGCTAAGGAGACCGGAAACCTTCAGAGCAACATCCCCACCCATTGAGGAACCGTAAATGATAGTCTTTCGTATGGAGAAACCCATATTATCCCTTGTATGGATAAGAACTCCAGCCAGATCGTACGCTTCGGAAGGCCCTCCCGATGCAACGGGGACCGGGTGGCCGTCATGCCCCCTCAGCGGCACCAGAAACACCGAAAAACCCAATTTTTCGAATATTCGTCCTGGATGCACCATGGATCCAATGCTCCCGTTGAGCCCGTGAACAATAACAGCAAGATCTTCTCCGCCATTGAGGAAATACCCTTTCATCTGATACCCATCAAGAGATTCGACACTAACCGGTTGCCATGGCGCCGAGGGAATGGGATAAGTTACCGGCTGGCGGAACCTGAACCTGTTTGTAAAACCGATCAATCCCGGTCTGGAAGCCATTTTTCTGAACACCAGCCATACTCCCAGAGCAGCAAACACTCCAATACACCATCCTGTCAATACATCGATCGGGTAATGAACCCCCAGGTAGATTCTGCTGAATCCCACCAGGAAGGATATAAGAAAAGCAAATGGAGCAAGGGGCGGATAGGCAATAGCTGTAATAGTGGCCAGGGATGCGGAATTCGCCGAATGAGCTGAGGGAAAAGATCTATTGCCGTGAACATCCCCCCTGTAATTCACTTCGGAGGCAACAGATTCATCAAAACATGGCCTGGCTCTATTCACACCATGTTTCAAATGGTAGCATATCTGATCCGAACCAGCAGTTGCAACTATCAGGCAGAGTAATATTATCCTTGGGTTTCTGCGGGCAAAAGCTTTTTTCCATCTGTTCCCGATGGAAGGATGAGGCCTGGTTCGTCCCCACCACAAAAGCAATAGAATGCATCCGACCAGGAATGGAATCCAGTTATCAACGTTAGTAATAAAGCGCATCACTGCTGTTAGAAAACTGGAATCAATACCGTTCACAGAGAAAAACAGGGGTCTGTCCCATACCGGCCAGAGCATTTACACCACTCCTAAAATCCAACTTTTACAACTAGTTTCATGATGATAGTTATACGAACATATCCAAGCCAGCCTCGCGGGAAAAGACAGGGTGGTTTATGGGAATGAGAATGTGTTAGCTTTCATTCTATGAAATACCTTGTAACAGCACCACCGGTTATTACTCCTTCGGAGCCGCCATCAGGCGCCTTCCTGCTTGCAGCGGGGCTCTCCGCACGGGGGATAGACGCGGGATTTCTGGACCTGTCGCTGGAGTATTTCAGATACATCTTTGCCCTGACACCGAAGGGTCGTGGATATCCTGATGTAGAACCAGCCCTGGATTATCTTCAGAATAAACCTCTTTACTCCCCTCAACAGCACCGTACCGTATCCGGTGTTCTTAATTCATCCCTGAAGCACTTTTCCAGAAAATTCCCGGGATGGAGAATTTCGCTGATGGACCTTATTCCACCGGAAGCTGTCCACAGACCAGCAGAAATAATGAAGATCTGCCAGAAGGGAAATACTCCGTTCTCCGAATTCTGGGAAGAGCATTTTCTTCCGATGCTCAGGAAATACGATCCTGAAACTGTGCTTGTATCGCTTTCTTACCTTTCGCAACTGGCTGCGGGTATAGATCTTACACTTTTTCTAAGAAAGGCTGGATACAAAGTCATTATCGGTGGTTCGCTGCTGAACAGCCTCAGCAATACCGGAAAGGGTTTCGAACTTGTTCGCAGTGTGCTTCCGGAATCCTGTCTGGGAGATGGTTCCATTTTCCCCGGGTTCAACTCAGGAAGCGCTCCTTTTCTCAGTTGCCTGTCATGGCCGGATATCATTGGAGGCTGGAACTACGTTTCTGGAAGGCCAGTCATCCCCTACGCCCTTTCCACGGGCTGCTACTGGAACAGATGCCTGTTCTGTCCCGATTCAAGCACAAAACTAAAAGTTTACGGACATGATTCCTTTGAAAAATTCATCTCAACAATACCATCTTCTATTATGAACAGGAATCCTGTCATTCACTTCCTTGACTCGGCCATACCACTCAAGCCACTGAAAGATGTGCTTCCACTTCTGAGGAAACACCGGCTTAACTGGTACACCTTTGCCAGGCCTGAAAGCTGGATATCTCCTATGGCGGACAGGCTTTCCGAGTCCGGCTGTCTCATGCTTCAGCTGGGTGCTGAAAGCGGCAGTATATCCCTCCTTAACAGTTTTGAAAAAGGGATCAATCCGGATACTTCGCTTGAAGTTATCAAGAACTGCGCACGCGCCGGAATTAGAATTTATGCGTACATGCTTCTTGGTCTTCCCGGTGAAACAGATCATGACATAAAGGCATCGGTTCGATTCCTTGAGGAAGCGGACAATTCGATCGACTTCATCAATTTTTCCATCTTCAACCTTCCTGAAAACTGTGAGCTGACAGGCAGAGCTTCCGAATTCGGAATTGAGCTTCTTGATTACGATTCCCCGGATGACGCACTCAGACTGTACAGACCCTTTCTGTTTGATGGGCAGAACCCTAGAATCAAGGCCAGAAGGATCGTATCTGAATACTTCTCCAAAATTCCGTCTGTTGCAGAGGCTCTCAGAAGGACTCCAAGATGGTTCAGAACATCCCACTTCCCGCTTATTGATATACCGGATAGAAATTATGGATCAATTTCTGATGTAAACCGATAACTTCGCGTTAATCCTTTGCGGGGTATGCATATTTATGCCCTTTAGCAATCCTATGCGTTCGATACTATGATAATTGTCAGGGCAGCAAGAAGAACGAGCCATACCACCACGGACAGGGTTGCCAGGATTCGTGTTTTACTTAAATCATCCTCTGAACCGGGCCGTATTCCCACAGCAAGGAATGTAAGCACCCCCGCCAGGTTAATGGAGATAAGATTGACAGAAAGGAGCTGAAGGGCTCCCAGAGCTCCTTTGTAGTTGCCAAGTGCTGTCAGCATGCCTGTTACAACAAGGGGAGGCATAAGGGCGGCAGCAACCATTACACCTATCAGGGTTGCCGGTGCACCTGTACTCAGGGCCAGGGCTCCGGCTGCACCAGCTGCCAGTGCAATAACAATATCGGTGGAGCTTATGAAAGTTCTTGATATTATTTCAGGTACATTTGGATCAATTTGAAAAAATATTCCTACGGCTACAGCGAATGCAAAGGCTGTGCCGATTCGCAGCATATTCTCCCTCAGGGCTCTCAGGCTGAATTGGAAATCTCCAAGCGTAACAGCCAGGGCAAGCCCTACGTTCGGTCCCAGTAGCGGAGCAATTACCATGGCTCCGATTATCACGGCGATATTGCCACGGGCAAGCCCCACGGCACATACAACGGCTGAAAGGATGGTCATGATTATATTGGGCCAGGAAGTGCGCATCATTTCCTGTATATCAGCGTACAGCTCTTCCCGGCTTACCCTGTGCATTTTTCTATGTAGAATGCTTCCGGTTTTCCTGCTTTCCTCAGGGATTTCTTCGGGTGCCGGTATGGACGATTCCACCGGCAGGGATACTATTCTTAACTTATCACCAGAATCGGCAAGAGCCTATCTTAGTTTGTCCGTTATCTCCTCGCTTCGCTCGGCTTCTGCGAGAATGTGAAGCTGTGCCTGATCGTATGAGAGTTTTCCCACCATATGGAAATAGTATCCAGGCTGCTTACTGATGACCTGGCCAGCTCAAGCCGGTCGGCAGGCATAAAGACTTCTATGAGACGTACGGCCATTTCAGCCTGTACTTCTCATATCAGAGAAGATTGCTGGCAAGTTCGGCAAGCTCGCTCCTCTCCCCTTTAATGAGATTTATATGGGCGGTAATTTTTTCATCCTTCAGACGGTCTACAAGATACGTCAGCCCATTTGACTGACTGTCCAGGTATGGAGTATCGATTTGGTAAATATCACCGGTAAAGACTATTTTCGCGCCTTCGCCAGCCCTGGTAATTATTGTTTTGACTTCATGTGGTGTAAGATTCTGGGCTTCATCAACAATGAAATAGATACCGTCCAGGCTCCTTCCTCTTATATACGCCAGAGGAGCTATGAACAGTTTCTCTTGCTCGATCATCTCTTGAAGGCTCGTGTATTCCTTACTGTCGGATGAAAACCGGTTTTTGATAACGGCAAGATTATCCCAGAGGGGCTGCATATAGGGGTCCAGCTTGCTCTGAACATCTCCTGGCAGAAAGCCCAGATCTCTGTTTCCCAGCGGTACTACTGGTCTTGCAAGATATATCTGCCTGTAGTCCTGCCGCTGATCGAGGGCTGCTGCAAGTGCAAGAAGTGTTTTCCCTGTACCTGCTTTCCCGGTAAGGGTTACAAGTCTTACAGCAGGATTAAGCAGTGTATGCAGGGCAAAGGTTTGTTCCGCGTTTCGAGGTTGTATTCCGTATGCTCTTGTTTTAATGATTCTCTCGAATTCATCGCTTTCAGGATTGTACCAGGTAAGGGAACTGTTGCTGCCATTCCTGAGTATGAAGAACTGGTTTGGAACCGGTTTAAGCTCAGTGCTGATCTCTTCCCTCGGAACAGAGTAAGGATGCTGGTAAAATCTTGAAATCGTGTCTTTATCAACATTTTCAAGTAATCCTGTACCTGTATAAAGTTCATCAACGTTTTCGATTTTTCCGGTTTCGTAGTCCTCCGCCTGAATTCCCAGGGATTTTGCTTTCATCCTGAGGTTGATATCCTTGCTTATCAGTATAACTTCCCTGTTCGGATAAGCGCTTCTCAACTGATCAGCAAGGGCAAGAATTCTGTGGTCCGGCTTGTTAAGAGAAAAGAATGCGTTTTCCACCGAAGTTCTTTTGGAAGATCCGGCTACTTTAACAAAAAGTTTCCCCCTTTTGGGGCCCAGGGACAAGCCATCACTGAAGAGTTTTTCCCCGGTAAGCTTATCCAGTTTGCGGATGAATTCCCTTGCCTGGAAGTTGATGAGATCGTTTCCTTTTTTGAACTCATCGAGTTCCTCGAGGACAGTTATTGGAATTACCACATCATGCTCCTGAAAGTTATCGATACAGTTATGATCGTAGAGAATCACATTGGTATCGATTACAAACAGGTGTGGCGTCATGCAAGAATCTTTCAAATTGTGAATCCAATCTGTTCGGGTTGATTACGATTTCAACTGTTTCTAATTGTATACGAATTTCCTGATATAATAACCAGTGATATTATTGCTCTTGCATTTTCCGGTGGAATTCTACATTTTACCGGCTGCTTGAGAACCCATATTTATGAGCCGCTAGCTCAGTTGGCAGAGCATCTGACTTTTAATCAGAGGGTCGGGGGTTCGATTCCCCCGCGGCTCACCATTGGTCTGTGGAATAGAACCCCGGTGAGTTTATACTGAACGAGTGGAGCGAGTCGAAGGAATTTCCCCGCTATTCACCTGTGGGTATTGACGCAATAGATTTCTGTTACCATTGTTGGTAACTTTCGGTGACCCCATCGTCTAGAGGTTAGGACACTGGCCTTTCACGCCGGCAACACGGGTTCGATCCCCGTTGGGGTCGCCATAAAGTTAAGACGGCCCCTTGCGGGTCGTTTTTACTTTATACCGATTCATGCGTGAGAACCCCAAAGGGTGAGTTTACTCTGAGCGAACGAAGTGAGTCGAAGGGATCCTCGGGCTCTACACCATTAACAGGGGCGGCTCTACCCCACCGATGGGGGCACTTTCCAATATCAGGCACACATAAGGCTCTGAGTCGGATTATTTTCATAACAGCACAGTGGTAAATCCACAATTCACTCATAAGGTGACACTTTGCAGCCACGTATTGAATTCCTTGTAATACGTATCCAGAAATCTGCGAACAGAGAACCGAATAGATCAGTTCAGCATAGGTATGGCGGAATCGCTCAATTCAGGTAAAATCATTATGAGTTCCTATTTCATTCATTTCTAGTTGCTTTACTGGTTGGATTACCTATTTTCCATTCACCCTTTTCCAGGAAAGCTTCAATGGTTTGCCGTTTGGCTTTATTGATTAAATTCGAATGCGAAAGATTATTCTGCTTTGCGTATTCATTAAGAGTAATAATGTCCATTCCATCAAGATAGGCTAATCGTTTATGATAACTGTTGGTAATTGCTTTCCCAACTATTTCTTCCATAATCGAACTACTGTTATTTCTATCAAACTCTTCAAAAGCATCATAGTACAAAGTACGGTCGATGTATTTAATGTTTATTGGTACATAACCTTCGCGGATCAATAAATAATTGTTAAGCACCCTTCCTATTCTCCCATTACCATCGACAAACGGATGGATGTGTTCGAAATTGAGATGGAAGACAGCAATTCTTTTTATAACACTCTCATTCACCGAAGAATTGTATTTGATGAACATATCTTCAAGTTTACCTATAATCTGTTCAGGATCACAAGCAATATGGTTTGCAACTCTTACCCATTCATCATTCTTCCTGAACCGACCTGCTATATTATCGCTAATATTCGTTATCAACATTCTATGCAAAAGCAGAATCATTTCCAGGTTCAGTTCCTGCTGCTTAGCTTTTGTGTCTATGTATGTAACTACTCGCGCCAAGTTCTTGGCTTCGAATATTTCGCGTTCGGAGACATAGCGGTCTAAATCGAGATGAAGGAGTATTTTCTCAGTTTCCTCCAAACTAAGGGTACTGTTTTCAATAGCATTTGAATTATAGACCTGTTCTGTAACCTCTACTTCACTGATAAGTTTAAGCAAAGAATCCTTGTTGCGAGCAGATTGATAATACCGCTCTCTCAATGAATCAATTTTCTTATAGACACTCATCACTTTTCCCATAACTTGAATTTAACACATTTTCACGCTTTTGGCAACAATACAGTAAACTGTAGTGGTAATATGATATGTTTTCACGCTTTTTCACTCTATTTCAGCATAATACACCGTTAGGGATATACCACCACTGCAGCTACAGTCTTTAACCACTCAATGAAAAAGTTCGAACTTTTTGATAGAAAGGTCGCCATCTTTTAGGCACCTATCGGCTCAGCTCGGCTCTACTCCATTAACAGGGGCACCTATCCGATCTAAGCACACAGAACGTCAATTGCGACACTTGCATAGATTCCCGTTAATTGAAATGACGTTACGTCATGTCTGTCAAATAAATGAATAGAATTATGAACACGTCGAGCGTATACATACAAAATTTTGAGAAGGAAGCGTCTTGAACAATCACCTGATAAAGGAAGGATATGAAAGGAAGGTGCTCAAGTCTATAGTGCAGGATTTCTATTAATATAAGCATTTATTATTATAATATTATACATATATTGATAATAATGCTAGGATGAAAGACCCTAGGTGGGCCAGTGAGATGGCCAGGGGACTTTCTTTTCAGAAACGCCACAGGAAAGCAAGTTGTTGTGAAGTTCCGTTAATTGTTCAAATCCCCTTCCCGCAAGATCCAACTCTTCAATTATTGAAAGGGCGTCCTGGTAATATTTCAGTGCTCCAGATTGGTCGCTCTGTTTCATTTGAAGCGATGCAAGAGCTGCAAGAATAACAGCTTCCATTCTGCGGTTTCCAACTTCAAGGTGAATTTCCAGAGCCTCTTCGTAACATTCCCTGGATTCTTCGAAACGATCATACTCGTAATAGAGATCTCCAAGATTTCCAAGTGTCATTCCTTCACTTTTCCGGTAGCCTATCTCACGATGAAGTTCAAGCGCCTGCTGGAAATAAACCAGAGCCTTCTCAATTTGATTCTTCGATACGTAAGGATTTCCCAGGTTTCCCAGAGCGATTCCTTCATTTTTCCTGTCCCCCACTTCCCTGCTAATTGCCAGGGCTTTTTCATAACAATCGATAGCTTCATCCATCCGATCCTGATTGAAATAGGAGTTCCCGAGATTTCCAAGCAGTATGCCCTCTGTTCTGCGGTCACCTTCTTCAAGGTTCATCTCAAGTGCTGTCTTGAAATACTTCTGTGCTTCATCTGTTCTACCTCTAATCCTGCTGAGTATACCCAGATTGCATAGAACCTCTCTCTCATATTTGAGGTTCCCGTTCTTTCGATGGATATTAAGGGCACTGAAGTAACATTCTCCGGCCTTATTCAGCCGGCCGGTGATTCTGAATACATTCCCCAGAGCAGACAATATTTTACCCTGCCAGGTAGACATTTCATGAGCGTCAGCGATTTCCTTCATTCTGAGAAGCATCTGCTCCTGATCCTTCCTCCTGCCGAGAAGATCAAGAGTTACTACTCTGTGCATCATTACTTCAAACAGTTTTTCACTGCTTTCTTTGTCCAGTGGTTCTTCCATTATCCATGATTCAAGTTTTCTGGATAATTCCAGCGCTTTCTCATGCTGGTAAGTATCTACTGTATACTCAAGGTTGATAATACCCCAATGAATTGCCTTATCCCTCACATTGGCTCTTTCCCAGTGATGGGCAAGAATATCGGCAATTTCCTGTTCATCATCCGGATACATCTCTTCGATCAAACGAGCAGTAATCTTGTGAAGAAGTCTCCTGTTACTTTCAAGCATGCTGTTGTAGGCGGTATCGTGTATTAGAATATGTCTGAACATATATTTATGTTCGAATGCTGTACCCATACCGATAAGGAACTGCCTGCGCTCCAGGCTGTTGAATATCGCCCCGCTGTTTTCTTCTATCGCAAGTTCTTCAACAAGTTTATTATAGAGTTTGAGCTTGAATTCAACTCCAAGTACGGAAGATTTCTGAAGGACGCCTTTCCAATCCTCCGGCAGGCGGTCAAGTCTTGACTGAAGCAGTCCCGTAAGCGAGGATGGTATATATATATTATTGACGGAGCTGCTGAACATCCATTGTCCATCATTTTCATTCAGTATGTTCGATTCAACAATATCAAGAATGAGTTCCTCCAGGAAGAATGGATTACCCTGGGAATGCATCAAAAGAAAATCTTCAACTTTCGGTGATACTTTTGCCGTTCCATCGGTACTGATTCCCGACAGCATCTTTGCGATTATCTCGCTGCAGGCCTCCTTATCGATACTGGGAAGGGATATCTCTTCCAGTTCAGCATAACCGGGCTTGATATCGAACTCCACTGCTTTTCCATCTTCATTTTCCGGCCTGTAAGCAAGAAGAAAGAGAACTGGTCTTTCTGTGTTGCAGTTAGCAATAATGAATTCAAGTACATTCCGGCAGGTGGAATCTATCCAGTGCAGATCATCCAGAACCACTATCAGGCGCCGTTTCCCAGTAATGGCCTTAAGAAGATTCCTGAAGGCAATTCTGGTCTCAAGGGCTATCGCTTTGCTGTCCAGTTCATCCAGCCTTCTATCACCGGATTTGATTGATAGTAATTCAGCCATGAAGGGCACTGAATCCATCAGCTCCCCGTTATCACTGAGGCTGTGAATTCTACGCCTGAGTTCTTCATAATCCAGTCTGCAGTCGTATTCAATACCAAGCAGATCATGAAGAAGGCTAGTCCAGAGGTAGTAAGCAGGCTGTGCAAACGAAATAGCATGACCTCTTATGACCAGAATATTATCATCATTGCTACACTGCTGCTGGACGAATTCGTGAACAAGACGGGATTTACCTATTCCCGCTTCACCTTTTATCCCCAGGACGATATGCTTTACACCGCCCAAACGGTTTTTTCCGGTGTCTCCCACTTCCTGCTCAAGCAGCTTCTTCCGGAGCCTGGTCAACTCAGTCGATCTTCCTACGAAAGAGGAACTGCTGAGTATAGATAAACGCTCCCAGCGAGGCCTGAAGAAAGAAACAGAAGCTGTTGGACGCCACGCATGAACCGGATTGCTGATACCCTTCAGATTCAACATTCCAATATCTTCCCAGGAGTACAGATCACTGCATTTTTCATAAACCGCATCTGGAACCAGAATAGTATTTGGTTGTGCAGCCTCCTCCATGCGGGAAGCAAGGTTTACAGTTCTTCCCATTGCGGTAAGATGGCCAATTGCATCGGGAGCTACCGTTACAGGACCGCTGTTGATCCCTATCCTCGCTGTGATGGGAATACCGGTGTTTGAGAGAATATCATTTGCTGTTCTTATTGCATCGAGCATAAGGAACCCGCATGATACTGCCCTTGTGCTGTCGTTCTCTCCAGCTTTCCTGGCTCCGAAGAGAACCATGATTCTGTCTCCTTCGATCTTATCAACGTATCCACCGAACTGTTCTGTCGCATCTACCAGGACATTCATTACTCCCCTGGCAATATTATGAACGTCTTCATGATCCAGTTTTTCAGATAAAGCTGTAAAGCCACCCAGATCAAGAAACAGGACTGCTATTTCTCGTCTCTCTCCGGGTTTCAATTCCCCTTTTTCCTCGAAGACCTGTTCAGATACCTCGCTTTGTTGGATCAGTCTGTCTCTGAGAAATGCTGCAAAATCATGTATCATTCAGTTCTCCATGAGTAACGAACCCCTTGAGATACAATTCTTCGGTAACACATTTACTACCGGTCAATATAAGAAATTAGAGATATTAATCAAATAAATCCGACAGGATTGTCGAACAGGTAATCCGAAAATCATCAATTTTCTGATAATACTTCCGAAAAATCACGAAAGAAATTGTAGATTATCATGTATTATTATAACTATATATAATATAACTAATATCTTGACAATTATGATATGTATTTCTCATATTTGCTTGAATATTTTTTACTCCAACAGAAAGAAGGGTTAAAATGAAAAAGTGGTTATTTCTTTGTGCTGTGCTTTTTCTTATCACAGGCAGCGTTATGGCTCTGCCGTCATATTCGGGCCTCAGGGGCCTCAATCGCACTGTTGATGCCAAACCGATAGGAGCTGGTGAGTTCTCACTTGCCCTGTTCTCCTTTCTCGGTATGAGCGACGATACCAGAACCGCTCAACTCGCGGGTGGCGCTGAAGAGGTCACCGATACCGAGTACGATGGTACATGGTACATTACGGCCGGAGTCGGACTGAGCGAAAAATTGGAGATCGCCGGAAGATTCTCCTACGTCTGGAACTGCCTCTCCCGTGACAATATTGCAGGTCGCGAAGATCTCCCGGGCGGAGAGAACGAGAACGATGACGGTTTCAGCGAAGCCAGTTTTTTTCTAAAGTATGCTATTGATTCTTCTGGAGACTTACGTATAGGATTGATGCCGTGGGCAGGTTTCAGTATCTACAACGGTGGTGACAGTCCGTACGTAACCAACTACAACCAGTACGATGGCATCTGGTATCCTGAACAGCCAATGTTCGAGATGCGCCGCCCGATGATAGGTACGAATTTTTCAGCAGGAGCCGATCTACTTGCATCTCTGGATCTGCATCCCGTTGTAATTCATACCAATATTGGTTATCACTACTTCAAGCAGAATTTCCAGTTCACAGACCACAGGTACGGAACGAGCGATAGTGTTGCCCTGGATATGGATGTTGAAGATCCTGTATTCCATCTCGCGGTGGGCTTCGAGTATCCCATGAATAAGTTAACCCTCTTTGCAGAAGCGGAGTGGCGCCACTTCATGAAGCGCGACTATGAAGACGGTAACGGCCAGAGCTACGACGACATGATAATCATTCAGCCTGGAATTAGATTCCCCTTTTCCTCCGGTTTCGCTTTCGATGTTGTAGGGGCATTCGCGCTTGACAATTTCGATCCGGAGTGGAGCGACCTGGGGCATCACGCATACCAGGCTGGCGGCAATCCGACAAATGCATACAGAGCAAATTACGCTCCTTTCCCCGAGGGCTATTATCCCTCATGGGGAGTCGGCGTGAATCTCATGTACTCCAACGATCTCAGGGAAGATCCAGGCAGCGCTTTGATGTCCGGAACAATTATCGATGCCGTAACCGGTGAGTTCCTTGAAGCTACAGTGGCTTTCCCGGGGACTGCGGTACAACCGGCGAACAGTGACCCTGGAACCGGATATTACTCCGTTGAAGTACCCGAGGGAAGCATTGCGGTAGCTGTAAATGCCAGTGGGTACGTGGAAAGAACTGAAACGATCCAGGTATCAGGCGGTCATGATATCAGCCAGGATTACGCTCTTCAGCCCGTGCCATGTACAATCATGGGAAGCGTCACAGATATCGAGACTGGTACTGCAATCTCAAGCGCTACCGTCACCGCACAGGACGTTCCGGTCAGTGACATGACCGGTAATGACGGTCTTTACGAATTCGATCTTGATGAGGGCAGCTGGACAATCACTGCAAGTGCCGGCGGTTACCTTGGCGCCAGCGAGAGTGTGGATTTTGTCAGTGGCGACCTTGTCATTCTGGACTTCCAGCTCCAGTCCGTAGCATTCGAGCCGATTTACTTCATCGTCAACCAGTACAGTATTCAGCCAGAGTACATAATCATTCTGGATTACATTGCTGAGGAAATCATCGCTAACGGTCTTACAGTCCAGATAAGCGGACACACTGACTCCGACTATACAGAGGAGTACAACCATACTCTCAGCGAGAACAGAGCTATGGCCGTGTACGACTACCTTGTCGATTATGGCGTCAACGCTTCCAGCCTGACCACGGTTGGCTATGGAGAAACGAGACCTGCGGTCCCCAACACCTCCGCCGCCAACAAGGCTCTCAATCGTCGCGCGGAATTCGTGGTAGAAACCATCTCCAACTGAACGCGATTCTCATACAGCAGGGCGGGTCTTTCGGGACCCGCCCTCCTCTTTTCCGTTCACTCAGAATCGGCGAAATCTGAGAACAACTGTCCAGATCGCTACCCATCCGGCCGCTATTACCAGAACCACAGCAGCGCCAAGCACAGGGAACAGAACAAGCGGCATAAGCAGGGATGCAGCAGCGCTTCCTCCGTGCTCCGCAAAGTCCAGAAGTCCAATTTTTCCAGTACCTTTTGTCCCAAGAACTTCAACGGCTGATGTGAATGCCCCTCCACTCGAAACTCCGCATACAAAAGTTCCTAGAAACAGGCAGACGGTCAAATAAATCCCGTCGAATAACCCAATACTATAGAGATGAAGAGCAGCAGCACAGAAAAGGGCTGCTATTCCTGACAGTGCGATAGTCTTACCAACATCCTTTAGAAATCCCTTATCCATCCAGAAAGCTCCAAGAGCTCCACCTGTCATGAATATTCCTGTTACTGCCCCCACAAGTACCCACGAGTATCCTGTAGCGGCCTGAATCGCTACCAGGGAAATCACTTCGACGGACAATCCTGCAAACCCCGCAGCTGCAACGCCCATTGAAGTTACCGGCTTACCGGTAAGTAATGCTGCTGATACCATTACCAGCACAAACAGGCCAACAACAGGGATTGTCAGATCAGTTTTTTCTCCATCTTCCATCCTGAAATCCCATAGTTCATGAGCTATTCTGAAACCTTCCGGATGAAGATCTCTGTTTACTTCCGCAACTGATGAAGCTATCTGGTCATCAAAGGCTGCCATTCTGAATTCAGAAAGATCGTATGGAAGAGTTCCGGAATTTACGAATACACCGGTAACTCCCAGTGAGTCCATTCTATCAGCAAGTACTCCTCCATCAAATGATAATTCCGGTCCATTGCCTGCCATGAGAATGAGACCTGAAATGGGAATGATCCTGTTCCACCGGAAACTGCTTTCAGAAGCCAGTATTACAGATCGGGCGAGTTCCGCCTCCAGGGGATGCAGCCTGTTTATCCCGCCGGGCAGTCGAACCGCGGCCATACCTTCCGGGGTAAGCCTTTCTGCAAGTAGTTTCATGAATTGAGTGGTGTAGAAACGGTTTGATAGAAGTGTCAGGGGCTGGCCTGTAGAAACGATTATGAGATCGTACGAGAATCCATCGTCTGTCAGGTAATGGCGGCCATCACCTGTTTTGATCTCACCCGGATAGTCAATTACATCCATCAACGTTCTGTCAGGAATAACGGTAACGCAGAGGTCCACAGTGGGCCAGCTGATTATCATCCCTGCCTCCTCCGGGGATGAACCGATATACAGCACCGTTGCGGGAAGAGCGGCTGTAAGGGGAACTGTAACGGTTTCCTCCGCTGATTCAAGAGAAGGCCATGTTGCTTCAAGCAATCCGCTCCTGAATACCGCATGCTGGCCTGCTCTCGATGCTGTGACCACTTCGCCGTATGGAGAGGGATAAACCTGTACATTCTCGTAGTTGCTGAAAGCCATGGTTCCAAGCCGTCTGCTGAAACTCTCCGGAATGGAAAACAGCTGTGAGGCAAGCAGTATAACCGCGAGGATCAGCCCTGGAATCGTACTCCTGCATGATAGAAGGCCAATAATCGAGAAGAGAACCGATACCGCCAGCATCTCACCGGCAAGAAGATGAGGTGATAGAAGAACGAAGATCCCACCGCCAACAGTGGCGCCAAGGGCTTCGAGCGCGTAGATCCTGCCAGGCCTGTCGAATGCGAAGGGTTGTATGAATACAATTCCCGCAGCGAATCCGACCGGAAATACTGTTAACGCCAGAGGAAGAACACCTGCCCTCGATGCGGCAACTTGAAGAAACCCCAGAATCGGCAGAATGACAATTCCAGCCATCCAGTAAAACCTGTGCCTGGAAGTTCTGCCTCCCGCTGCCGCCCCGAGACCTGATCCTATAATCCATGCGGCCAGAATTATACCAGAAGCAAGTTCCGCCTGGTGACAGCCGAAAAGTGATTCCCTCAGAACAACTGCCTGAACAAGAATTGAAAGGAGTCCTCCTGTGAAGAAGGAAATACCTGAAAGGGATTTTATCCTATTCCGACAAGGTGTTCCCATCTTCTCAGAAAATCTGAGCCTGGAAACGGTACAAAGTCACATCACCGAGATAGGCATCCAGGTTAAGACCGGCTTTCCGGCAGACACCTTCAAGAAACTCTTCCCGGTTCCACCCCTGCTCTATCGGAACCTGAGGAAGCAGCACACCGGATCTTCCCCCGGAACCCAGGATAATGAGGCCATCGGTACCCACAACCACATCGCGCCAGTCATCGAGAATCTGCAGTGGAGTAAGCACCGATATTTCGTACTCCAGCTCCTGCAGCTCCCCCTCTGTAACAGGGATGAAGCGGGGGTCTTCAAGCGCCGCGGAACGGGCCATACGCATCACGGTTTCCGCAATAGGCTCAACCGGACGTATAGAACCTATGCATCCCCTCAGCTGGCCATTCCGTTTCAGCGTGACGAATGCTCCGCGCGGAAGTTCCAGTTCATCAGGGAGTTCATCCGGCAAACAGTAATCCTCACCTTCAACGGCACAATAGACGGATGCTGTGGCAATCTCCAGAAGGATATCCCTGCCATCCGGGGAAATACTCCATCCAGAAGGGTCGAACTCCGGTGTTCCAAATGCGATCGAAGCATATCCTACAACCTGTGAATCGTCGCCTGAAAACTCTGCGCTGGTAGTCATGGAGAGCAGCTCCGGAGTTACGTCGGGATAAAGCGCTGTATAGGACATGACAAGCGCGATGGGAAGCCTTCCACATGCAAAAGTGCTAATACCACGGGGCAGGTGTTCTTCCGATGTAGCTTCAAGGAAAGCATTCATATTCCCGTTCAGCACCGCTTCTACTGTGAGTGAATCCACTTCTTCCGCAAGTTCCCTGGTCGGATAGTGGGACAGATCACTGCTGGCAATGACAAGAATCCGCTGGTTGTAAGCCTCCGCTAGTATCAGTTCAGCCATGTATTTCAATTCATCGGGTCCGGCATCCCCCACTACAATCGGCACAATTCTGAAACCGGGTCGCAGCACCTTCTGAAGGAAGGGAAGCTGCACTTCAAGGCAGTGTTCGGATTCATGAGCTTCTGGAATGAAAGAGGCCGATGGATGCGATTCCCTGAGCCGCTGCGCAATATCCGTCGCCACATCGATTTCTCCCAGGGGAGTCAGGTATCCGTTCCCGTCGAAAATGGAGAATCCATTGAATGCGACATGATGCGACGGTCCTATGAGTACAACAGCATCATAATCAACATCTTCAATGGCCCCATAGAAATCAGCAGCAGTAGCACCGCTGAAAACGTATCCTGCATGTGGAACCACTCCCGCTATTATATCCCCGGCAGGATGCTGCACCCCGGAGATGTCGAGCAGGCTGTCCACCATTGTACTGAGCCCGGCTGCATCACCGGGATAGAATCTTCCGGCAACAACAGGAGGTCTCAACATGCCACCGTCATGAGTGATTCCTTCCCCGGCGGGGGAAGTGCCTCCGCATGCAACCAGGAAAGCCGATGTGAGAATAAGAATTCTCATCCCGCCAGCTCCCTGTAGTAATCCGCTTTTTTTCTGGAAGTTTTTGTGATTTCAGGATCATCAGCACTGTCCCTGCTACTTAATTTAACACCACCGGCAGCAGCAACTGCCGAAAAAAGTAGCATGATAGTGCTTGACAGAAATTTCCGCCTGCTGATTTTTTTCTTCACTGCTCCTCCATTCCATCCCAGACCCCTGCAATCGGGGCTGAACAGTTTCCGCAATTTCCATTCAGAATATTATTCTCCGTTATCATGTAACCCTGTCTCACTAAAAGTGTTTCACCGCATTCGGGACACTTCGTAATCATGCCTTCAGCGGTAACTGCATTTCCCACATATACGTAATTGAGACCCGTATCCAATGCCCTTTCCCTCGCTCCCCGGAGGGTATCAATTGATGTCGGGGCCAGATCGGTGAGCCTGTACATTGGAAAGAACCTTGAAAAATGAAGAGGTGTATTTTTCCCTGTGTTATTCAATACCCACCTGGAAAGCGAGTCGATTTCATCCGGATCATCGTTCAACGTGGGTACAACAAGATTCGTAACCTCAACCCAGATGCCCGATTCCTTCAGGTAAGTAATCGTATCGAGCACCGGCTGGAGGGTACCTCCGCAGATATTCCTGTAGTAAGTGTCGGACATTGATTTAAGGTCTACATTCGCAGCGTCAATGTATTCAGCAAGTTCGGACAGCGGCCCTCGATTGATGTAGCCGGCGGTGACAAGGATATTTTTAATTCCGGCTTCGCGTGCCAGCCTGGCACAATCCCTGGTGTATTCAAAAAAAACCACTGGCTCGGTGTAAGTATACGCGATGGCTTCACAGCCATACGACAAAGCATTTTCAACAACAGCTTCGGGCGGCATATTGTAAGGTGTTACATCCTCCGGAGCTGCCTGTGAAATTTCCCAGTTCTGACAGAACTCACACTTCAGATTGCAACCCGCCGTGGCAATGGAAAACACATCAATTCCGGGCATGAAATGAAACAGAGGTTTTTTTTCCACAGGATCGATATTGACTGCAACGGGCCGGCCGTAAACAAGGCTCACCAGTTCACCGTCTACATTAAGCCTGACGCTGCATCTTCCGCGCTCACCTGGAGCAAGGATACACATATGCGGACATAATACGCACTGAACGGAATTACTCATCATTACTCAATACTGCGAACCAATCGGCTGTATGAAAGGTAATAAAACCCATTTCCATCAGTTCCAGCATTCTATCCATATCCACTCGTTCTATTGGTCTGGCCCATGAACGCCCTTCGCTGCTGGCTAATTCCATGATCAGACCTATTAATCCTGTACCCGTGCTGTCCTCTTCTGAAGGTGATTCTCCCGCATCTGGAAAAACTGAACTTATCAGAAGCAAAACGGTCAACAGAATGGTTCTCATTGTCCTCCCTCATCCGTCAGTAAATATCCGGGAAACCAGCCGGTGACAAACCTATCCGCCACCTGAATTCCCAGTTGTCCTCGCCATCAGCAGGATCGGATACCCAGATTGGGAATAGAGCTTCCATCATGGCGAATCTTACAGCGAATCCTCCATCGGCTAAAAAGGTGTCTTCGGAAAAATCCTTGAAACCATCGGCAAGCCATCCGGCTCCTCCGAATATTTCGACAGGTATCAGAGGAAACGGTACCGGTATCCTCTGTTCAATTGTAACGGATGCTCTTCCCCTGGCAGGGCTGTTCCAGTAACCCGGCAGAGCTGGACCGGAACGGATGTAGAAGTGTTCCTGAGGTGATAGCGATCCGTCCGGTGGCAGAAACGCTCCCATAATGCCCTCTGCGAATAAACCTCCACCGGGCCGGAGAAATACGTGAGCAGGGGCATCACCTGCTATTCTTCCAGCATATATCCTTGTTCTGGCAAGGTGGCTGCCCATAATCCTGGTGGTAATATCAAATTCACCGTCCACTCGCGAATAGGGGCCATTGTTCCATCCGGGGGAAGCCAGGGCGTTCAAACTCCCTTCCCATGAAATGCCGTAGTTACGATTAATTGCTGAGAATCCTCCGGTGAATTCAAATCCGTTGCCTTCTTCAACAT
>JAUVLV010000071.1 GCA_030600545.1 Candidatus Aegiribacteria sp. | reverse complement strand
AATAGAGAGCTGTTTGCGTACAATTCGGGATAAAATCAGGTTGAATTGGAAATATTTCTATCTTCGGATGAGAAATATCCGTTGGGTTGAAAAATATCCGTTTCAATTTGCTTAAAATGATTGTGTTTTGTCGGTGCCATCGAAGAAGTGTGGTACGTCCCCCTATTTCAGGGCTTCTTCGGAGGTGAACTGGCGGTTCAGTTGGAGTTCTTTAAAAACCTGCCGGTCAGTTTCATTCACGTCATCGGTAACGAATCTGGCCATAACCTCTCCAATGCCCGGGCCCAGCATGAATCCCTGACCGCACATTCCAACAGCAACGTAGTGATTATCGGGCCCGCACCTGTCAAGTATCGGCGCCCCATCCGGTGTCATGGGGTAAATACCCCTCCATGTTCTTCGCACCTTCAGATTGGCAAGCCTTGGATAGAGTCCGGTCATCCTCGGTGCCACCAGAGGCAGGAACTCAGATGTCTCATCAATGTCAGTACCAGGAATGGGCGGATCCGGTGTAATGCAGAAAACAACCTGTCCTGTATCGTGCTGATAGAAATAGTAATTCGCTGAACCCGGCGCTTTTCTAATATCCACAACCATCGGATCAAAGAGTCTCTCAACCGGTTCGGTTACCCCCGCTTCATGGCTCTCCGGGAACACCGGCAGCTCGATCCCCGCCATTTTCCCGACTTCAACAGCAAAGGATCCCGCGCAGTTGACAACCGCCCCGCACGTGTACGAATCTTTGTCAGTAGTAACCGAGACTACTTTGTTTTCTTCGATATCCATGCTCTTTACAGTCTCATTGAAAATGTATTCTGCGCCAAGGTCCAAAGCCCTCCTTTGAAATGCGTAACAGCTCTGCATGGGGCTGGCGCTTCCGTCGAAGGGTGACCATGTGCCGCCCAGAAGGCCTGCAGGATTGATGCCGGGAACAAGGGTTTCCATTTCCCCTGCGTTAATAAGCCTGATATCCAGTCCTGCTTTCTGCTGGAGGGGAACATTGCCGCGAAACAGATTCATCGTGTCCTCATCGTATGCAACATATGTGTAACCACCCTGGTACCAGCTTATTTCATCACCGAACCTGTCCTGCCAGGTTCTGAATATCTCGAGGGATCGCAGCCCAAGGACAACCTTTGCAGGCTCACTGTGGGTAGCTCTGGCTCCTCCTATGGCACACTTGTTGTTTCCCTGCCCCGCTGAAGGTGCGCTGTCTATGCAGAGAACGGATACACCTTTCTCAGCCAGGCTCATCGTCAGGGGAGTTCCTACACTTCCGGCCCCGATAATGATGACATCGTAATTTTTCCTATTCATCATTATCCTCCACCCCCGAAAACCATCCCAGCTGAGTCTCGGCGAAAACGGGTCTGTCCGTGAAGGCTGTTATTTCATCTCCAGGTATTCTCTCCTCCCTGCATATCCTCTCGATCAGAGTTGAGCAGGTCTTGCCTCCGCATGCTCCGAATCCGGCCCTCGTTATTGCCTTCAGATGGTTCATGTCTCTTACGCCTGCTCTAATGTGCTTTCGGATCTCTCCCACAGTGACCCTCTCGCACCTGCAAACAACGGCATCATCGGGAAGAGGCACTTCAAGTGGTTCGTCAAGGGGAGTTATTTCCTCAGGGTTCTGGATCATTACTCCGGCTGTCCTGCTGGCGATGTTCGCAGGTGTTTCAAGTTTCAGCAGAATCGTATGCGGGAATCCGGCTGCAGTTTTCCAGTCTCTGATCACGGCCTTTCCGAGTACGGAGCCCTCCCATCCGGTAACGGTTACTTCACTGCCTTTTTCAAGCAGCCACTCTCCCAGTTCGAAGGGTACGGTTACCAGGGGTTTTTCTGAGGATTTTCTAAAATCAACCAGCGTAACCGCCAGTCCCGGACACACGGCAACGCACTTCTCGCATCCCACACAGGAACCATGGAATTCAGGCAAACCCATTATCGGATGCCCCGATGTACCTATCAGATCCTTCGGGCAGATTGTCATACATGGATTGCATGGAATCTCCTGCATGCAGTGAAGAACGGGGTAAACCCCCTCCCTTACGTCAGGCGGATGGTACGGGAATGTTTTTCCTCCCGGGCTTTTAAGCACTTCAGCTTTCTCTTGAAGATCAGATGGTATTGAAATACCCTTCACTCCCAGCTTACTGGCAATCTGAAGCCCCCTGATTTTCCCGGAAAACATCGCTGCGCTGGCTTCAGCGATTTCCTCCGCATCACCTGCCATCATCATCTTTATATCGAATTGAGAAGCTTTCGTGTTAAATTCATCAACAGGATTCAGACCCACCGCAATTAAAACCGTGTCTACTTTCCAGCTTTTCTCTGTACCTGGTATGGGCTTGAAAGAATCATCGACCTTCGCGATTGTAACCGCCTTCACCTGTTCACGGCCATGTGCCGCAAGCACTGTATGGCTGGTATAAATGGGAACACCGAGCCTCTTGATCTTATCAGCGTGAACTTTGTAGCCTCCGCATGTGGGCAACGCTTCCGCCAGGCCGACAACGGTCATGCCGGCCTGCAGAGCATGGTAAGCAGCAATAAGTCCTACATTACCTCCTCCAACAATGAATATTCTTTCAGCGCACCTTACAAGATCCCGGTTAACAAGGGTCTGGAAAGCTCCCGCACCGTATACTCCAGGCAATGTGCATCCTGGAAATGGAAGTGATTTTTCCCTGGCACCGGTCGCAACAAGCATGTATTCCGGTTTTACTATCCTGTAGCCGTCTCCGCATCTGATACCAACTGTGCCGTCACTGAAAACTCCAAGCACTATGCTGTCCAGCCAGGTATCAACCGATTCCAGTTCCGATATCTCCCCTGCAAGCAATTCAGCTATGTGTATACCCCTGGTTCCCGCATGGCAATCGGCAACTGAGCCAAAAAATTTATGTGTTTGCAGAACCAGCTTCCCGCCAAGTCGGTCCTTATCGTCAACTATGATGGTATCTATCCCTTTTTTTCCAAGTTCAATAGCGGCGGCCATGCCTGAAGGCCCTCCGCCTAGAATTAATACATCTGTATCAATTTTCATAGGTGACAGAACATCAGGTCCGGGAAGATCCCTGAGTTCTGGAAGACCCTCAAGGCTTTCAACCTCCATCCCTTCCTCGAGAGGAACGATGCAGCTCTTTCGCGGAATACCGTCAATAATAAGACTGCACTGTGAACACTGGCCATTTGCGCAGAACATCCCCTGGGCGCATTTATCGGCGTGGTGATGTCCGAATACATGAATCCCCGCAGCAAAGAGAGCGGACGATATTGCTTCCCCCTCAACCCCGACGGTGGTTTTTCCATTAAAAGTGAATTCGACTTTTCTGACTTTATGTTCTGCCAGAACCGGATGTCTTGTGATTCTCTTTTCCTGGGAAGACACTGCTCCTCCTTAAAGCTCCTTTGATTTGTCTCAGAGAACGGTCAATCTAGTACGGCGGATTGAATGACGCAACGGTTTCAAGTTCTTTTCTTCTTTGTTTTCCTGTCCCAGTCGGCTGCAAATTTCAGCCTTCCGGGTTTTTTAGCTTTTACGAAACCCCTGCAACCGGGATAGTTGATGCACCTCCATACGGTAATATGCGGGTACCTGTGAAGTTTTGTAGGAGATCCGCAAAGCGGGCATACAGGAATGTTATCCCCCGCTTCCCTTTCTATCGCCCTTTCTTCGGCATCGATCTCCCTGTACTCTTTCTTCCTGTCGGGACCGGTCAGCCAGTGACGTATCGCTTGCCTGATGATGAACCACAGGAACGCGATACCCACAAACAGAAGCAGAAGCCTCGCAGAATTCATTTTTCCTCCATACAGAATGCAACTGTTTCCATGAATTGTCAGTGGTTGACAGAAGCACTTTTCATGCGTAAGTAATATGATCTCTATTATAATATGAATATCAGTAACGTATTTCTATGTAAACAAGTTCGGGAACAGGAGTTTTGATGTGAAGAACTACAATTCTGACAAGCTTAGAACAATAGCTGTTATCGGTCACGCTTCGGTTGGAAAAACCAGTCTCTGCGATTCTCTTCTTTTAAAAGGCGGTACTGTAGAGCGCCTGGGAAGCGTAGATAACGGCACAAGTCAATTTGATTATACGGATGAAAGCCGCGACAGAAAACATAGTCTTTCCTCTTCAATGGGTATAGTTGAACACGACGGTTACAAGATCAATATCATGGACACCCCTGGACTGACCGATTTCCACGGCGCAACCATAGGCAGTGTAATTGTATCCGATGGTGTTCTTCTTGTTATTGATGGATCCGATGGTGTCGAGGTTGGAACCCTTAAAACATGGGATTTCGCAGCCGGGAATGATAAACCGCTGATGATATGGGTAAACCGGGTTGATCGTGACAATGCTGATTTCAAAAGAGTTCTTGAAGATATAAAGAAGCACCTCAATAAAAGTGTTGTACCGGTAACATTCCCCGTAAAGGATAACGGGGTCTTTACAGCAGTTGTCAATGTGCTCACAGGTAAGGCAGTGGATTCCGAGGGAAAGGAAATTCCACTTCCAGATTCGGTAAAGGATGACACCGAAATGTACAGAATGCAGCTGGTAGAAACGGCTGCGGAAACCGATGAAAAACTGATGGAATCGTTCTTCGAGAATGATACTCTTTCCGAAGAAGAAATGAATACCGGACTGAAAAAAGCGATAGCCACCAGAAGCTTTTTTCCGATATTCAGCGGATTGGCCATTCCTCCAGTTGGACAGGAATTCCTGCTTGATTCGATTCCCGTATTCATTCCATCTCCCCTGGAAGCACCTTCTATACCGGCAAATGATGGAAAAAACGATATAGAAATCACTCCTGACCCTTCGGGTCCCTTCATTGCCAGGGTGTTCAACTGCAAAGTGGATACCCATATGGGTGAAATAGTCTTCGTACGGGTACAGAACGGCAGCATTGAAGGAACCACAGACGTATCGAACACAACAAAAAACGTTTCCGAACGTCTGGGAAACTACTACTTTATAAGTGGCGGAGACAGAATTAACGCAGATAAGCTGGTTACAGGAGACATCGCTGCAGTCGCAAAACTGAAAAACACTTCCACCAATGACACCCTCGGACCCAAGGGCAGCAATATTATTCTGAAACCCATTGTCTTTCCTGAACCAGTATACAGGGTTGCCATCGCTCCCAAGGATAGGGGTCATGAAGACAAAATGGGTTCCGGTCTTTCATTGCTTGCTGCACAGGATCCTACTCTTATTCTCAGGAACGAAGGCGAGATCGGACAGACAACCCTCTCGGGAATGGGTGAACTGCACCTCAAGGTCATGCTGAGCAGGCTGAAGGATTCAACCGGAGTAGAGACGGAAACGTTCAAACCTAGAATTGCCTACCACGAAACGATCACCAGAAAGGCGGAAGGCTCCTACAAGCACAAGAAGCAGACCGGCGGACGCGGACAGTACGGTCATGTATTCATCAGGCTTGAACCACTCCCAAGAGGAGAGGGTTTTGTATTCGAAAGTAAAGTTGTTGGAGGAAATGTTCCAACTAATTTCATTCCCGCAGTCGAAAAAGGCATTGTTGAGGCCATGAAGAATGGCCCTATATCCAAGAGCAAGGTAGTAGATATAAAGGCAGTTGTTTACGATGGTTCCTACCATCCTGTGGATTCCTCGGATATGGCATTCAAACTGGCATCAAGGAAATGTTTCAGAAATGTCATGTTGGACGCGGGCCCCAGCCTTCTTGAACCCATAGTGAACCTGGAAGTCACCGTTCCGGATGAATTCATGGGGGATGTAATGAGCGATTTGACTTCCCGGCGCGGTCGGATCCAGGGAATCGAAGCTGAAGGCGCTTTCCAGTTGATAAAGGCAAGCATTCCCGAAGCTGAGCTTTTCCAGTACACAAGCACTCTTAAATCACTCACCCAGGCAAGAGGAAGTTTCTCACAGAGCTTCGAGGGATACAAGCCGGTACCCAGGGATATCCAGAAGAAAATCATGGCGGCAGCCGAGGAAGAGGAAGAGTAAAATGACATCGAAATACAGGACTGCCACAGCAGCTGTTCTCGCATCACTGTTCCTTTTTTCATGCCCTGTTATGGCCGCAGGGGGAGGTGGAGATACCACCGATGATGATGATTCCAAAGCCATGACATACATCACCATAGGCGTTATTGTAGTAGTGGGTGGTTTCTTCTTACTTGATGTAATAAACAGTTCAGACGAAGAAGTTGTCCCAGCGGACTCTGCAGCCATCGAAATTGTTGATACAAGAATCAACTGGGATGATGCATTCACTTCGGGTACACCTTTTATCACTGTTGCGGTGTCCGTCTTTCCCGGAGATAATGGGTTCGCAACCGCGATGGAATTGATAAATGTACTGAATGAAATGACCGATGATAATATTGCTGTCTACAATGATCCGCTGGACCTTGGAGCAGGTTCTGCGGGTCAGCGTGCAACTATAGCCCGTGAGTATTTTGGAGTGGATTATCTGATATTCCAGGTAGAGAATCCTGAGATCCTCCTGTATGGGATAGCGTCTCCGGATTCCATCCTCTGGACATCAACGGACCAGTCTGAAAATAGTATGGTGCTGACAGCAGAAGAGTTTCTGCGATCGGGCATTTTCTAGGAAGCATACCTGGAACCAAAAGATGTCCGTAGCATTATTACAATAGTGTACTATACGGTTAGCAGCAGCTTATTCTATTTATGTAATTCGCTGGAAGGATGATCATATGAAATGTCTTTTCACCATTATACTGTTTGCAGCAGCTTTTTCCGCTTCTGCAGGCCAGATGATCATACCGGTTCCCCTTGATGCTTCCGAGATCAATTTCGATGAAGTTGGTATTTACACAATAATAACCGGCACCGGAATGAGACTCATGGGAGCTGAAGGAGAGCCGAGTCTTCCCGAGTTCACCGCCAGGATAGCCCTTCCCACCGGATGCGCTGCAACCAGCATCGAAGTTGTGGACGCGGTTTACACAGACATCCGCGGCCGCTTTACTGTAATGCCGGCATCCGCGCCTGTTCCTCTTTCGGTCGAGCAGGAAATACATCCGGTTGAACCTGACCCGCATATTTACAGTTCAAGCACTCCGTATCCTCAAAGACCGGTCAAGTTTGCCGGTTCAAGTGTTATTATGGGAATCTCGGTCGCTTACGTGAACGTATTCCCTGTAAGATGGAACCCTGCCAGCAAGACTGTTGAAATCCTCACAGACCTCACACTGAATGTAACCTACGAGAGCAGTCCTGAAGCATCCACAGTATCCAGAAGGAGCATACAGAGTGAACTGCGCTCGCAGGAAACAGTCAGAAACTCAGTTGTGAACCCGGAAACCGTTTCAAGTTCGGGTGCCGCAATAGTTGACTCGAAGGACCTGACCTACGGAGAATATGTAATCATCACACCCCCCGATTACGAAAGCTACGCCCAGGACCTGGCCGACTGGAAAACCTCAAAGGGTATTCCCACCAATGTATACACAACAACCTGGATTCAGGGCTGGTACACGTACTACGACGTTATGCAGGAAATCCGCGCATTCCTGACCGACTGCCGCAACGAGGGTGTGGAATACGTTCTCATCTATGGTGATGACAACAGAATAGCAGGAAGAGACGCCAGAATCCACTACTCATCCTACACTGAGGATCCACCTGTTGACCTTTACTGGGCCGACATCAACGATACCGCTCCAGGCATTGATAGATGGGACAGCAACTGCAACCATATCTGGGGTGAATACGGAACCGATGACGTTGACTACCATCCCGACCTCTGGGTCGGAAGAGCAAGCGTGAACACAATGAATGAGTGCATTATCTTCAACAACAAGGTTTATGCGTACGAACGTATCTCAGCCAAAGACTATTTTGACACAGCTCCCATAGAATTGAGAATAGGTTACACTACAGGTTTTCTTTTTGACTCAAGTCCTGATGTATGGGGTTACACAGGTGCTGAAATGATATCTGTTATGGTTCCTTCCTCATCCTGGGAAGAAGAAAAATGCTACGAACATAGCGGCAATAACAGCAGTTCAATCACCAGAAATATGATAAATGCAGGCCCCCATCACGTCTACCATGCAAGCCATGGTGCTGAGACATCCATGTACACATCGTACGAAAGTTATTACACTGTAAGCCAGATCATGGCTCAAACCAATATTTCAAGCGGAAATCTTCCCGCTATCTGGAACTCCATCTCCTGTCTTATCGGCCATCTTGATGACTGCGAATGCTGCGGAGACGCCTGGCTTAATTCCCCCAATGGCGGAGGATTCGGAGCCTTCAATGCCAGATACGGATGGGGATCCTATACCGCCGGTTATGGTCCGAGCGAGATTCTCTCAAGGTACTTCTACGAAGTAATGTGGACCAATGACCTTTACAACCTTGGTGTTGCTCATCTTATGGGCAGCGACGCAATGTGCCCGCCTTCAGATAATTGCGATGACTGGTGCGTTAAGGAGTACAACCTTTTCGGTGACCCTGAATTGCCAATGTGGTTCGTTGACGCTCAGAACCTTGATGCTGACCATCCCGGCAGCATCTCCTTCGCCAGTAATATCACTGTAAAGGTTACTTCCGGAGGATCCCCGATTAGCGGTGCAAGAGTATGCCTTCAGAAGGGTGACTGGCAGACCGGTGAGAATTACGAAGTAGGAATAACCAACGGCAGCGGGTCGGTAACACTTTATGTCAATCCCGCAACGACAGGCAC
>JAUVLV010000063.1 GCA_030600545.1 Candidatus Aegiribacteria sp. | reverse complement strand
TATTAAGCAGCATTCTGAACTGCATGGGGTTCTTCGTAGCCAGGAGCATGGAGATCTTTATATGAAGGTTCGGAATATCCCGTCCATAGTAACAGACTGCTATAATCGTGCTCCAGCTCGGATTCAGGAAAAAATTCCCGCCGGTTGCCAGAGCGGTGCGGGTGACACCATCAAGATAGACCAGGTGGTTATTGTTCACAACCTCAATTCCGCCGAAGTTCCCGAAGGGCGTGCCCTGGTTCTTCAGCGTAAGCGCACAGGTTCGGTCTTCGCATTCGTATCTTTCAAACTTATCACCTGTAACAGCTTCAAGTTCTCTGAAGCGATCCTCGGGCTGAGGAATTCCGACCATGTTCGTGCTGCAGAACTTACTGGCCTGCATGATGTTCTCGGCCATTGTGAGTGTTGCCAGGAGATCACCGTTGTAGATGTAGTTATCTGTCAGAGCTACAACGGATATCATTTCCTGCGGAGCGAAGCAGGGTTCATCGGTCCTGGTGATCTCAGCTATTCGTCTGATCGCTTCATGGGTAACCTTTGCGCCCTGGAATCCTGACACCTGACTTGTTCCCGTTCCGAAAGCATCATTGTAGATGATTCCGTACTAAGCCATGAAACGTTGAGATTCCAGAACTGCCCCTGCTAACTTGACATTGACTCTTGCAACAGAAGATATTCTTATAAGTTGTTTTGTGTTGAGGTAAAACAGGCTTTCTGCTATCTCTTTTCCATTCGCGCGGGGGTTATTAATGACATCCGGGTTAACTCGGGTTCTAAGAAGTAAATCATTTCCGATACTCTTATTCATATCGATTGTCATATCGTCCGGCAGTATCGCATTCGCATCATCAGCAATTCATGAAAATGAAGCTCCGTGCATTCTTATCCTTCACTCCTATCATCCGGGATTTATATGGACGGAGAATATTTCGGACGGACTGCGTTCTATTCTGGAGGAAACCGATTTAGAGTTAAATTTTCACATCGAATATATGGACACGAAGGTTTACTTACCCGAGGTAATGTTTCCGATATTGGAACAGTTATACAAGGCTAAGTACGAGAGTGAGCACATCGATCTCATTATTACTACCGATGACAATGCTTTGAATTTCCTGCTGCCCAGGCGCGATCTGCTATTTTCAGGTGTACCCGTCGTATTCTGCGGATTGAACAGCTATACTGAATCGGAAATCGAAGGTGTTCGAGGAATTACTGGAGTAGCCGAGACTGTGGATCTGAGCGGGACAATCGAACTGGCTCTTAATCTGCATCCGGACACACGATACATTGCAGTAGTAAACGACACCACACCTACCGGAATCCAGAATCTGGAGAACTTCAGAAATGTCGCGCCCTTATTCGATGACAGGATCGAGTTCATCGAACTGTTCAACCTTACCACCGAGGAGCTGCTGGATTCCCTTCACGCTCTTCCCGATAAAACGGTAGTCCTTCTTGGCTCTTTCTATCGGGATCGAGCCGGTCGATCGTTCAGTTACCAGGAGTACACGACACTTGTGACTGATAACTGCGATGCTCCCGTATATACCGCATGGGATATGTTTGTGGGACATGGTGTCATCGGAGGAATTGTTACCAGTGGCAGGTCACAGGGAGAACATGCAGCGCTAATTGCCCTCAGAGTACTGGGTGGAGAATCGGTGGATAGTATTCCTGTGATGACCGAAAGTCCGAACGTCCCGATGTTCGATTACAATGTGATGCAGCGCTTCGGAATTTCCGTTTCGGATCTGCCGGTCGGGAGAGTCGTAATAAACGAGCCCGTATCTCTATACTATCGGCACAAAACTTTTATCTGGATGATATCAGCTTTCGTTCTGCTTCAGTTCTTTATGATTCTTGCCCTGACAACGAATGTCTTCAAACGCAGACGTGCGGAGGGGCGATTGCGGCAGAGTGAGGCACAATATCGCGGTATCGTCGAGGACCAGACAGAACTCATCTGTCGTAATCTGCCGGATGGTACTCTTACATTCGTTAACGATGCTTACTGCCGCTATTTCAATCGGAGCCGTGATGAACTCATAGGGAAAAGCTTCATGCCTTTGATCCCTGATGAATACCATCAGATTATAAAGGATTACTTCATATCTCTTGGAAGCGAAAATCCTGTTGCCACTCATGAATACCGCATCATCTTACCGGATGGCGAATCGCGATGGAACCAGTGGACCAATCGAGCCATCCTCAATGACGATGGACAGGTGATCGAGTTCCAGGGGGTGGGGCGCGATATAACTGAACGCAAGATGGCTGAAGAGGCGTTACGTGAAGCGGAGAAACGATACCGAACGCTTGTCGAGCAAATGCCCGCTGTTACTTATATCGCTGCACTTGACGACATCACCAAAATTACCTTCATCAGTCCCCAGATTGAATCATTCCTGGGTGTTTCACCGAAGGTCTGCACGGACAATCCAGATTATTGGGATCAGCATCTGCATCCGGATGACCACGATCGTGTACTGGAGGAAGTCGCACGTTGCCATGAAACGGGAGAACCGTTTCTATCCGAGTATCGCATGACCTCGGAAACGGGCAGCATCGTCTGGCTCAGGGATGAAGCCATTATTATTAAAAGCGATAAAGGGATACCTCTGTTTCTTCAGGGAGTCATGACGAACATCACTGAACGCAAACATGCCGAACAGGAGCAGCTGAATCTAGAACGCCAGGTCCTGCATGCGCAAAAACTGGAAAGCCTTGGAATACTGGCAGGTGGTATCGCGCATGATTTCAACAATATGCTCACGGGTATCCTGGGCAATGCGGACCTTGCTCTGTTCGATCTTCCCCCGAAATCTCCGGTGCGTCAGAACATTCAGGACATTGAAACTTCGGCAAATCGAGCCGCCGAACTCTGTCAGCAGATGCTTGCTTATTCAGGAAAAGGACATTCCGTCATCGAGCAGGTCGATCTATCGGAGCTGGTTCGAGAGATGTTTCACATCCTTGAGGTCTCAATCAAAAAAAAGGTTACACTGAAGTACAAATTTCCAGAGAATCCTGTCATTATCATGGCTGACGCTACGCAGATCCGCCAGGTGATCATGAATCTGATAACGAACGCATCGGACGCAATAGGTAACGAAAGCGGTGTAATCTCGATTTCCACAGGATTTGTTCAATACAACAGTTCTTATCTGTACGAAAGGTATGTGCACGAGAAACTGCAGGAAGGAATTTATGCTTTTCTTGAGGTGATCGATACCGGCTGCGGGATGGATAACTCAACCAGACAAAAACTGTTCGATCCGTTTTTCACAACGAAGATCAACGGGCGAGGACTTGGATTGTCTTCTGTTCAGGGCATCGTACGTGGACACAAAGGAGCGCTCAAGGTCTATAGCGAACTTGGAAAAGGAACTACATTCAGAATTCTCCTTCCTGCTGACACTAATGAATCAGCTATAACTTTTTCAGCAGAAAATGGTGACCAGGAGGAGTGGAATGGACATGGTACGGTGCTTCTGGCCGATGATGAGGAGACAGTACGCAAGGTTGGCAGATATATGCTTGAACGGCTGGGTCTTAAAGTAATACTGGCTGCAGACGGCCGCGAGGCTGTAGAGATCTTCCGTACCAGGCATAACGAGATCGATTGTGTACTCCTGGACCTGACGATGCCTAATTTGGATGGGGAAGAAACCTTTAAGGAAATGAAGAAAATCAGGAGTGATGTTCGCGTTATTCTTTCCAGCGGCTACAGCGGACATGAAATCTTAAAGCACTTCGCAGGGAAGGGACTTATCGGGTTTATACAGAAACCATACGTTCTTAAGGTACTTCAAAATGCTATCCGCGAAGGAATCGAGGGTTAAAAGTGCGTGTTGCTTCATTCCATGCGGGATTCAAAAGTCCAGGCGTTTTAACCAACCGTTTGCATTAATTCTGGTGAAAATCTCTTTCGCCCTGGAATAACACTCCTTCGATCCCTCTTTGTCACCTGATTCATCATACATCTGCCCTTTGTAATAAAGAGTGATTGCCAGGTTATAGTCATTATCAAGTTCTTCAAAAATGACTGCGGATTTCTCGAAAGACTCGACTGACATGTTCCACTCTAGCTTTCTTGCATGAAGTCTGCCTGCCAGTAGATGAGCCGCCGCCTTCAAATTCCTGCCAACGGATTCCTCTGGAGACAGGAGAACATCCGTTATCCCTTCTTCCAATCCCTCAAGTCTGTTCTCCTCGAAATTGAGTGACATGATGCCGATATCCATTCCCTTCATTTGACTTATTGCATCAATTTCAACGGCTATTTCACGGGACTGCATATAACATTCCCTGGCAGATTCAAGTTTGTTCATCATGGACAGAGAGTCACCTTCACTCATCAGACATTCCATTACACCCCTTCGATCGCCTGTATCCCTCCTTATGATGAGTGAATCATTGATGAATTCGAGAGACATTTCGTATTCGCCAAGGATCCGGTTGATATCACCCATGTTTGCCAGAATCGCGGATTCAGTTCTGCGATCACCGATCTCCCTTGTAATCACTAATGAACGATTGAAGAAGTTAAGGGACTTGTAATATTCACCGAAAAACTCATACGCCTTACCGATGTTATTAAGACTGGCTGCTATTGAATTCCGGTTACCAATTTTCTCTGTTATCTCAAGTGATCGCATGAAGTATTCGAGAGCTTTCCTGTATTCGCAGAATCCCCAGTGTATGAGACCGCAGTTGTTGAGGCATGCCGCATTCGTTTTAATGTCACCTATTCGTTCCGTTATTTCCAGCGAACGCTTGAAATAATCCATCGCCCTGTTATACTCCCCCAGATTCCAGCAGGCAGCACCGATGTTGTTAAGTGTTGAGGGACCGACTGTTTTTCCGTCCGTTTCTTCAAGTATTTCCATTGACCGTTCGTAGTATTCCACAGCATCATGGTATCTTCCCAGATGCCAGCAGCCAAGACCGGAATTATTCAGGGCATCTGCCACTTTCTCATTGTTTCCCATTTCTCTTGAGATCTTTTCAGCTTCTTCGGCTGTTTCCAGAGCTTTTTCATATTCACCAATATCAAGATACGGTTTGCAGACATGAAGAAGGCCATCAAGTTCAAGCTCTCTATCCGAGATTTTATTCGATTGCCGTATTACTTCCAGAAGCTCATTGATTGCCTGTTCGTTTTCCCCAAGAACTCCCAGTGCTACCGCCCTGTTCATTGTACATTCGATCTTTTCCTTGCTCCATGCTGTCTCGTTTATTCCGAAGCATTCAAGAGCTCTTTCGTAGTATTCTACAGCTTCTCTGTAAGCATACGATTCACTTGCTTTATCGCCGGCTGAAATGCTGTATTTTTTCGCTGACTCCGTATCCCCGCCCCGGTAGAAGTGCATGGACAGATCCTCAACGATCTGCTCGATTTTTTCCCTGTGTAAATCCAATTGCTTTCCGGCAATTGTCAAATGAAACCTCTTGCGTCTGGCTCCATTTATTCCTTTGTACACCGCTTCTCTTATGACATCCTCTGGAAAGAAAAACCGTTCTCCGTCGTACTCCTTCAGAAGCCCTATTTTCAGTACTTCGTCCATCAGATCGAAGAGCTGGCCTTCATTCAAGTCTGTAATTTCCAGTAGGAAACTAAAATCGAATTCCCGGCCGATAACTGCAGCGTGTTCTATGAGATTCCTGGCTTCAGAGGATATCATGTCCAGTTTTCTGTCTATCACATCCTTTATGGAATAAGGAATCCTGTCCGCCCTGTCTACGCGAAATGCCCACCGGTTATTTCCCCAGTAAAGAGCACCGCTCTCAAACAGAGATTTCATCAGCTCCTCAATGAAGAATGGATTTCCTCCGGTTTGTTTGTAGATGTATTCCGTTAGTTCGAGAAGTGGGACTCTGTCTATTATCAATGAGAGCATCCTTGATACATCAGGCTTTTTCAGAGGCTCAAGTGTAATCCTGCGGAACAGACCTTCTCGTGACATATTGTTCAGTATTCTCTGGAAACATTCCTTATCGGCCTCTTCGATCCGATAAATGAGAAGGAACAGTATCGTACTGTCCCTGAACGCTCTAACAATGTAATTAAGAAGTTCAAGCGATCCTTCATCCGCCCAGTGAATGTTATCAATGGAGATGATGAGAGGACTATCGGCAATCTGCTGCTCAAAGAGTCTTCTGACACCCTCGAAAAGGCGGAACCTATCGACAATGAGTACTTCACCGGTACTCTCACCGATGCTGTCTGATAACTCCGGAACGATTTTCGCAAGCTCTATTTTGTAAGTCTGAGGTATATCCTTGAGACATGATCCATTATCAATTTTTACTATCGAACGAACAAGCTCACGGAAGGGAAAATAGGGAATCGAATGGGTGGTAGCAGAGAGAATACTGCCGAAATACCGGTAAGATCTGAATCTTTCCATGTCGACGATTTCGCCGGCAAGCCTGGATTTACCCACTCCGATCTCACCGCTTATGCAGAATGCTCCGCCATGATTTTCTGAAGATGAACCTACAGAACGTATTACCTCGGAAAGCTCCACACTGCGTCCGACGATCTCCTTCGTGGGAATTGCAAGGTTATGTATGCCACTGACCGGAACACCTACTCTGTCGCGGCCGTGTCTCTTCGCGCTGTAAAGACGCTGATCGGCGATGTTGAAAAGTTCAGCCCACTCCTCTCCATCACGAGGAAATGATGCAATTCCTATGCTTATCGTAAGGCGTATTCTTGAAAATTCCCATACGCGACAGCTTTCGATGAACCTGTCAGAGATCCTTTCCGCATGCTCGTAAGTTGTCTGGGGAAGAATGCAGATGAACTCGTCCCCACCGTATCTGAATACCGAATCGTTACCCCTGACAAGCTTCTCAAGGAATGAGGAAAATTCCTTCAGAACCGTATCACCCATTGAATGGCCGTACGTGTCGTTAACGTTCTTGAAATGATCAAGATCTATCAGAAGAATCGATGCGGGAGAAGGTTCCCTGCTGTTAATCTGGAAATGCTCCCTGGCCTTCACATTGAGATATCGACGGTTGAAAAGGCCGGTAAGATCGTCTATGTACTCTCTTTTGACATTACTCATTTCAATTCCCAATATCCGCAGATAGTACCTGTTCATAGCCTTCTTACAACAGCAAGACTATACTGAAATATACGAATCCTGTTACTCATTAACCCCTTTGTCTGGACAATGGTCTTTTCAAATAATATTAGACTCGTATCGATATCGTATGTCAAGAGCGATATAATACTATTGGCATTTTACGGCGGACAGGTCAGAATTAATAATGGAGGGTGTAAATGGGTTTTCGAATAGTTTTAGCGATTCTTTGTCTGGCCAGTTATTCACACACATCCTGGCTATGTCCTGTTTACAGAACGGACATGAACAACCAGGTCGAAGGAATGTCATCTGAAAACCTCGCAGTGCTGAAATCATGGTACGCAACGATCCAGCCGGTACTTATTGAAAACGCATCTATGCGAGATTATGCCACATGGGATTATGCAGTCTGTGAAAACCTTGTACTCATTCCGCCTGTTTCCGGGTGTGACATCCTCGTATGTCTTGATCTTGGGGTTTGTCCGGAACAAATAAGGGAACTGGAATCCTTCTGGGTCAATGGAGCTTTGATGGAACCCCGAAGCATGCTCGGGTGCTTCCCCAACAATATGAACATTCTCGATGATGTAACCGAATCAGACTACCTATCAGCTGATTCCGAATTTCACATGCACAGGTACAAGAGAAGAAGCGGAGCGGTTACCAGACACGAATTACGCTCTGTCGAGGAATACAGGGCACGCTTCGAGTCGGATGAAGACTTCAGGAGCGCGGTACCGGAAACCCGTCGATTTTATGTGGATATATGGGAGATCCCGTGTAATGGCGAAGAAGAGATCGTGGTCCAGGTGCAATATCTTGTTCGCGGGTGGACATATCTCACCGGGTTTGAACCATTGAGGTTTTCGCTGTGCCAGCCGCTTCTCTGGAACGGTCCGTTAGTCGATGGGCATATAGTTTTTGAGCGTCCCTGGACGGATACTCCCGGAATGTGGTTCGTTGAATTCGATGGAAGTGAATTGCTTGCGGAAGATACGTACTGCTACGAGGTGGAGGTCAGTGATCTCAGTATTACTGACGATGGAACACAGTTAAATTCATGGGCGCTGGATCCAGCCAACGGTAATGCTTTTTGTATGGCAAACGGAGGAACATATGCCCATGTAAACGATTTTAGTAATAGTAACGTCTATTTTTTTCGATGGTTCAATATGGGGCACCTATACTAATCCGTATAATACTGACGGCAGAGGAATGGATTTCGATGGTACCTACATCTGGCAGGCTTTCGGTCCAATATCCGCGACTTATGGTGCAACCTGCGCCTTTGATCAGGCCGGAGTTCTTCTCGGCGGCTGGAATCTCCCAGGTATCTCTACTCAGCTTAGCGGACTGGCAGTATTTAATTTAACAACCGATGTAACAGGGATCGCAGTAACATCATATGATGAACACTATATCTGGTTCTACGAATTCACCGGTTCCTCTATGATTCTACTCGGAAGTGCACAATTACCGGTATCCGCAAATATTTTTCAGTCACTGGGATTGTGCTACTCATCAGTTAGAAATACTTACTTCTGGTCATACTTAGATAACAGTTCAGTCTTCCATATATCCGAGCTTCAGATAACGGAAACATCACTGGAACACTCTACCTGGGGAAATATCAAGACCAGTTTCTGATAAAATGCTAAGTGGTGTAGGTAACATGTTGAACAGGCCAACCTCCCGTTTAGAATTACTGTCAACGACCACCTCACACATTACATATCGGCAAGTGTAACAGATATCATTCGATTTCGAAGACAACGAGTTTCAGGAGGAGGTGTATTATCAAGTATAAGTATTTTCTTATTTTCCTTCTGGTTTTTGCATCGACCGCGCTTTCCGACTGGATGTTCCTGCCCGTTGCCGGATACAATTCTTTCGCAGGTTTTGTATACGGCGTCAGGATTCAACTGGAAGAAGAAATCGGGCTTGACAACAGTACTCTCCAGCTGGTTCGTTCCACAGAAGCGATGGAACGAATAGCTCCTTCCTGCAGGAGATTGGAATCGCTTTATTCGGAGATGCGGGTCAGGTGTCTGATTCCTTTGACGCGCTGAGATGGAATCGCTTTCATCTGTCTGGCGGTGGTGGAATCAGGATACATCTATCGGGAGACAGAACGATAAGACTGGATATAGCTGAATCCCCTGAGGGTATGGATGGAAGCATGTCCTTCGGAGAAATGTTCTAACCCGCATCCATCACATTACTGTGGTTCCTGAACGGTCCGGGAAAACTCATTGAGATCATAGATATTCATAGCATTAATCAGCCACCTGTTCTGCTCTTTTACCAGTATAAAGCGGATTTCTTCACTTTGTCCGAGAAAGCTGTATTCGCTCGTTACGGAAGCATGATCTCCATCCTCCGAAACTTCACATATCCGATACTCAATACCTGAAAAAAGCCAGAGAACATTCTCTATCTCTTCCCTCTGTTCATCGGTAATGGAACTCCACTCGGACTGAGTCAGATATTGCTGCATCCTGTTAAAATTCCCGGCTTTCATCGCGCTCAGATATCCCTCTACAACCATACCGGGGGTCATCTGCCGGATATCCGAAACACTGTTCGTTCGAGTATCCACATAAACTCGGAAGTCAAATATCGGGAAAGCATCGTCATATCCCCCTGCGGAATCGATCCATTCACTGAAGCTGCTTCTTACGGAATCGATTCCCGCAAGGTAAGGTATGACATTCGGAGAAGCCACCACATCGAAGAAAATCCCGTTTTCGTATAATCCCGGAATTCCTCTGCTGCTGTAGTTGTAATACATGTCCTCCGGCAGGATCATCCAGCAGCTGCCACCGTGATAGAGAACGAAATTGTTGGAGCATCCTTCCGCTTCGGTCAAGTAAGAGTAGTTTATCCAGGGCATGTTCCCAATATCATCGTTTCTCCACATGTCTATGATAGAGTCAGATCTACCGACGCTCTCTATGAGCAAATAATCCCCTTCGATCCAGTCCGAGCAGCCCCATACACTTGAAGGTGTGGTGCAGTATTTCACGCCGGTTTCCAGATCAATTACGTAAACTGAACCCCTGCCTGCACCGGTACCATCACCACCCACCGCAAAGCACTTCCCGGAGGGGCTGACATGGCTTATACATACTGCATTATCAAATTTCTCATAATTCAAACCCCATTCGCCTGTAAAAAGGTATGCAAAGTCATACTGATTCTCAAAACCAATACGGGCAATTGTGACACCATGCCGTCTGTAAATGATCTCATCCTCATCGGGATTCTCCATGCGCTCGGCTTCTTCAGCGGTTATGCCGGGTATGATGAATGCCGAGGAGCTGGGCTGAGTAATGCTGACATCCAGCTGGTAAGAATCGGGAATAGGAGGAGTATCTCCGGGTATCCCTGCATACTGTGCCGCAACGGGAAAGGCTGCGATAAATACTGCCAGTAAAGTCAGTGAAAATACATTTCTCTTCAGCGAAATTGTCATGATTAATCCCTTCCTATATCCAATACAGGCTGTTTACCCCTGTCCATAGTAGACTGAAAACCAACTTGAATCTACTCGTCAGCATGATTTGTTCAAATACCCTGGAACAAACAAGCTCTTCTTCTATATTGATATTTAAATGGCTTTATTCAATATGGAGGCACTATGAAACATTCCATTAACAGAAAAGGACTGGGCAAATATCTTCCCTCAGCACTCGGAATCGTTATTGCGGCTGGATTCCTGCCTGTAGACGATGCCTCCGCACAGGTTGATCTTGATGACAAAAACAGCCGAAATAATTCGATAACTCCTGTCAATTCAGCTTCACAGTCGTTATTCGCCAGGACTTCTATACTGTGGAACAATCCGCAATGGCAGGCTTTCAAGATGCTCTGGCGCAAGCTCGATGAAGTAACTTCAATCGACACGGATCATGCTCCAATTCTTTTGAATGCAGAAGATGCCGGTCGATTCAGAAACGAACTGGACGTTGCTTTCCGGGAGTTGAAAGAGGTTTCGGAAGAAATCGGCATAGACTCCGTGGAACTTGCTCTTCTTGAAAACCTGACTTTCAACAGATTCGATTTTCTATACTATGGATCAACTTTGACATTGACCAGGATGGCGCTGCCCCCTGTCTCTGAACAGACCGATAATCTACTCCCTCAAATCGAAGCGAGAATCGATACTGTCATCAAGTTGCGTGAATCCGGTCTTATTACCAGCAAAGAAATGGTTAGAGCATTCGGGAACATGACATCATGTATTGACACCTACTGTGTTCTTGAAGTACTCAACAGATCGTTGATATACACATCCCCTGCCTGGCTTACCCGTTGGCCGGAGGATGTACCTGAGATTCAGGTAGCTTTCGACAGCATCCGGACCGCTTCGCTCATCCGCATAGAAAAAGATGGGGAAGTTTACGAGGGGCAGTATCAGGAAACATTTGATGCGTTTAAAAGAATAGAGAACGCTCTTCATCGTACCATTCCCAGATTACCTGCACTTAACGATCTCCTTCTTGATCTGGAACTGATCTAATCCCTCTTTATCACCGGCCTTGGCGGGTCATTCAGAAGATCCCGCCAGCCTTCTGCGCTGTTCACTTTGTGTTCCTCCCTTTTCTCTGCAGGCACTTTCGGCCAGAAGACTTCGTTCCAGAACAGAAGATATCTGGGAAGACCCCAGACCTCCTCCTGTGCCTTTGGAACTGGGATGTGAACCCGATGCGGAGTACATTCCATGGAAAGACGATGTTCCTGAAATAGAGGTTGGTTGAGAATACTCGAATTTGGCTTCAGAGGGCAGGTGCATCCTCATGTGGTGTTCACGGAGCTTGTTCGCTGCTTGTTTTGTTGACGTGGTCGGTTTCGGGAAGTAGGGTTAATTCAAGGCAGAAACCAGAGGCTTATTTGGACGGATAGGCTGTTTCGGGTGATTTTACCGAGACGGTGGTAAATCAAGTTTCCTTATGTTTCATTAACGAAATTTATGTGGATATTTTATCGAAGCAAACAAATAGATTTGTTAGCACTTTTTTTAAGTACTAATGCATATTCCATTTCATCAACGCCTCTTTCAACCGGATAAATTTCTTTCTCTACCACTGGTCTAAGACCTGCATTCTTAGCGTAAGTTTTTATTTCTCCCGAAGTAAACATCCGCATAGTATAGACTATTCGCTGATGCCACCGACAAAAGACCAAGTCATAGATAGAACTTTGTAAAGTTATATTATGATACAATATAAGTGTTGTTTTGCCCCTTGACAATGATGTGTCTGGTAACTATGATAATTACTTATCATATAAGGAGTTAAATTCA
>JAUVLV010000053.1 GCA_030600545.1 Candidatus Aegiribacteria sp. | reverse complement strand
ATAGCCATATCCCCCGAAGGAAGGGAACTGGGGCTTGTTCTTCTCAGCAAAGATCTCTGCTGCGAGGAAAAGGGCGACCTCGCCATGATGCTCCTCTGGAAGGCTGCTCAGCAGTATTGATTGACAGACCTGACCTTATTTATTAAACTTAACCCAAGTTATTGCAGCAGGGGTGGAATAGGCCACTCTAATTAAGGAGGAGGAGAGTAATGAAAAGGGTCTTTTTACTGATATGTGTTCTTGCTTTTGCCGGCACGGCCTTTGCAGGATTCTCAATCGGTTTCAAGCAGACATTAATTCCAACATACGTGAACACTACCGGAGATCTTACTACAGACGATATGTACATGCTCCGTGTTGGCGCCATGGCTTCTCCCGATTTCCGTATTGAGGGATATCTGGGTTACATGAAGTATTCTTTCGAAATTGACCCCGCCGTAGCAGCATCGGAATATGATGGTTCCGCAATGGTCTTCGGCGCCGGCGGATACTACGTTATCGAAGCTCCTGCCAATACAAGTTTCAGCATCGGCGCTCAGTTCCTCTATGGAAAAACCTCAAGAGAGACAGGCAATGTTGACGGGCCGGAAACAACATCATGGAGTCTCGATCCTCTCATGAGGGTTGACTTCGCCATCCCCGGAGCGGAACGTCTTGCGTTCTTCACCGAGTATGGAATCCGCTACGCGAACGCTACAACTACAGTTGAAGCGACTGCAGGCGACACCGATTACAAGTGGTCAGGATGGAAGACCTATTCGCCTACGAATATTCTGGCAGGCGCTTACTACGTATTTTAGAGAATAGATAATCAACAGGGGGCACGCATTACATGTGCCCCTTTTGTTTCCCATCATTATATTCCTCCGATACAATCTGATCTTAAATTATTTTTAGTTGGCAATTATCGAAAGAGGTTCTTCATGGCTGTGAATTTCAGAGGGCGGAGCCTGCTTACGCTTCTGGACCTTTCGAGGAACGATATACGATACCTTCTTGACATTTCTCATCTGCTCAAGGCTGAGCGAACCGCCTTTCAGATAAACCAGAGGTTCACAGGGAAAACACTTGCCATGCTTTTCGAGAAAAGATCAACAAGAACACGCTGTGCCTTTGAAACGGCATTCGGGGAAGAGGGAGGCCATCCGGTATTTCTTTCAGAATCCGACATTCAGCTTGGAGCGAAAGAAAGCATTGAGGATACTGCCAGGGTTCTCGGAAGAATGTTCGATGCAATCATGTTCAGAGGGTTCAGCCAGAAGACGGTGGAAACTCTGGCTGAATTTTCCGGTGTTCCGGTTTTCAACGGACTTACGGATATGTTCCATCCTACACAGGTTCTTGCCGATCTGATGACCATGGAAGAGAACTTCGGACATCTGGATAATCTTAATTTCGTATTCACAGGTGACGGTAGGAACAACATGGCAAACAGCCTTATGGTAGGCTGCGCTGTAATGGGAGTTAACTGTACCATCCTTGCGCCGGATTCACTTTACCCGGAATCAGAGCTTGTTGATACGGTTAAGCAAATTGCTTATGATTCCGGTTCGGTTATTACAGTAACATCCTCTCCGGAAGAAGCAGTACCGGGAGCCGATGTGATATATACTGATGTCTGGGTATCCATGGGTGAAGAAGAAAAGGCGAAGGAAAGAGTCGCACTTCTTACCCCGTATAGAGTAAACAGAGGATTAATGGAAATGGCAGACAATCCAGAAGTTATCTTTATGCACTGCCTGCCCGCCGTTAAGGGTAACGAAGTTACCGCTGAGGTTATAGAAAGTACGTCATCGGTAGTTTGGGACGAGGCCGAGAACAGAAAACATACCATAAAAGCTCTTATGGTTGCCAGTCTTTTATAGAAGGAAGTCTGAATTGAAAGAAAAGATATTACCTGATGTAGTTACGAACTTGAAACAGACTTTTTTATCTGTGTTTTATGTTGGGAGAACTAGATGATTCTTCTTATACTGTTGATATTAATCGGACAAGATGATGATTTCATGGGGGAAGGTATTGGAAACGGAGCTATGTTTCAATTTCAGCCTCTACTTGAAGATATAGACTCTTATTCATACATAGTTGGTCCCGGCGATATATTATGGTTCTTTGTTCAGGGAGGTGTTCCAAGCGCATATTCAGGGACAGGGACATCTATAATGAGAATAGGTGTAACTCCTGACGGTTATGCTATTATGCCCTCTGTCGGGGTTTGGAAAGTTTCAGGATTGACGCTGAATGAAGCCACTGCTGTCATAGAAAATGGCTTTGCATCCAGATATCCGGGGTTAAGGGGGAAGGCAGGCTTAGCATGCCTGAGGACATTCAGATTGCCGGTGACCGGATACGTTGCTTCTCCGGGGATACGAGGAATATCTGGAGCGAATAGACTGGTTTACCTTCTTAATAAGGCGGGAGGAATAACCTCTGCCGGAAGCTGGACAGCAGTGCAGATTATCCATTCCAACGGGGATACTACAGAAGTGAATATCACAGACTATATTATTAATGGTAATATGCTTGCTAACCCATACCTGAATTCTGGAGACAGGGTACATGTCCCGGAAGCAGAGGAATTTGTCTGGGTAGAAGGGGCTGTCAGACTTTCGGAGTCATTATCAACTTCTTTTGAAGGAGATTCGGAGGAATCAGTCTGGAATAAAAGCGTAAGGGGGATGGTTGAATACATTCCAGGAGAAACTGTAAGCTGTTTTATCAGAAGAGTTGGTGGAACGAAAACGTGGGCATACAGAGACAGCTGTTATATAAGGAGATCTCTTCCTGACGGAGAAGAGGAAATAATCAGAGCTCCTCTTGATAATCCGTTAATTGATCCTGAACTCCTTCCCGGAGATATCGTGATTTGCCCCGGAGTACCACCCACAGTAGCAGTGACGGGATTAGTTTATTCCCCTGGATTGTATCCGCATACAGCTGGAATGGATGCTTACTTCTACATTTTCCAGGCAGGCGGACTTAACAACACAGCTTCAGAATCAGGTATTAGAATTGTTCTTACAGGAGGTCAGGAAAAAAAGATTGATGAAATTTCCGTAATCCCTCCCGGAGCTGCCATTACTGTTCCTCGAAAGACTTTTGTGGGTTGGCAGGATCCCCTGCTGATCTTTACGAGTCTTGCATCGATAATTATCGCATGGAAGAGTCTGGAATGATATGAATAATGAAAAACGTCCCCTTTGGTATCTCTACCTCCTTCTTAAGAACAGATGGTTTCTCATAAAGGCGCTTCTTATCATCATGATTCCCACCATTGTAATAACTTTCATGCTGAAAAAGAAATACACTGTAACTACGATGATTATGCCTCCCGAAGATCAGTCAACCCCGGGTCTGTCAATTGCCGGTCTGGGGGTTTCCGAATTTGCAGGCTACTTCAGCGGAGGGATGGGATTTTCTTTGCCACTGATGACCACCATGTCGGATGTCTTTGATGAGATACTGAAAAGCAGAACCCTTGCAGAACATGTGATTCTATCAACCTCTTTTATAGACTCAACAAATCTCAGGAGCATATACGATCAGGATGAGCAGATAGGGTTGTACTGGGCAAGAATGAAGTTTAATAATAACTTTTCAGCAAGTGTAACCCCTTCAGGATTTCTGAAAATAGAATTTACTTCTGGAGATCCATGGTATTCTGTTGAGGTCTCTGAAGCTGTTGTTGCCGCTCTTGACAGTATAAACACGGGAATCAATACCAGCAGGCTTGAACAGTCAAGGGTTTTCCTGGAACTACAGACAGAGATGGCTGAAAGTATGCTTGTAAGCGCCAGTGTTGCCATGGAAAGGTTTGAAGACGAGCATGACATGGTGGCTCCCGAACAGGAAATGACAGCGTATATTGGACGTCTCGCTTCACTGAAATCTGAATATTCTGCACTCATCATAGAGATATCAGCCATGCGCCAGGGCATTTCCGGTGCTCCAAACGCTACAATTCTGTTCAAGGAAAGGAAAGCAGCTGAACTGCTGGATGTGATAGATATGCTTGAATCGGGCGTAGCAACACCTGGTTACGAAGATATTATGCCAGCGGTATCCCTGGATGATTTTCCTGACATCAGCTTCGAATACGCTATTATAAAAGCAGATTACGAAATGGCTTTAAAACTTACGAACAGCATAAAGCTAAACCTGCAGCAGGTAATTGTAGCTGAAGAGCGGGAACAGCCATCTGTAAGGGTTCTGGATCCGCCAAGACACCCCGGCTGGAAGAGCAAGCCTAAAAGGATCTTTATTCTGCTGGAGGTATTCCTTCTTGCTTTTATTTCTTTGTTCGGATTCCTGGTTGCCAGGGAAAATATCCGGGAAGTAATTGAGAGAAGACCTGATCTATGGGAACAATGGAGAAAACTGTTCGAAGAAATCAGAAAGGATTTTTCCTTCAGAAAGAAATAGCCCTGAATTTTATTCATTCATAAGATTGGTGTATATCCCGTAGCGTATTTCTGATATTGACCCGTCATCAACTTTAGCCTTTACTGCACAACCGGGTTCGGAAAGGTGCAGGCAGTTTCGAAATCTGCAGTTACCGATGCAATCCGCGAATTCGGGGAAACAGAACTGCAGTTCCCGGCGCGGGATATGATCGATGGAGAACATTCTCAATCCGGGAGTATCGATAAGACCTGTGTTCTTCTCAAGCGGGATCAGCATGGCAGAAACAGTAGTATGCCTTCCCTTGCTGGTCTTAGGGTTGAGGTTTCCTATCTTCACATCGAGAGCCGGATTGTAGTGTTTCACAAGGGAGGATTTTCCCGCTCCGGACGGTCCCGTCATTACAACGGTCAATCCCCTTATGTGTTCAAGCAGTTCATCTGTCCCGAGACCGGTCTTGCAGCTGACCATGAATACAGGATAACCTGCTCCCCCCGGCCCGTACGTTGAAAGAATTCTATTTTCCAGCTTCCCGTCCTGCTTGCTGCAGAGATCCATTTTATTAAGTACCACTGTTGCCCTCAGTCCCCTCCAGCCGGCAGCAACCAGGGCTCTGTTAAGGAATCCGTTATTGAATTCCGGCTCTTTCATAGACATGATTACAAGAACCATGTCCACATTGGCGGCTATTATCTGGGTAGATAAACCCATAGAAGATGTCCGCTGGAGGATACCGGATCTCGGGAGGATCTTTTCTACAAGCGGGATATCATTGGTTATAACCGCGACGGCCTTGTCACCCGTGACCGGCTGCGTTTCATGGTAGACCCGTCCCGCTACTCTGGCACTTGTTTCAAAGCCATTCTCATCAATAATTGTGACACCTCTTCTCCCTACGGAGGAGATTCTGCAAAAAAATTCTCTGGAATTCAGAATGGAATTTCCGTTGAATCTGACCGGGAGAATCTTACGATATGTTCACCTTCACGACCCCAACCCAGGATTTCCCGCACCATTTTTTCCAGATAAAGCGAATCGTTCATGATCCGCTCTATTTCCGATTCAAGCGAATCTATCTCTGTCTGAAGACTGTCGATTGACAGTGAAATACTGTCAACATCTCCCCGCAGACCTGCAAGGGCAATTAATCCATGTCTGTTGAACACTAGAATCGCAACAACGATGACCAGGACGGAAACAAGTATTACGTAGAACAATCTCCAGTTGCCACTGTCTCGTCGATTCAAATCAATCCCTGTTGCTGTTTTCGAATATTTCTGATCCCCTGAAAATCGCCTGAGAGCCAAGTTCTTCCTCTATACGCAGTAATTGATTGTACTTGGCAACTCTGTCGGTTCTACTGGCGGAACCGGTTTTCAGAAGGTCGGTATTCATTGCAACAGCGAAATCACTGATATAAGTATCCTCTGTTTCTCCGCTCCTGTGGCTTACCATTGCCTTCCAGCCATTCATATGAGCAAGATTCACCGTATTCATAGTTTCTGTAACTGTTCCAATCTGGTTCAGCTTGATAAGAATCGAGTTTGCCGCTTCGGATCGGATAGCCCTTGAAAGCCTCTGTTCGCTTGTTACGAGTAAATCGTCTCCGATAATCAGAATCCTGTTGCCAAGAATGCTGTTCATCCGCGTCCAGCCTTCCCAGTCATTCTCGGCCAGGCCGTCTTCGATGCTTACAATGGGGAAGTCATCGATGAGTTTACACCAGTAATCCACAATCTGGTCAGATGTGAGACCTTCCGGGTCACATCCGTGCATGAAGTAGAGACCGTCTCTGTAGAATTCGCTGGCTGCGGGATCAAGGGCGATAAATACGTCCTCGCCAGCCCGGTATCCCGCATCGGCAATGCTGTCAACGATCAACTCCAGCGCCGCATTGTTGGAGGGAAGATCAGGAGACAGCCCCCCCTCATCACCGACGGCAGTTGAAAGTCCCATAGACAATGCTCTGCTTTTCAGGGCATGGAATATCTCAGTTCCGGCCTGCAGTGCTATGCTGAAAGTATCGAAATTTGCGGGTACTATCATGAATTCCTGCAGATCGATGGGATTCGAAGCATGCTTTCCTCCGTTAAGAATATTCATAAAAGGTACCGGAAGATGCCTTGCTCCTGGACCGCCGAGATACCTGTAAAGAGGAAGCCCGAGGTGGTTTGCTGCTGCCCTGGATACAGCCATCGAAACGGCCAGTATGGCGTTCGCCCCCAGCCTGCTCTTGTTGGGTGTTCCGTCCAGCTGGATCATTATTTCATCAATTGCAGCCTGATTCATTGCCGAAAGACCATATATCTCCGGAGCAATGAGTTCTTCAATGTTTTCAACAGCCTTGAGTACACCTTTTCCGCCGAAAGAATCTCCAGAGTCTCTAAGTTCAACGGCTTCATGTTCTCCCGTTGAAGCTCCGCTGGGAACCGCCGCCCTTCCCCAGCCGCCGTCCAGAAGAAATACTTCGGCTTCCACTGTGGGATTTCCTCTGGAATCGAGAATCTGACGAGCATGAATATCAATAATATCCGGCATGGCACTCCTTTCTCAAGTGTGTGTTTTCAGCTGCAAATATACATACTGTTGATCTGTTTGCGTACATGAAGGAAATCGGAATTTCTTCCTCGCTGAATTCTACGAAAATGTAACCTGGTCAGATCCCATAGAGAGATAATTGTCAATAATATCTTCAGGAGTCATTATTTTCAGAACCGAAAGAAACTCTTCAGCTATTTCAGGATCGAGCTGTGTTCCGCTGATTTGACATATCTCTCTTATGGCATAGTCAATTCCGTGCGACTTTCGATACACTCTATCTGATGTCATGGCGTCAAAACAGTCTGCAACGGCAAGGATTCTGGCATGAAATGGTATTTCCTCACCGGAAAGGCCAGCTGGATATCCCTTTCCGTCGTACCTCTCGTGGTGGTATCTGACGGCGTTTATGAAGCTTCCGAATGCGGTGACAGGCCGGAGGATATTGTAACCGACTTCCGGATGGGTTTTAATAATGTTGTATTCTTCATCAGTAAGGGAACTTGCCTTGTTCAGTATTGCTTCAGGTATACCAATTTTTCCTATATCGTGAAGCAGGGCAGCGTTGTTCAGAAGGGACAGTTCTCTTGAGGGGAGTTTCATGTGGGAGGCTATTCTAGTTACGTAAGCGGCTACATTCCTGGAGTGGTTATGGGTGTAAGGGTCTTTTGCGTCTACTGCGCTGGCCAGAGCTGAAATGGCCTGGATATAGTTTCTCTCACTTGTTTCAAACAGGTAGGCATTGCTCAGAGCCGCCGCTGCATGCCTTATCAGTATGGGGATGTATGAAGGTGTTCCGGCTGAAACCTTTTTCTTAGACCACCTTGCGAGTACTATCATTCCCCTGAATAAACCAAATTCCCCGAGATCGAGGGTTTCAACTGAAGGAGCTAAATCCCAATCGGCGATTCTTGGACTGGCAAATGAATCTCTGACTCCACTGTCAAGGAAGAGCTGAACATCACCGCTGTTCTGAGTCTTCTCAAGGATAGAGCGAAAATTTTTATCCAGTATGTGTTCAGGGATATCTGATCTCATAAGCATGTAACTGAGAGGAATCATGTCCTTTCCACTGAGGAAAACCCCGAAAAGATCAAAGGGAATCATGGCTTTCAACCCGTGGTTTATGGAAGAAAGAACCTGACTGGTATCAAGTGAAGACGAAAATTCTCCTGCAAGGATATTAACTCTCTCAAGATTTTCTGCCTGTTCTCTGAGGTTGGAAGCCATTCTGTAATTCATAAGCTGGTTGCCTGCCTGGGCGGAGAACAACCCCATGAGTTTAAGGTCTCTGGTTGAGAAAGAAGTGGGGATACTCGATCTGGTGACCATGCATATTCCCAGGCTGCCCTCCGGGCTGGGTATTGCAACAGCCATTAAGGAAAGCACATCGGCATTGTCAGGAAGACTGTGCCGGGAATACTCTCCCGCCAGAAATCCCCCCTCCTCGCTAAGTGCTGCTTTGCTTATTGATTCCCATGTTTCCTCATCGAGAAGATCTTCATTTCCGGATCCAGCTTGTCTGAAAAGAGAAAGTCCTCCTGGTTCTTCTGACAAATATATCCTTACGGAGTCTCCCCTGAAGGTTTTTCTCAGACTGTTGACAAGAGAGTTAAGATATGCCTGAAGAGTCTGTTTTGAGATATTGATATTCACTGTCAGATCGTAAAGGTCTTTCAGCTCGGGTGAAGGAAGAACTGAAAGGTGTTTTTTCCGAACCTCAAGGGCTCTTTCAACGGTCTGGTTCAGTTCCACCATTTTAAAGGGTTTTGTGACAAAGTCAAAAGCACCCCTCTGAATTGCTTCCTTCGCGATATCGATAGATCCGTGTCCGGTGATAAGAATCACGAAAGTATCAGGATATTCGTCCTTTACTTTTGATGCCAGTTCGAGACCGCCGATATCTGGCATCATTACATCACTGAGTATCAGGCTGAAAGATGTTTTCCCAAGGATATCCAGGGCTTTTGCTCCATTTTCGGCCTCGACGACGAAAAAATCCTGAAGCTCAAGAACTTCTCTGCAGAAAGTTCTAACCCTTTCATCATCATCCACTACAAGAATGCTGGCCCTATTGCTCATTCATTTCCTGCCTGTATCGTTCGCAATCCCAAGACTGCTTATCCGAGCAAGAAGGGTAGTTCTTTTCAGGCCAAGAAATCTGGCCGCATGGGTTCTGTTCCCTTTGCTCTGCTTCAGCGTACTAATGATATAGTGCTTTTCGATATTTTCCAAGAGGGAATCAAGTTTAATACGGTCTCTGGAGGAATGCATGTCCGGTGGATTGCCATGGCAGGGCAGCATTCTTCCGGGAAGATCCTCCGGTCTTATTACATTATTCTCGCACAGTACCCAGGCCCGTTCCATTGTATTCTCGAGTTCCCTTACATTTCCGGGCCAGTTATATGAAAGAAGAATGGAAGCGGAACTTGAACTGAGAACGGATGAATCCCTTTTCTCGGGACCCATCAATCTTGAAAGAAAATGTTCAGCAAGGGGAAGAATATCTTCGATTCTCTGCCTGAGAGGAGGCACGTGAACCTCTATGACATTAATCCTGTAATAAAGATCTTCCCTGAACTTATTTCTGCTCATTGCTTCCTCAAGGTTCATGTTGGTGGCCGTTATAAGACGCACATCTGTAGTAAAAATCTCTGAACTTCCGACCGGCGAAAACTCCCCTTCTTGCAGAACTCTGAGAAGCTTGACCTGCATCGCCGGACACATGTTTCCAACTTCATCGAGAAAAAGAGTTCCACCGTCGGCAACATGAAACCGGCCGTGGGTTGTGGCGGTTGCGCCTGTGAAAGCTCCCTTGAGATGGCCGAACAGTTCGCTTTCCAGAAGCCCCTCGGGAAGGGCTCCTGAATTGACCGATACGAATGGTTGTGTAGACCTGAATGAATTGCTGTGAATTGCCCGTGCGATCAGTTCCTTGCCGGTTCCGCTTTCTCCCGTTACGAGAATTGTGCTGTCCGTCTTCGCTACCTTGGTTACAAGTTCCATTACCTGTTCCATTAAGGAACTTCTGTAGACTATCTTATAGGATCTTTTATCCTTCGTCCGGCCGATGGATGAATAAATAGCCTTACTGACAGAGGCCAGTACGGTGCCGGTTGTGAATGGCTTGGGTATGTAATCTACAGCTCCCATCCTGAGAGCCGTTTTGGTGTTTTCAATGGATGCGAAACCGGTAATCACTATAACAGGCATGAAAGGATATTTCTTGCCGACTATTTCAAGAATTTCAAGTCCGGATATATCGGGAAGCCTTATATCAGTAATAAGAAGATCATAACCGGTATTTCTTCTGAGCTTTCGCAGGCCTTCTTTTCCAGTGAAGGCAGTATCACACAGATATCCCGAAAGCTGAAGCGTGTCTTTTAGGAGAGTCGTGAAAAGCTCTTCATCATCGATTACCAGTATTCTGTTTTTTTTCGTATTATCCTTACTCATAATACAGATATGGTAACACAATTTTGATGGATGTCAATATTTTGACGAAAAAGGAAAAGATTCTTTCCAGGTGTCTGATAACAGCAATACCCCTTATTATCGTTTTTTTTGTAATATCATGTAGAGGAAAGCCGGAAGAGGGTGAAATAGTTATTCGGGCGGAGGACATCGCAGCGGGAGATTCATTTGCCGAAAATGACACTCTTTCGGTATATCCGCCATCTACGGATACCATAGTTACAGATACCATTGATATCACGGTTCCTGCATTTGATTCACTGATAGTACTCCCGGACTCCCTTGCCACTGACAGCTCTTCAGTGAGTGGTCCCGGTATCGCTGAGTGTCCCTGGGAGAGAGTAGTTTTTGAGATAAACGGCTCTATATATGCGAGCCTGAGTAACAGGGTTGAAAACTCTGATATACTCGGAGCGCATATAGTCAGGTGCATGTGGTGGAATACCGATCCGTGGAGAGGGATGAACGCTGGAGATTCTCTTTACGTTCTTGTCGGAGAAACGGGGAGGGAAAACCAGGTTATCGCCCTGAGTTATATTCCGAGGGAAGGAACGACGAACAGACCTTTTTCGGTCTACAGCTTCAGAATGACAGGGGATAACTATCCTTCCCACTATTATTCCGATGGAACAGAAGTGATGAAGCAGCTTGATTATATGCCAATAACTACCTTTGAAGAAATGACCGGACCCTATGGCGAGCCGAGGGGGAATCACAGCCATTCCGGCGTGGATTTCAAAGCTCCAGCTGGTACTCCCGTTCGTACCTGCAGAGGCGGTACTGTAACAAGGGTGAACTGGAATCATGATTACAACGGCGATTGTGTTGAGGTTGGAATCGGCAGCGGATACAGCGAGATTTTCCTGCATTTGCAGGGAGTCGCTGAAGGCATTCACGAAGGAACCATACTGCAGAAGGGTGATATAATAGGTACTGTGGGCAATACCGGGGTTACGTCAACAGCATCCCACCTTCATTATCAGATCAATGATGAAAATGGAAATCCCATCGATCCCTATCTCTTCTTCAGTTCCCGCAGGCGAAGCCTGCTCCGTGAAGATATGACGGAATTCAGTTATTTCAGGGACAATTGTGACCGTTGGTTCAGATCAGTTCCCGAGTAACAGAGAAGGACGAATTTTTGGCCTGGATTCGGGTTGATTCGTTTTGAGTATATATTAGCGCTGATTATTTTACCGGTGAATACTGGATTAACCAGGCTGGAGAAAAATGGCAGTAATTCTTGGTATTAACTGTTACAAACATGATGCGGCAGCAGCTCTCCTCGTAGATGGAAAGATAGCGGCAGCGGCCGATGAGGAAAGGTTCCAGAGGATAAAGCACTATCCAGGGTATCCCGAGAAGGCTGTTGAGTACGTTATGAAAGAAGCTTCCTTAAAGCCGGAGCATATCGATCATATTGCTTTCTACATGCTTCCCGGTCTTGTTATGAGGGAGAATATTTCCTACAGCAGGCATTATCTGTTCAAGAAAGGAGGAATTTATTTCCTTCTTTCACAACTGAACGGTGCCCGGAGGATGAGGAATATAGGAAAAACTGCCCGTTTGCATCTTGGTGCAGAGCTTTCAGCTCCTGTAAGTTTTGTAGAGCACCACAGAGCACATGCTGATGCAGCGGTCTTCTGTTCGGGGTTCGATAACACCGCTGTTTTGACCCTTGATGGCACCGGCGAGAGGGATACGAGCCTTTTAGCCAGTTACAGAAATGGCAATCTGGAAATACACGCAAGATCAAGGTTTCCGAACTCCCCGGGATTTTTTTACAGCGCTGTCACAAAGCACCTTGGTTTCATCCCGAACAATGACGAATACAAGGTAATGGGACTTTCCAGTTACGGCAAGCCTGAATTTCTTGATACTTTCCGAAATATCATCAGCAATACCCATGGCAGAATAAGGGTAAATAACCGAATGCTGGATCTCCATAGAGGAGCACATGAATCACGCTTTTCACCTGATGTGCGAAGAATAATCGGTTTACCCAGAAAGCCGGGAGGCGAAATAACCGATGTACATAAAAACATAGCCTGTTCCGCCCAGAGGGCACTTGAAGAAACGGGGCTTGCCCTGGCTCGTCATCTGAGAGAAGTCTCGAGAATGGACAGGCTGGTTATCTCGGGAGGAGTCGGACTTAACTGCGTAATGAACGGCCTGCTGGAGCAAGAAGCCGGCTTCAGCGAAGTCTACGCTTTTCCAGCGGCCCATGACGCAGGAACATCCATCGGAGCAGCCCTGCAGGTTCATAGAAAATTCTACCCCGAAATTCAACTTATTAGTCCGAAAAGCATGTATCAGGGCCCTTCTTATACCGAGGATGAAATACTTGATACATTGAAAATGGCCGGGCTTTCATGGGAGAAACCTGATAAACTCGCGGATAAAACAGCTGAACTGATAGAGCATAGGAAAATTGTTGCGCTTTTCAACGGTAGAATGGAGTTCGGACCCAGGGCTTTAGGGAACAGGTCCATACTTGCCGATCCCAGAAGGAACGACATGAAGGATATAGTGAACAGTGTGGTAAAACACAGGGAATCTTTCAGACCCTTCTGCCCCAGTTGCCTCGAAGAACATGCATGGGAGTATTTTGAAGGCTGCAGAACAGCTCCCTACATGATAAAGACCTATTCCGTTGTTCCCGAAAAAAGGAAGGAAATACCAGCTGTTACCCATGTTGATGGAACGGCGCGGGTCCAGACTGTTTCCCGGGAAACGAATCCGTTCTATTACGATGTAATAGATTCGTTCTACAGAAGAACGGGAGTGCCGGTGATTCTTAATACATCGTTCAATATCAGGGGAGAGCCTATTGTTACAACGCCGGTTGATGCTATAAGGTGTTTTTACGGAACAGGTATCGATGTTCTGGTTATGCCTCCGTTTATTCTTGCCAAGAAACCTTAGGAAGAGTGATGCTTCAGGCTCTTCCTCTGGAATAATGGAAAGTGAGTAATTCATGATTACCGCTCTTGGAAGAGGAACTGTTCTTATTGCTGATGAGGATTCGGAAAGGGCTCAGAGGCTTAAGAACAGATTATCCTCCATGGGTTACAGCACCAGCATCCAGTCAAATGCTAGGAAGACCCTTCGGAGAATACAGTCACGATCGGTGAACGCTGTCATTATTTCCTCAAGTATTGGTGATATGCACATTTCCGGTTTTCTTGAAACCCTTCGTAAAGCGAACCTCGCAACGGGGATAGTCATCTACGGGAAGAATATCAGCGCGGAGGATGCTATAAGTTGGATGAAATCCGGCGCAGAGGATATCATTCTGCATATCGAAGATGAACAGGCTCTTAAAGCAGCCATTCAGAGGGCGTTCTCTTTTTCCATCAGGGCCATCGAAAACAAATCCTCGTCCGAATCATCAGGGAAAGAAGGCATTCCTCAGCTTCTTTACAGGAGCCGCATCATGGGTGACGTTGTAAGGAGAGCCAGGAAGGTTGCTCCGGTAAAGGTCACTGTGCTCATAACCGGTGAAAGCGGAACCGGCAAAGATGTTCTGGCGAAACAGATCCATGCTATCAGCGGAAGAACGGGATCGTTTATGGCTCTGAACTGTGCAGCGATACCCGAGACTCTCCTTGAAGATGAGCTTTTCGGTCATGAGAGAGGAGCATATACCGGAGCGGAAAGGGCAAGGGAGGGGAAGTTCGAAGCTGCCTCCTACGGGACCCTTCTTCTGGACGAAATAGGCGAGATTCCCCCGGATACACAGGTAAAACTGCTCCGGATACTTGAAGACAGTCTTGTCACCAGACTTGGAAGCAATCAGCCCCGTCCCGTTGATGTAAGACTGATAGCGGCAACCAACAGCAACCTTAAATCAGCCGTAAAGACAGGTACATTCAGAGAAGATCTTTATTACCGGCTTAAAGTTGTAGAAATTCATATGCCCCCTCTGAGGGCCAGAAAAGGGGATATCCCCATGCTTGCCATGTCATTCCTGAGGGAAGCCGCTGAGAAACACAACCTTCCCCTTCCTGAAATTACTTCGGAAGCTCTTGAACATCTCGTGACGTTCAGCTGGCCGGGTAACGTCCGTCAGCTGAGAAACCTCATGGAAAGTCTTCTCATTATATCCGGAAGCGTGATAGATACGGTGGATCTACCCCCGGAAATCGCAGACCTTCCTTCCGGGGAAACACAGAAACTTTTTACGGAACTGCCCATATCTCTTGATGAGCTTGAAAATCTTGCCATAAAGAAAACTCTGGAGATCACGGGGGGGAATAGAACCAGAGCAGCGGAACTTCTTAAAATAGGGCGTAGAACACTACAGCGGAAGCTTAAGGAAATGTAACCGATCAGCCAGTTGAACTGAAAATACAATTTGGAGGTTTTAATGAAAGTGATAAAAAGCGAATCGATGTTTCCAGTAAGATACAGATGGGGCTTGCTTGCCCTTGTTGTACTCTTCTGGTTCATCCTCGGGGGACCTTTCTACATAGTTGATCCCGAGGAGGAAGGGGTGGTACTCACCTTCGGAAGGTACACTTCCACCACAGAGCCGGGACTCCATTTCAAATGGCCCTGGCCAGTACAGACGGTATATAAACCGCCGGTGAACGTCGTTCAAAGGATAGAAATCGGCTTCAGGACCCTGTCGGACAACCCGCCATCTTATATCAGCTTCACCAACGACAGGGAAATGCTGGCTGAGGCGGAGATGCTTACTGGAGACGAAAATATCATAGACTGCGCAATAATAGTTCAGTACAGGATCAAAAACGCTGTTGATTATCTCTTCAACGTCCGTGACCAGGAGGGTACGCTGAGAGACATTGCGGAATCCTGCACAAGGCTTGTTGTAGGAGACAATGCCATTGATGCCGTGCTTACTACGGGAAAGCTGGATATCCAGAACCGCATCATGGAGATAATCCAGCAAATAGCCGATGAGTACGGACTGGGAGTGAACGTCATCGCCGTTCAGCTTATGGATGTTCAGCCGCCGCAGCCGGTCTCAGCTGCTTTCAAGGACGTTGCTACAGCCAGGGAGGATATGCAGGCCTACATAAACGAAGCGGAGAGTTACAGAAATCAGCGGATTCCACAGGCCCGTGCGGATTCTGTAGAAATGGTGAACGAGGCCATGGGTTACAGCGCAGGCAGGGTCAACAACGCAATAGGAGAAGCTTTCAGATTCACAGCGGTTGCTGAGGAGTACAGGAAAAGCCCTGTTGTTACCGCAACCAGGCTTCATCTCGAAACCCTTACAGCCCTGCTCGATACTGTTCCGATAACTGTAGTTGACGAGGCGGCGGGTGCCCTGACTCACTACAACCTTGTTGGAGGTGACAAATGAGACGCTTGAAACATCTGCTTTACGGCGTAGCCGCACTCTTCATTCTGATGGTAGTGCTCGGAGCTTTCTTCACCGTATCCGAAAAGGAACAGGCGGTTATACTTCAGTTCGGTAACCCCATCCGCGTTATTGTTGGTAACAGGACTCCTGAAGAGATGGCTGATCTACAGGGATGGATTGATAACAATACTCCTGGTGTTGCGCTGAGCCAGGGAGCCGGGCTTTATTTCAAGATACCTTTCCTTCAGCAGGTAAAAATATTCGATGACAGAATTCTCGAATACGATGATCCTCCGGCGGATGTAGTGACCAAGGATAAAAAACACCTGAAGGTTGACTGTTACGCAAGATGGAGAATAGATAACCCTCTTCTTTTCCTCAGAAGAGTAAGAACCGAAAACGGGGCGCTTTCCAGGCTGGATGATATAATCTATTCGATGATCAGACAGGAACTTGGAAAGAGCAATCTTATACAGATAGTGAGAAGCACAAACGACCCCATAGGTCTGGGAGACTATGTAAGGCTTGTTAACAATGTTACTTATTCCGATTCTCTTGAGGATATCGAAATAGATGCGGAAGGGGAGATCCGCGAAACGATAAAACTGATAAGAATGGTTCCTTCCCAGGGGAGAACGGCCATTCTGCAGAGAGTAATATTAAGCTGCAGATTGATGGCTGAGGATTACGGTATTTACATCGTTGATATCCGCATCAAACGGGCGGATTTGCCCGAAGAGAACCAGGCTGCGGTTTTCACACGGATGCAGGCCGAGAGAAACAGGATCTCCAACCGGTACAGGGCCGAGGGCAGAAGAATGTCCGATGTCATTATAGCGAACACCGACCTGCAGGTTGATTCCATCAGGGCGGAGGCTAGCCGCACAGCACTCACGATAAGGGGGATCGCTGACAGTACCGCTGCGGCCACCTATGCTGAGGCTTACAACAGATATCCTGATTTTTACAGTTTCATCCGATCACTTGAAACGCTTGAAGCAGTAATGGGAAACTCGGGCAGCATAATTGTAGGAACCGATGGTATCTTCGAATACCTGGTTTCAAATCCCGGAGATTTTCTTTAAGGGAGACTCTTTATGGGTGATGTTTTTGACGATGACCGCTATTGTTTCGTATGCGGGGAGAGGAATCCCTTCGGCCTGCAGCTTGAACCGGTTGGGAAGGAAGGGAAGGGCACCATTCAATGGATGCCTGAAAAGCGTCACCAGGGATATACCGGGGTCGTTCACGGAGGGCTGATATCGACTCTCCTTGACGAATCGATGGCATACGCCGCCATGAGCGTGGCGGGATTCTGCGCCACCGCGAATATTTCCGTCAAGTTCATAAAGCCTGTCCGCACCAAAAGAATGGTAAGGATCGAGGCAGAACTGATCGAGCGGAGAGGGAAGATACTGAGGCTTCAGGCATCGGTATTCCAGGATGGAGAAGAGAAAGCCCGGGGGAAAGCTACTTTCATATCTGTTCCCGGAGAAAGACAGGATACTTGAAGAAACCCCGGGTTCTTCTTACCGGTGCCGCAGGCAGGCTGGGTTCCGTTATCCTTGAAGACCTTTCCGATGTATGGGACGTTCTTCCCTCGGCCCGAAGAGGAAATAAGGGAACTGTGAAGTGCGATATTCTTTCAAATAAGGATAGAGAAGCCCTTCTTGAAGAAGACTTCAATATGGTTGTAAATACAGCCGCGGTATCTTCTCCCGCCTGCTGCGCGGACCGTCCTGCTGAAAGCTGGATTCTGAACACAGCATGGCCTCGTTTACTGGCTCAGTACTGCTGCGCGAACGACATTCCTTTTATTCATTTCTCAACGGATCTTGTATACAGCGGGGGAAATCCACCCTACAGTGAATCTTCTCCCGCTGTTCCCAGGTCATTTTACGGATGGACCAAGCTTGTTGCCGACATACTGGTTCTTAAAGCGTACCCCGATGCTCTGATAGTAAGAACATCGGTTCTCTGTGGAGAAACATCATCAGACAGAAAAACATTTTCCCAGGATGTACTTTCCGGTAAGGTTACAAAAGTGTTCGTTAACAGCTTTAGGAACCACACTCCCATTCACTGGCTTGCCGGGATACTGCCGGAGTTGATTTTAAAGAGAGAATCCGGTCTTGTGATAGCTTCGGGCAAATACTCGCAGTCCCGTTCAGCCTACGCGGAAGCTCTTCTTGTGAAACATGGAAAAAACGCTGAATATCTTATTCAGGAATATGCACCTCCAGGCATTCCCACCAGACTCAACCTGATGGGAAAGTACCATACTTTGTCAATCTATTGAAAGACGAACAAATCGATAGGGGGTATGCGGAATATGAACAGTGAATCCGAAAAGAGCAGACTGATTGAAAAAGGTATCCAATCAGGTGATATCGACATGTACAATGAAGATGCAATCTGGTCGCAGAACAGCGGTGACAAGGTGGATATTGCGGAAGAACTGATACGGGTAATCAGAAAAATCTTCAAATCAGGTTCCCCTGATAGTCTCCTTCAAGCCCTTTCAATCGGATCGGGTTCTGAACCGCAGTTTCAAATTCTTGAAGCGGCGTTCAGAGGGGGATTATACCTTCTTGATATCGACAGTGTTCCTCTGTCAGTAATCAACAGAAGGGTAAAAAGCCACTGGATAAATCATGTAACCACCATTCAGGCGGATTACAATAAAATACTTCTCCACGCCGCAGATACTCAACGATTCTTAAAGGAAAAACTGGGAGGCAGCAGACAGAACCTTGTTACGCTGCAT
>JAUVLV010000049.1 GCA_030600545.1 Candidatus Aegiribacteria sp. | reverse complement strand
AAAATAAACACAGCTGCAGCAACCGATAAAGCAAGAACAAGTTTACCTGTCTGTGTATGTGACATTTTCCAACTCGATGATCTGTTCTGCTCTGTCCGGCACAAGGTAGAGTTTCATTATCCCCCCTGCGATTTCTGTCTTTATTTCCCGTTTCCGACAACCGTTCAGAAAAACCCTTGCAAGGCAACCTTTATCCGACCATATAGCGGCCGACCCCGGAATATTGCATGATCTCAGGCTTAACGTAAGCACTCCGGATCTACTGGGCACATCAAGGCATCCAAAACCGCATATATCCGTTTTTCTGCCCTGCCATCCAGGACCTGCGGATACATGACTTGTCGGAAAATATTCTCCAGGTATGGAATTTGACCTTGGATGAGGCATTCTAAGAGGTCTTGGAGCAAGCAGCTTCATAAGGAATTCACGTGGAAGGCTTACATGCTCTATATCCATATTCCTTACTTTCCGAAGTGCTGCCAATCTCCATAGCCAGGGTCTGCGCTTGAGCATGCAGGATATCCTTGTCCTCAACTCGGTTCTTCTCCAGTAATCCGGCAGTCTGCAGCTGTTTCCGCCCAGGAACTTTCTCGTCAAATATGTGGATGACTGCAATTCCCACTTTTCAGCCTGTATTCGACTGCTTGAGGCACCCATCATATGCTGTGCTTCTGCTGCTGGTTCAAGGAGTAGTCTATAGCCAAACCCTGTGAGCCGGAGTGAAAGATCGATATCTTCAAAGTACATGAAGATATTCTCATCGAAGCCCTCCGCCCTTCGGAGTGCCTCCGTTCTGAACAGTGAGAGCGCAGCTGTTAAGCATGGCACCTCCACTGTTTCATTATCCGGAAAAGGCTGAAAATGCATGAAATCGAAATCGTATCCATACCCGTATTCCGTCATGGCCGCTCCGGCACTAAGAGTTACAAGAGGCCATTTCCACAGCCTGATAAGAGGTTGTACCCCTGCGGCATCAGGATTATTCTCGAGCGTATTTATAAGTTTTTCAAGGGATGACCGCAAAATGGAAGCATCGGAATTGAGCAATAGTATATATTCGGTATCGCTGATCTCAATGCCTTTGTTATTACCGTACCCGAAACCGCCGTTCCTGCTGTTTCTGATAATTCTCGCCCCGGGAATCATTTTCCTGACGGCCTCAACCGTAGTGTCACCGGATGCGTTATCGGATATAACGATATCACACAGAGGTTCAATATCTTTGATCGTCCTGGCAAGACCGGGAACCAGCTCCTGGGAATTCCATGTCACTACGATAGCAGTGATATTCTTTTTCATACACTGTTTCCCATCGTGGTGCATTGTGATAATCGTCTGTAAAACTTGTCTGTAACTTTATCCCAGGTCCATCGTTCAAGTACGCTCTTCCTGCCCTTCTCACCCATTGACAGGCCAAGTTCCGGATTATCCAGCAGTATTCTGATTCTGTTTGAAAGCGTAGCGGTATCACCCCATGATACGAGAAATCCGTTGATGCCGTCACTGATTATATCAGGCATAGCTCCTGACCAGCATCCTATAACCGGTTTCCCGGACATCCATGCTTCCAGCAGTACAATTCCAAAACTGTCCAGTCGTGAAGGCTGCAGAAGTATATCCGAAGCAGCTAGTAGATCTATACGATCCCTGTTACTGACATAATCAGTCAATACAATATTGTCATCGAATTTTCCTATTGATTCTGATGTGTCTGCAAAGTATTCCTCCACTTCAGGTAACACTGGACCTGCCAGCAGAAGAGTGAATTTATATCCTTTCATCCACAGATTTCTGCATGCTGCGAGAATATGTTCTGTTCCCCTTTCTCTGCAGTGAGCTGTCAGACTGAGAACCAATGGTTTTTCAATACCAAAACGTTTCATAACCGACTCAGGATCAGCGTTTACAAACTCCGCAGGATCAATCCCACATCCCAGTTGAAGTATTCTTTCCGGATATAAACCCATATCTGCATAAATCTTTTTTTCGAAACTGCTCTGGGCTACCACGAAACTGCTGTTACGAAGAATATCTTCCTGACAGCCATCGAAATAGTACAACGGAGAGATTCTTCTGTACTTCTCCCCCACATTTGGGAGCGGAACTGAAGCGAGTCCTGTTCCATGTTTTCGGCTGTAGCGCCATCCTTCGTAAAGCATGAACGGCATCGCATTTGCGTGGACAAAATCGAACCCCCTGTCCACTGAAAGCCATCGATGCAGCGAGGGAATGAAAGGATTGGGATAATAGTATCTGTCGGGACCGCATCTGCTCAACCGCCTCAGTGTGGCCCGGAGAATATTCTGAAAAGGAGGATGGATGACAGGGAAACGCTTTATTTCAACGCCATTATACAGATCCTCTCTTCTTACAATACTGGATCCGGACCTGGATACGAGCCATGACATATCCCATGCATCGGTTGTGCAGATAACCGAGCTGTGTCCCCACCTTTCTCCTGCAAGTGCGTGCTCGAGAACGTAACGCTCCGCGCCTCCATGATAGGGCCAGGACCTGTGAACGAGATGAAGTATTTTCATTGCTCCGATATCCTCCTGTAGAATTCGCATATGACCCTTGCAATATCATGCCAATCCTTTCTCACGGCTGAAGAAGACATTTTCCGGAGTTCGTTCACTCTTGCCGGTTCCTCAAGTTTTGAAATTTCTCTTATCCAGCCTTCATGATCATCGGGTTCGAGCAGTATCCCGCTGCTTCCTACGGTATCCGAAAGGGCAGCAGCATTGCTTGAAATCACGGGAGTACCACAGGCAAAAGCCTCAAGCACCGGAAGGCCAAGCCCCTCGAAACTGCTGGGACAGAGAAGCGCTCTGGCGCCGCGGTACAAATCAACCATCGATCTGTCTGAAAGATTCCTGAGTACCCTTACTCCCTCACCCTCAGCAATCGTCACATTACCCCATCCGCCTTCTCCTGCAAGAATAAGCGGGATTTTAACGCCCCCCGCGCGCGAGTGGGCGTATACATCGATGAGAAAAGGAATGTTTTTTCGTGGAACGAAATTACCTACATGAAGAAGATAACGTCCAGTTTCAAGACCAAGCTCCTGCATAACAGCGGATGAGGGCGTTCCAGGTGAAAATATTTTGTCTGCCGCTCCTCCGGCGCAGAAAATCCGATCCTGCGACAACCCAAAATATTCCTTTACCCTCTGCCCTGTCCAGTTGGATATTGCCAGCACGAAAGAGCCGCTTTCGATCAGTCTGGCTTCCCTCTCGGCATATATAACTGTTTGCGAAGTATGCCATTGAGGGCTTTCAAGCGCTGAAAGGTCATACATGGTGACTACCGATACGCTTTGTTGTGGATACTCGGGCTGTACGCCACTGTGGTGGTAAACGGAATTTCCTCCCGTATAAGTACGCAGTCTGGCGCTCCTTGACCTTTCCTCCCACCTTTTGCGAAGGGGAATTCTCCTTAAAAGTGGGATTTTAAGGTATAGAGGTGTTTTCAGTGTAATGCAGTCAATTTTCGGCCCGGGAACGCCCGGATGCGCTGCGGGAACATCGACTGGTACAAAATCAATTTCAAATTCTGAAGCGACTTCAGAAAGAGCATTTGCTACGGATAGGAGGTATCTCGATACACCACCAAGAGCATGTGGAACAATACTGAGATCGAAAAGTACACGGAGATCTTCTATTGCGCACCCCCGTAATCAAATATCCAGACCGAATCTGTGGTTAAGCCATCGGGGAATAATTCGGCATAAACCGTATCGTAATGATTTCTATCCCCCTCATCGAAGAGCCATCTGTGATAAACAAGAATATATCCTTCTTCACTTGCTTCCTGCAGCAGTACATCTTCATCAGACAGTTCGATCAGTCTTGCCAGAAAAGAGTACCTTCGCGAATATGAGGTCTTCGTCTGGAACAATGAATACCTTCTTATATGATTGTCCACCGGCAGCTCCAAAACGATTCTGTCGGCTGAAATATTCCTGCAGGCAGTGGGAACTGAAGTTGAAAGTGTTTTCACTGCCGGGACCGAAAGCTCGAAAAGAAGAAGCAGGAAGAAAATCAGCTTCCATTTCCCCTTTAGCTGTGATAGACCTAAACCCGCGCCCACAGCCACGAATACGCCACTGATGATGACAAATCTGGAAGGGGCTCTGATTCCATCAAGCACTGGAAACAGCTGCAGTATCCTGAATGGTAAGGGTATACCGAGAGGCCTGCCGAATATCCGCAGTTCAGGTCCCAGTGCAAGAAGCGAAAATGCCAGAACAACTACCGCAAGCTTCCAGCTTTTCTTTTTCCAGATTAATATGACAAATGCCGCAAGAACCGTAAGTCCAGGGGTAACAACTCCCTCAGCAGTATTTGACATCCAGGAGAATCTTTCCGGGATAGAAAAAATGTAACCCGCAGGACCGAATGGGGAAGGAAGTATGAATGACTGAGGTTCCGCCGCCCAGTAAATGGCTTCTCTCCAGTTAGTCGAGGGTGAACCGGAATTTCCCGGTGTAGTAAGTATGAGAATTCCGGCCAGGATTGCTGCTGCTGCTGCACCAGTTGCAAGTATGCCTGTTCTTTTCCAGCTTCCTTTCACTGCAAAACAGGTCGCGGGCAGACCGAACATTGCAAATATGAATATGAATGGACTTTGAATTGCCGCAAGTGTCACGACTGCCGCATATGCCGCAAAGATTTTCAGTTTTCCTTTTCTCAGGTACTCTCTGCACAGCCACAGTGATGCAGGAAGTGTCCAGCAGTTTGCTATCTGATAATGCTGCAGAAGGTGCGCAATCCTGGAAGGAAGCCACGCAAGGGCAAGTGCAGTGAACAAAGCTCCATACCTGTCCGCTCCCCACGATCTTGCAAGAAGCCATCCGAAAACCGCTGTTAGAATAGTTCCCAGGAGCAGCGAGAGGGTGTGTGAAAGTGCCGGATAATCGTATCCAGTTCCCAGAACTGCGAATAGAAGCGTGTCAAACCAACCCACATGGTTGTATACAAGTGATGCCCCCGCAGGAGCGTAGATAAGGGGACAGAAGCGCGGATCCTGTTCATTTTTAAGGGCGCTGGAAACCCACCAGAAATGCCATGCCTGTTCGTAAACATCTGAATCCTCAAGAACCGGCGATTCCGTGTGTGGAATTCCGATCAGCGCAGGGGAATCGGATACCAGAACCGGTATGAAAGGGAGAAGAAGTGCCAGAAAAGACGCTATGACCGCTATTGGAAACAGTGTCCTTTGAAATCCGCTGGGGTCGTTATTTCCAGAAAACATTCGAGACCCATCCATTACCGCTGAAACGCAATACTCTGCCATCGATGCATATAACCGATGGCTCATTCCCAAGATCGATACTTCCCACAGTACCCTCGCCCCATACAGTAACAAGAGCTCCAGAAGAACATTCAGGACCTTCAAGTTTCGCGCTTCCGGAGAATTTCCATGTTACCGGTATTGTGTTCATATCCCTTTTGAAGCCTTCCGGAGGTTCATGCCACGCAGGTGAAAGTGAGATACTGTTCTCAGCAGTAAAATTTTCTATCGGAGGATTTTCCGCAAGCTGCAGCACTTTTTTCCAATCCCTCACAAGCCTTTCATCGGAACCTGTATCCTCTGCGTATGATGCTGCTTTCTTTGAAAGGTTCTTCCTGAGATCAGGCCTTTCTTCCAGCAGGAGAACTGCAGAGCGGATACCCTGAACAATATTATCAGGTAAGACTCTTATCACCGCATCGGATGGGATGTTATTGAATGATCCGGTTGCTGTTACTATGGATGATATCCCAGCTCTCATAGCCTCAAGAAGGCTTCCGGAGGTCTCTCCACACGTTGGATGTCTTACATCGAATACGTAATCAAGTGTCCGTATCCAGCCCTGGTATTCCTTCTCGCTTAGTCTGCCTGTTCTTGTTACCCATTCCGGCAGCCCTTCAGGATAACCGCTGCCTATCAGTACCATCCCTGAGTCAGGGATATCATTTCTTAAGAGTTCAATTGCCTCGATCAATTTGTCAAGATTTCTTCCCGGATGATTGGTCCCAACCATTCCAAAACAGAGAGGGTACGGTTTTATAGGGATTTCCAGTTCATCAATCTTACTGAGTGGATGGCCAATCGTTATGATCCTGCCTTCAGTGTACGACTTCTTCAGTATTGAAGCTGCAAAAGAATTAAGGCATACGGCGGAATGTGAGGAATGGAGAATTCTGCCGATAAGCGGATACCGCTTCTGTTTTCTATCAAAATCTGAAACGGTGATCTTTTTATTTGAAAGATCTTTTTCAACAGATTCAGCAGCGGGTCCGAAAGAAAATGTAAGTTCCCTTCTGTAGTCTTCCAACCTGTTATTCTCTAGATAGCAGTGTCTCAGCATGTGATGCAGCACTATTTCATGGAATAACACAGTTCCCCCAAATTTATACAATGCCTGAACAACCGGGAAGCAATGCGGTGAATTACCTATCTGGAAAATCTTTGCGTCCGGCACACTGCCCTCTTCCATATCTTCGATGGGCAGGCTTTTTACATTCACAGGCAATGATTCAGGATCACTTCCAGAGGGGTAGGCTACAGTCCATTCCACAAAACTTTCTGTATTTCCAATTACTCTCAGGGCATAGGTTGCCAGACCGGTTTCCATAGGAGGAAGTGGAGTCACCAGAAGTGCTTCTGCTCTTTTCTCAGACATCTCCCCTCCATAACCTCAGCCGAAGCTTGAGCATCTGAACGAAAATTTCGATTATGGGTGCTATTCTGACCCAGGCGAATATTCCCTTTCTGTAACTCTCATAAGAAACACTGCCAGCTCTCCTCGGGTAATGTGACACCGGAAGCTGCCGTACCCTGTAGCCGCACTTCTTCGGCAGAATGAGCAGCTCAAGGTCTGCCGCACTTGAAGATGACCTGATACTTATATCATCAAATATTTTTCGCCTGAAAAGTTTGAATGACGCGTCCACATCCTTGAATCCCCCCGCAAAGACAATATAGGTAAGAGTATTGTACGCGAATGAATACATAAGCCTCATCAAAGGATCCTGCCTGTTCCGCCTGAAACCGGAAATCACATCGGCATTCTCTCTCATTTGCCATAGCGTCTCCAGTTCATCAAGGTCGAACTGCCCATCACAGTCAGTATAAAATACCCATGTCTTGGATGAATTGGATATACCAGTAGTAACCGAACTTCCAATCCCTTTGTTCTTATTGTGCCTGACGAGTTTAACACCCTTGTATTCTTCTGAAAGCTCCTTCGCTATATCAGGTGTTCTATCGGAAGACCCGTCGTCAACTACGATTATCTCCCAGTCAACTGCAAGACGTGAAAGTACTTCCATGGCCGTTTCAACCATGTACTTAACATTCTCTTCTTCGTTGAAAGCAGGAAATACTACAGTGAGGCCTTCCCGATTATTTTCTTTGATAAATCTACCCCCGCTGCATTTGTGCATGAAATATTATTAAGAACAAAAATACCCTAAAAACAGTATGAAGTCTACTGCATGGGGGATTCAGAAAATGTTTCGTTATTCAAGCCTGTCACGGAGGTCGTACAGAATTTCAAGTGCCTTTCTTGGTGTCAGAGTGTCAGGATCGATCTCTTTCAGCTGTTCCAATAGAGGATCATCTTTTTCAGCAGGAGGTTCCGCAAGGCTTAATTCAAGCTGATTATCATCTACTCCGCCAGGTCTAAGGTGCCTTCCGGCTTCAAGATCTGCAAGAACTTTCCTTGCCCTTCTTACTACTTTTGAAGGTACCCCTGCCATCGAGGCAACGTGTATCCCATAGGATTCATCTGTACTTCCCTCTTCGATACTGTACAGGAATACTACTTTTCCTCCCGTGTCTCTGACCTTGACATTTACGTTCATAACAGCCGGAAGAAGGCTCGCAAGCGCAGTAAGTTCGTGATAATGAGTGGCAAAAAGAACAAGGGGCCTGTGTTTCTCATTGTTGTGAAGATACTCCACCATCGCCCATGCGAGTGATAATCCATCGTATGTGCTGGTACCCCTGCCCACCTCATCCAGTATTGCCAGACTGTCCGGAGTGCTCGAATTAAGAAGAGCAGCGGCTTCCGCCATCTCAACAAGGAATGTGGACTGCCCCCTTGTAATGCGGTCTGAGGAGCCTATCCTCGTGAATATCCTGTCAATGGGTGAGAAAACCATTGATTCTGCAGGAACGAAGGATCCTGCCTGTGCCAGAATGACGAGAAGAGCGATCTGACGGAGATAAGTTGACTTACCCGCCATATTAGGTCCTGTTACTAAAAGGATGCGTCTGCCCTGGTTAAGCTCGAAGCTGTTGGGTACACATTCACCCTGGGGAAGTATCCGATCAAGTATCGGATGCCTGCTGTTTTTAATGGAAATACCGGGAATATTCGACAACTCCGGTCTTACGTAACTTCGTTTCATGGCAATTGTACTGAGTGACGCAAGTACATCAAGCCCTGCAAGCATTTTACCCGCATTCCTTATACCTTCAATATTCCTGGCGACTTTTTTCCTCAGATTGTAGAAGATCTCCTGTTCAAGTCCCTCAATCTCTTCACCGGCTCTGAAAATCTTCGATTCAACTTCCTTGAGATCCGGTGTTATGAAACGTTCAGCGTTTACCAGGGTCTGCTTCCTTATATAATGCTCCGGTACTTTGTCCAGATGGCTCTTTGAAACCTCAATGTAGTAACCGAAAACCCTGTTGTTTCCAATTGAAAGGTTCGGAATACCTGTTTTTTCTCTCTCCTCGTCCCTTCTTGAATTTATCCAGTCATGACCTCCCGCATGAATGCTGCGGTATTCATCAAGCTCGTCCGATACACCTTTTCTGATAACACCGCCATCGGATAATTTTGCCGGCGGCATCTCCACAATAGATAAATCTATGAGACTTCCCGTTTCCTCAAGAAGGTCTATTGATGCCATTTTCGCAAGCATCAGGGATTCTGATTTCTCCAGAAGGCGGGAAATTTCGGGAAGTCTGGATATCGTATCCGCAACTGCCCTCAGGTCCCTCGGGGATGAACGAAGTGTACCCAGTTTTCCAGCCTGGCGCTGCAGATCTGCGTTACTGTCAAGGATATCGAGTATTTTCGAAAGAACTTCCTCGTTTTCAGTCAGCCATTGAACAGCTTCCCACCTTTTTACGATTTCATCTCTATCCCTGGATGGGGAGGAAAGCCATTTGCGCCATTCTCTGGATCCCGCGGGGGTTACAGTTTCATCGGTCATATCTGACAGAATGCCGGATTCCTCACCCGGGGGTGCTTCCGTAATATTCAGTGAACGGGAACTGCCCCTGTCTACAATAAGGCTGTCCTCACGCCTGTACATTCCGCTGAAGTAAAGATGTGAGACATCCATCCTTTTGGTATCCCTTATGTAACTCAGCAGGGCGCCAAGTGCTGAAAGTGCAGGGCTGTCCGCTTCCATTCCGAGACCTTCAAGAGCTGAAATATCAAGTATGGATTCTACACTGGATTCAGCAGTGTCTGTATCGAACTTCCAGGATTCAAGTTCTGTCAGTTCACATCCGGCCGGTGGTTCAATTCGGACATCCTCGGACAGAAGCATCTCCGATGGTGCTTTCCTCGCAATTTCCACAGGAAGAAGGCTCTCGCTCATCTCGGTAGCCTCTATTTCGCCTGTAGAAAGATCACAGAACGCCAGCCCTCCCCTTCTTTTCCTGATTACCGCGGAACACAAAAGGATTGTCCTTCGCTCATCAAGAGCCGAACCACTAACAAGAGTTCCGGGGGTTATTATTTCTATTACGTCCCGTTTCACAAGACCCTTTGCCTTTGCAGGATCTTCTGTCTGCTCACATATGGCTACTCTGTAACCCGCTTTGATAAGCTTTGAAAGATAACTGTCCAGCGCGTGGTATGGAAATCCCGCAAGCGGTATCTTCTCGCCTGTTTCCCTGCTTGTACCCCTGGCTGTAAGCGTTATTCCAAGAACCTTTGAAATGATTTTCGCATCCTCATAAAAGGTTTCATAAAAATCTCCCATCCTGTAAAGAAGTATCTCGTCCATGTGTTTGTCCTTGATATTTAAAAACTGACGCATCATGGGGGTTTTCATGTTCCCAGCAGTTCCATTGCCTTCTCGGCGAGATGAAATGGTAGAATTCCTTTCCTGCATATCTCAGTGCCATTGGGGCAGGAATTACCTCCATGCCTCTGGCATGGCCTGCAGCTTAGGTTACTGACCATATAATTCCCTTTTCGATCATCTCTCCAGAATCCAAGAGCGGGAGATGTGGATGTAAATACAACAAGAACAGGAATGCCCAGTGCTGAAGCCAGATGCGCGGGTCCTGAATCTGGTGAGATAAGGACATCCAGTTTCTCTATTGATTCTATCAAACCCTGCACCCCCTCTTCGCCGGAATACACTTCGATACTGTCACTTACTGTCGATTCAGTGGTTCTCAGTATCAGTTCCCTGTCCTCCCTGCCTCCCAGAAGCACTATATCAGCACCGTGAATATCCGAGAGTATTTTTGAGGTTTCTGAAATGACCTCGATTGGAATTGACTTCAAATGCCAGCGACCTCCCGTTACTATTCCTACTCTAAGCCCTTCGGAATCCGATTCATTGTTATTATCGAGTACAGGGTCACAATCCTGTTCAAAGCCCGCTGATGTCATGAATTCTTGAGCACGCATAGGCATGGATTCAGCACTGTGATCCAATACCTTTTTCCTCAGTTTTCTATCCATGTGAAATCTGCCCCTCAGGGGCTTTCCCAGTGTTGCTACTCTGGAAGCAAAATTATTCTGAAGGTCTACTACCGAATCGGGTGATATTTTCCCAATCAGTTTTCTGAGTCCGGCGGGACCGGTATCCGATCCAGCTAGAACTGGATGGATATTTCCAGGCATACGAGCTATCACAGGTTCATACTCTTCCGAAGTTAAAAAGAATACTTCACCAGTCTTTGAAAGCTCCGATGCCACAGGCTGAGCCAGAACGACATCGCCAAGGGAATGCAGACGGATAACTGCTGTTCTATTCACCCGCAAACTGCATATCATAGAGTAACTTATATTTACCATTCTTCTTGAGTAATTCCGGATGCGTTCCGATTTCAACGATCCTGCCGTTTTCCACATACAGAACACTTGAAGCCTTTGTGATGGTGCTGAGCCTGTGGGCAATAACAAGGGATGTTCTTCCCACGATAAGGCCGTCTATAGCCTTCTGTACAAGACGTTCTGAATGTGTGTCCAGCGCTGAGGTCGCCTCATCGAAAATAAGAATGTCTGGATCCTTCAGAACAGCTCTTGCTATCGCAATTCGCTGTTTCTGTCCTCCGGAGAGCCTGGCACCCCTCTCCCCAATTATCGTGCCGAAACCTTCTGTAAGCTCTTCGATGAACTCAAGAGCGTTCGCCACCTTCGCGGCCAGTCTTATTTTCTCAATTGGAATGCTCTGTTCTCCGTAGGCGATGTTGTTCCTGATGGTATCATTGAAAAGGACAGTTTCCTGGGTTACAACTCCCATACTTCTCCGGAGCGTTTCCAAGTTAATGTCTTTAAGATCAATACCGTCTATTTGTACTGAGCCGGAATCAGTATCGTAAAAACGGGGAATGAGATCTGCAATCGTACTTTTACCTCCGCCGCTCGGTCCAACCAGCGCGATTATTTCACCCTTCTTCAGTTCAAAGGAAATATCGGAAAGAACAGGTGTTCCGTTTTCGTAGCTGAAACAGACATTGCTGAACTCGATCTTCTCCTGAAATGAATGGAATGGAACGGGATTACGTGGCTGTGTTACAGATGGTTCTCTGTCCATCAGACTGAAAACCCGATCTGCTGAAGCAAGGCCGGTCTGTATTCTGGCGTTAGCTTTGCTGATGGTCTTGATCGGTTTCATCATCGAGAGGGCTGCTGCAAGGAAGACAAGAAATCTACCCGTGGTCAGTGAACTTCCGGATAAAATTGCGCTGCCTCCGTACCACATTATGAATCCACTTGCTATGGATCCCATTATTTCGGTAACCGGGCTTGCGAACGCCCTCTCACGCTGCAGTGATGTTTCGGTCCGCCGGTGAACATCCAGAATGCTTCCGAACCTGGAACCTTCGAATTTCTCCATTGAAAAGGCTTTTACAATCCTGATTCCAAATATCGTTTCCTGAAGAATAGCCGAGAAATCAGACAGTCTTTCCTGTGCGAAATGGGTCTTTTTTCTCAGTCTCCTGCTCAGAATGAGGATAAACAGCATTGCCGGGGGGAATACGAGAAGTGTAATAAGCGCCAGATGCCATGAGGCCCACAATGCCAGCCCGAGGTAAACCAGAAGAAGTACGATCTGTCTTGGAACACTCATCATCATTTCGGTCATCGCCCAGTTCATGTTCCCCACGTCTGAGGTGAATCTGGCCATTATATCACCCGACCGAGCGGATGTGTAAAAACCCATATCAAGTCTAAGTAAATGGCCGTACAGCTTGCTTCTTATATCGGCTATGATTCCCTGCTCTGCTCTCGAAAGAAAAAATACCTGCATGAAGCCTAGTATGTTCTTCAAAATCACCATGGATATAAGAATTACGATTACGGCTATCAGCACCTGCCTGGGCTCCGATTCGCTGAGACTATCTCTCAACCCATCCACAACATCTCCGCCTGCGGAGATGACTCCATTAGGGCTGAACGAAATCAGTTCCGAACCCATCCTGCTGAAAGCTTCTCCCGTGTTCTGTTTCAGCGCCGGTAGAAGATCTTCATGTCCCTCCGCCGAATCATCCCTCACCAGAACGTTGTCGAACAGCGGAAGAAGCATACCCAGTGAAGCTCCATTGAACAATGCAAAGAGTATCATGCACAGCATAGCCCCAGTCATCCATTTCCAGTATGGACGAACATAGGATAGAATTCTGATTACAGTACTTTTCTTTTTCATTGTAGCCACTATCTTTGCTATAAATTATGCTGAGGTCAAGTTAAAGAGGCTGGAACAAGACCAGCAGTATTGGGTATATTACATGTAATGATACTTATCCCAACAAGGAAAGGTTAAGTTTTGACTGGAAGAATTATTACAGCCAAGCGGACGCAAAAGGATTCAAGATCCGATTCCGAACTTATGATCGACCTGTGTAAAGGCGATGAGGACGCTTTCTCTGAGGTTATCAGAAGATTCCAGGCTCCAATTTACTCCCTGCTGATAAGGATGCTTGGAAACGAAGAAGATGCTCAGGAAATGCTCCAGCTTACTTTCTGCAGGGTTTACAGGTACAAAGACAAATTCGACACTGAAAGAAAACTGGTAAATTGGATATTCACCATAGCCAGCAACCTTGCCAAGAAGGAATGGCGGAGAAGGTCAAGGTGGATTAACGTTCCGCTTGAACATGTAAACCTGGCAAGTTCTGGAAAGACGGCTCCTCATTACAATGCCGGCAGAGTTGAGCTTAAGGCATCCATTGAGGAAGCCGTAAACAGGCTCGCTCCACATTACCGCGAGCCATTCATTCTCCGTGAACAGGAACAGATGTCGTACGAGGATATTTCAGATATACTAAACATCCGACTGGGAACTGTGAAATCAAGAATCAATCGTGCAAGGGCAAAGCTGAGAGAGTTACTCGATGAAGTATGGGAAGAGTGGAAATGAACTGTTCAAAAGCTCTTAAAATAATTAGCCTTGTTGTTGACGGAGAAGCCAATGAATCCCAGAAGAGACTTCTTGATTTTCATCTTTTAGGTTGCAGTTCCTGCAGAAAAGCCATGAGAATGTCATTGGATATCTCGGAAATTGCCGGAAACCTGCCGGCACCCATGCTGCCTGTAAACCTTGAAAACAATGTAAGGGAAATGCTTCAAACCCGTGTCGATATAAAACATTACGAACACAGGTTCCGCAGTGCTTTCCTTGCGATTCCGGCAATTGCTGCGCTTCTTTTTTTCACCTTTACTGTCCTTCCCCACTCGAACAGTTCGGAATCCATCACTGAACCTCAGAGCATCGGCATGACAATATTTGAATCGAAGAACAACAATATGCAGCTATCGTTGAAATCCGGTATCAGGACTGCCCCTCTATCAGAATATTCCAGGCAGGCGAGCCTGATCTCCTTTTAAGGTGCAATGATATCTTTTCTTCTGGCGATTACAGTACTCACAACTCCTTCATCGATAATGGAGCAGGTTCATACGGTAAGAATTGAAACTTCTCCTGGTATTATCGAGCTTTCCACTGCAGTTGCCATTTCTCCAAACCATGCCATAACACTCTGCATATTTACCGACGATAATTCTGTTACCATTGAAACCCACTCCGGCATACTTCATCCAGACTCCCTGATAATTTCACCGGATCTGGGATTGGTTATAATGTTCTTTGAGGATGAGATATTCGATGAATATCAGATTCCATCCGATGTGGTACCTGATATAGGAGATCCACTTACGATAATTGGCAATGGATTAAGCGGTGTTCTTGCTGTCGAAGGAAGAACAAGGGAACAGTATCCCGACGGTTCATTTCTTCTTACATCCAATATCAGGGATGGACTTATGGGAGCTGCCGTCTTCAACGATAAAGATGAGTATGTTGGAATAATTACAGGAATAATAAGAATGGATGATCAGTTCCAGGACAATAACAATCGTGAATATATTGTCCTATATCCCAGTCAGATATGGTATATGTGGTCAAAGCTCATTGTTATGTCTGAAGAATACACAGAGCATTCCTTCGGTGTAATCGCTATTTCCAGCATATCCCTTACATCCTCAAGACCCTCCGGCATACACATCGTTTCCGTTTCAGTTGGAAGCAGGGCCTGGAAAACAGGATTAAGACCGGGTGACCTGATTACACGCATTGACGATACACCTGTTTATCAGCCTGAAACCCTTCGAGGCCTTCTGATTCTCTCAGACGATACTCTCGATGTGACAGTACTTAGAAATACCTTCGAGAGGAACATCTCAATCCCCCCCTTTTAACCCGGATCAATATATGTTCTATTACAGCGATACATATAGCTTCACCACTTGCTCCCTTGCGGATATCTCAATAAATATCTGGATATCTTCTTTGTGTACTTATATGCATCCGGGCTGAAAAAGCGAGAAAGACCTATTTTACAAGTATGTAAACAGCTTCATTGTCAGGAGAACAGACAATTGCCCTTTCTCCATCACCGCTGATATCGATGCTGGAGGGCACACCGAAATCCATTGTTTTAAATTCCATCTGACCGCTTTCCGCAACAATGAACATACCTGTTTCCGGACAGGCAGCATATGCAAAGCTGCCATCGGGCATTGAGGCTGCCGCCGTTGGAATAACGGGAAAAGTTATCATCTTGTAGAGACTGCAGGTTTCGGACTTGATAAACCAAAGCTCGTTGCTGCCATCGACTATTGCACATATATAGCCGGAGGGTCCTGGAAAAAGATCGTACACTTCGCCTGGAACCGGAACTCGGCCTATTTCTGTCCATGTATCGGTTTTATATCCGATAATAATGCTCTTGATTCCGTCAACGATAAAAAGATCGCCATTATCTGCTGAAGCAATTCCCTGACAGTTATTCGCGGTTATTTTCTGCATAGTTGTTACTTCAAGGGTTACCAGATCAATCATTCCAATGCTGTCATCTTCCATGATCACCCATGCGACATCGCTCTCTGATGATACCGAAATGTAACTGCAGCCAACACCAATATCTATGGGATCTTCAAGGGCTGCTGTTGAGAGGTTTACCGGATATAGAAAAGAATCTGCCAGAAGATATCCAAAACCGTTCACGTCGCTGTCGGCGATGTCATCTATCTCAAGGCCGATATCAATAACCGATTCGTTTTCTCCGTTAACAATGTTGACTACAACGAGTTTGTTTCCCGCGGCAACAAGAGCCAGATTGTAATCGATCATACATTTGCATATGGAAGGTGATCCGATGCTTTCAAAGGATATACTGGCATCGACTTTAGCAGGATAACCGGGAACCGTTGGAGACGAATCTAAAATGCAGGATACCGAAACCAGTAAAGATGTTGCAATGACAACAAACGAAATAGTATGCAAAGTTTTTCTGCCCGGTTTATTCATTCGATATTCCTCTCTTCAGAAGAAATGAATTTGTACAAGTATGCCAGTATATGATACACTTATAGATGAATATCATCAAGCTGTCTACCTTCAACCTGAAACCTGTATCCTGATATCACGATTGCGGGGTCGATTGTCATGATCGATCACCACAACCTGTTGCCACGTCCCGGTCAATACACTACCGTCAACAACGGGAAGTGTAATCCCCGGACCCATGAGTGTAGCCCTCATATGTGAGAAACCGTTGTCGTCACCCCATGTTTCAGAATGACGGGATCTGGTATTCTTTGATATCACATTTTCAAGCATTTCCTTCATATCCTCAACCAGGGCCGGTTCGTACTCTATTGTTGTCACGGATGCGGTGGACCCAATCACTGTCACAGCTACAAGGCCATCCTGTACTCCCGAAGAGGAAACTGTGGATTGAACTTCCCCGGATATGTTGATTATATCGGAAAACCCTGCTGTTGATACCGTTATTGTTCTGCCATGAACCATCCCTGTCCTCCTTTTCTCTTACAATCCCGCAAATTCGGTCTTCTTTCTGACGGGTCCTATGCGGGTTTTGGACTCTTGAAATAAACCGTCATTTCAGAAAAATGCCCGGATCTATTTTTGAAAACTCCTCAATCATTTTTCGAAAATATCCGGTGACGTGCTGTATGCCCTGACCCATCAAGTATATAATGAATCGTAAAGTTGTAACTACATGCTCAAGATAACAAATGGAACTGTGACCGAACCGGAATCGTAATTCAATAATGCAGTGTAAAGACCTCCGGGTACTCTGTTACCGCTTGTATCTCTTATGTCCCAACCTACCATTTCGCTTAAATCCGAACTGCCGAAGCTTGCCACCTGTCTTCCGGAAATGTCATAGATGGCAAGATCATGAAGAGATATTACTTCCGAAGATCGAAAAAGCTCGATAGTTAAGTATTCCGATACCGGATTAGGGAAAACACTCATGGCAATTGTACCTGAAGGTTCTTCCGTTGTCCCTATGCCCACAGAATAGAGGTACGCGAAAGCTCCCAATAAATTCGGCCTTGTGCCGATGTTCCCCAAAGGAGGAAATATCTGAAGGGTACCGGTATTTTGAAGCACTGTTCGGAGCATTGCCGGTGTAAGTGTATTCGCCAGATTGCCGTTGGCCACCCAGTAACCCACACAACAGGCTGCTGCACCTGCAACTATTGGAGAAGCGCTTGAAGTACCGGAGAATGCCGAAGCGTAGTAATAATTAACGCCTCCGGCACTGTACAGAGTACCATATCCTGTTGTCACAACGTTTTCTCCCCATCCCTGGGAAGTGAATCTTGAGCCGTAATTCGAATAATAAAGTCTCTTCAGATCACCGCTCGTATATGCACCGCCGGCACCGACAATTATCGCTCCATTGTCACCAAACCATGGCATGGGATCCATATTGATACCGCCGCCGTTAACCGCATTACCCCCGGCTTCCACAACGTGTATACCGTTGGCCACAGCATTTTGAATTGCTGCGTATACAGCATTGTTTCCCTGTGCGTTTGGAGAGTAAGAGCCCCACCATTCAATCGGAACGTAATCGTATGATCCGGTAACGTATTCCCACTGCTGCTCCAGCAGTATCACATCTCCTGCGGAAAGATGCGTTATGGCCAATAATATCGCATTGCCCACGTTCCATTGAGGTGTTGGGTTACCGTAATATGTGCCACAGGTTTTCAGGTTTGCTCCATGGCAGATTCCTGTTGTGCCCCATCCGTTGAAATCGGAGACCATCTCACCCAAGACCGCAGTGCCGTGATTATTGTCGCTGAAAGGATCCTGCACAAAAAAGTTGATCTGTGAACCGGGAGCCTTTAATAAGTCATTGTGACTGTAGTTCCAGCTGTATTCAAGGTCACAGACTGTTACGCCGGTTCCATCGCCCCCTGGTTGTGTCCATGCGTAGATAGCGTCGATTCCAGTTGGAGTGAATGAAGCAGCATTCAGGTATCCCTGGGAACTCTGGTAATCCGGTGGCTGGGGAAGATGCTGTGGAAGTGGAACAGGTATCGCGCTGATGATTCCGGGAAGTTCCTGCAGTTTTTCTGCGAGTTCCCATACATCGATTTCGCCCTGAAAACGGAGCCTATAGATGTTATTGAGATTGTAAATATTACTGCTGGTGAGCTCTTCTCCCCTGGACTCCATCTCATCAACTGCTTCCTCTGAAACTGTTGACATTCTTTCCCACTGGTAACTTTCGGTGAGTTCAAGCACTTCTTCAAGACCATCCAGGGCTCCTTTACCCGAAAGGTCAATTAGATTTCCGCACCTGAGCCTTACAGCGGAATCCTCCGTGAACATCACTTCAATAAGATCGTTCTCACATGCATAATTCCCTTCTGCATTCCCCGTAAAAGCAAACAGGATCAGAAATGCAAAGAGGAAAACTCCGATATAATACTTCATTTTCAACCTCCTCTTTAAAACTTCATCAGAAAAACACACCAGCCCTATGAACAGAGATAATCATTTGCCCTTTAAATGTCTATGTAGTGGCATGCACCTGGATAAAGCTGAGAGTTGGAATCTGTAGAAAAGGGGAAGGCAATAGCCTCCCCCTTCCTTGAGTTTGGCCTTTGACTAGACATTCGTCGATTTCATTTCATTAATAATCTCGCACTTGCGTTTGTATGAGGAGTTTCGTAGTATTGTAATAACTAGTTATATAACTAGAATACAACAGAAGGAGGAGAAATGGGATTCCCAACAAAGGTGCAGCT
>JAUVLV010000012.1 GCA_030600545.1 Candidatus Aegiribacteria sp. | reverse complement strand
GTATATCAGCCTCCTGTCCGGCACCGGCATGTACGATAATAACTGCGTCATACTGACTGTAATCCACATCCTCATCGGCAAGCAGCACAGCATCGCGAAAGAGCAGGCATGCCCCCTGCATGTAATCATCATCGTCTCCGTAGTACATCATCTGATGCTGAAGAGTATAGGCTCCGTCAAGTGAAGCGGGGTAAATATCAATTGACAGTACAAGCTGTCCGCCACTGATATCCTCGTAATACGATGCAAAATCGTCAGCTATTCCCTGGAAGTATTCCCTGTTATGAGGTGGGTCGGCTTTCAGATTGATTTTACCGTTTCCAGAGGTTTCATCAGTAAAATCCTCCAGAAATTGCGCTCTAATCATGCAGATATTCATAATATCGTCAGAACTGTCGACCTTGCCCGGTCCGGAAATGGCAATTCCTTCCGAGGGTCTTTCATGCAGCGGGGGCATAGTCCCGTGAATAATCGGAGCAGCGGCCGATACAACTCCTACTAAAATGAACAACAGCAGAATTACGAATATTTTCATATATTTTTTAGAATCTTACGGAAAGGGAATACTTGGAATTATACTTCCCTGAGCCCTGAAGATTCTTCTCTACAGGTATAAAGGCCATATCAAGCTGAAAGCCGGCGTATTGAAGACCTGCTCCGAAGGTAGGTCCCTGGATGGTTGAAATGCCTTCTGTATCATGGATATATCCTGCCCTGAGTGCCAGAAGGTCGTAATACCAGAATTCAGCTCCCGCTCCCCACTTGTTCTCATTGAACTCAATTGACATTCCTTCGTCAACGTTGGTCAGAAGCTTGCTGTAATCGGCTGTGCATCTAAGGCGTGAAAGATGAGAATCGAATGGTATATAGGCTAATCCCATTCTGATGGTTCGAGGAAGTGGATTGTTCTCGGAATTACCTCCATAGCTCATGTTTGGTCCGAGGTTCGACAGGCTGGCTCCTACATTTACACGCCCGGCGCTTTCAAGCCCGAGTTCTTCCATGGGAATATGGTACAGTACACCAAAGTCAGCCCCGAAAGATGTACCTTTGCCAGAATCCTGGTAGTAGAGATGGTCGTAAATGAATTTCAATCCCAATCCCACAGAAACGCCTGGCGCTACTTCGGTTCCAAAGGAACCGGTAAGAGCAACTCCGTAAGAATAGAATGTTCCCAGCTCCTGTCCCTGTTCGGTTGTTTCAAGCTGCTCTCCCATCGACATGAAAGTGATGTTGCCTCCAACACCGCCCCACCCGTCAATACGAGTGGCATAACCCAGAAATTCGTAGTACAGATCATCTGCCAGCTGTGGAAGCCAGTTGCTGTGCTGCAGTGTAAGTTCCTGTTTGGTTGTATCGACGAAAGCCAGTCCTGCCGGATTCCAGTACGATGCTGTGGCGTCATCGGCCAAAGCTGTAAAGGCTTCTCCCATACCATTCGGGCGAGCCCCGGGAGTTATTGTCATCCAGATGACGCTTGCCGTGGATGCGTGCGAAATCGAAGCCATGGCAAGAATCAGGACAATAAATAGAAGTCCATTTTTCATTATTCCTCCTGCTTGAAACCGGAAGTTGTTCCAGTCCTTATATGTAATTAGTTTCTGTTGGCTGTTCCAGTTAAGCTGATTATCAGGTAACAACTCCACCAGTTATAGATTTCGTACAACGGCTATTATTCCGGTAACCTCGGAAGTTTCTCCAGAGTCGGAAAGCGAAGCAGCAGATACAACAAATATATATGTTCCACTGGCTACAGCATCTCCATCGGCATCTTTTCCGTCCCACCAGCACTGGTTATATCCAGCCGTTCCTTCAATGTTCCCGAATGTGATAACCCGTCTTCCAGCCACTGAATAAATAGAGATATCAACCCTTCCAGGCGAGGTCTGGCTCCAGTTGATCGCAGTTCCATCGGCACAGGGATTGGGATAGGGAAACACATTGTTTATCCTGAAAGAATTATCATCGGTGATGGAAAACTCGACCTCTGTACTGGATGAATTCAGAAGTCCGTCGGACGCTCTTAATTCAATCGTATGGTTCCCGGATTCAAGAACACCAATTTCAACCCTGAGCTCACCTGTGGTACTTGAACCTGTGTTGTACTGGAAACAGTCCGAAACATCACCTGGAGTACCATCGATGTAAAGAGCAAGCTGTCGTCCAATATTACCCAGAAGATTGATTCCGGAACTATCCGATAAAACTGCCTTTACATATACGTTACCCGATACTTCGGGATTGCTTACGTTCCGGTATCCCTCAATCCACAGTTCTATCTCAGGACCTTCGGTATCCGGCAGGGGATTGCCTCTTGCAAGTATAGCTGGATAAGTTGATGCAACCGCAATACTGTTTTCGTCAATAAACGTGAGCTGGGTCCTGGCAAGGGTTCCGGTATCACTGTCAACAGGTACGAACATGGATACGCTGTAATCGGGTTCAGCGGAAACTGTACCTGAATAGAATTTACCTGGAAGTGACAGGTATTCGATGGGTAGATGCTGCCTGAAGGTGTAGTATGTATCTGGTTGACACGATTCAAAGGATTCAACGAAAATAATACCATCTGATGGAGCTGTACCGTTTAAAGTAACCTCTTCCCCGGAAAACAGAGTATCTCCAGAAACTTCGAATGATTCCCAGGGAAACGCAAGTTTGAGGTTACCGTCACCAAAAAGTGCGTACTGGGCTTGATTGGTGCTGTAACCGGCACTGATCTTCGAAAGCAATATGCACATGCCCGCAGAAAGATCAGATTCGCCGAACAGGTTGTCCAGAATATAGGCAAAGAAGTTTTCGTTCATTAGACCTGATGTTTTGTCGGTAGCACCAAAACCGAGTATCGCTCCACCTGCCTGAGAGGTTGTTACCTGCTGTGCCAGACATTCTGTTGAAGGGTTCTGGAACTGCCCGACATCGCAGGAACCGAACAGGGCCAAAGGAAGCCGCTGTTCACAGGCAAGGAGCCCACTATCCTCAAGGTATAGAAGTCCCTCGTCTGCCAGCTGGTCAAATGCACCATGGCCGAGGTACAAAGAAATGAGAGCCCCTTCGCTCCAGAGGTTGATATAATCCTCCCGCGCCTGGGGTTTTTTCCATAAGCTGTTCCAGGCGTAAAAGATCAGATAGAGTTTTTCAGGGCGCATTACATCTGGAAGATGATCCGTAAGTAATCTTTCGACACCCTGCATATGATATCTTTCGTCACCGCTGTGAAGAGGTGACCGCTCATCGTCGGCAGCACCCAGCACAACAGTCTGCCATTCCCCGCAGTTCTGCATGTTTCGGTACGAAAGACTCCTGTCTACAATCAGCTGCAAATCAGAACGGTTGTTTATCCCCATTCTGGATACAGCTATCTGGGGAAGCGCAGATCCATTAACTATCGAAAACTCATCGTCCGATACAAGTGAATACGCACTCAAGTAGAGAATATCAATGTAGGATATCCTGGTGGAAACGAAATTGAGGGGATCCCATGTACCACCCCCTACAAGAATCAGATTCTCGGGAATTGGATCCCATGAATCCAAAATACGAGAAACCATTGCCTGGATAGCCCTGGGATCTCTAACACCTCCGTTGAACTCGTTGTAAATCTCTGAAGCTTTCACTGCAATGATGTCCCCGGCAACTTGTGTCAGAGGGATAATATCATTGTAGAATTCATCAGCCGCTACGTAAATGCTCCGGGCACCATCCATCGTTCCTATGATCCTGCCGGGTGATTCATACCGCACTTGTGCTGGAGAGCGCATATCCCCGTAATCGGAGATCCACAGTTCCCTTGCTTTCCATGATGAAGGTATTTCAAATTCGAATTTGTATGTGTTATCTACGTTGATGTTTTCAGCAAGTGAATCACCGCCCACGAGAAATATCAGGGCATTACTGAGATCGTTTCCCCATGTTAATTCCTGCCGGTCGTACACAGGCCACCATTCAAGCGGTATCTGAGCCTGTCCCGATAATGACATGCCGGTCCATCCGAACACTTCAAACCAGTTAAGGAAAACCGTATCGCTTTCATTATTCCTTACTATCTTCAGACTGAGACTGTTCCCCGTATCCTGAATTCCCTCAAGAGGTGTAGTGAGCAGGAATAAACCTATCCCGGCCCAGGTGGTGTCACATACCAGGGTTGAGTTCAGCATTATCCTGATGCGGTGGGTCTTGCTCTGATTTGAGGCTAGATTAAGCTTCAGGTAACCGCTGCCCACAGTCCCTGGAGCATCAAAATTGAAATAATCCCAGGTATCGGTACTGCCTTCAGATTTAATCCAGCCCCAGTCATCTGAGAAACTTACAATGTCATGGGTTCTGACAAGATTCTGCTCAAAATGCTGCCTTGCCAGGAAACTGTCGGACATGGCCGGAGCACCGGTCAATTCCCCGTTCTGAATGTTCATCCTGGCTCCGTCTTCCCCACCCCATGTGAGCCAGTAGGTGTTCTGGGTACAGTACCTGTGGTTGTAATGCAAAGGCATTTGATCGTCTTCGGACTCCCACCATGCCAGCCCTCTTCCGAAGAAAAAGAACCTGTCATTCGAATCGAATATGCCGTCTCCACCGTCTTCAACGATGACGGGAACCGGTCTGGGGCTGTATTCATTAGCCCAGGGTTTTTTATCCATCTCGCGTCCTCTGCCGCAAAATAGGGAAAGACTGGACGATGGAGTTCCAGCTACTGTTGGAATATCTGCCCCGGTAACACAGTAGATTCCTGCTGTATCAATATCGAGAGCGTACCATGGCAGGCCCCAGAAAGGACTTGAACCATTTCGCTCTTCGGGAACTTCCCAGACATGATTTCCTCCTTCGAAAAGGGCATCGAATATGGAGCCGGTTATTCCTGAGACAGAAATCGATGATCCGGCAGGGGAATAGCTTAAACGTATTTTGAACCTGTCGGCGGTGTAAAGAGCACCATTACGGCTTATTACAGGATGCAGCTGAATTTGAACGTAACCTGCTCTACGGAAAGTTCCGGTACCGGCAATTGAACCCCATATTCCGGGAATCTCTCCGGCATCCGCTGCCTGGAACTGATCTACTCCGTCGGGAGACACACTCACGCAGGAAACTGTTCCTCCAGAAAGATAACGGACTCCCTCCGGGATAATTTCCAGTTCAGTATCCGCTCCGGGGGGAATCGCAAGATAAAGATTCGCCCTGGGAAGCAACACTGAACCTGAAGAGCCCGAAAAACCGCAGTTGTCAGCCAGATAACCCGTTAAACCATCAGGCAAACCCTCGAGGAGCTGGATATCCGGACACTCCCAGGTAAAAGAGGTTGCGGAGCTGCCCACCCGGACAGGCACATCATCAACCCGCAACGCAGGCTCCGAAATGGAGCCTGAACCCAGCAGTATAATCATCAGGATAGTCATTGTTACAGTTCCGTAAGTTCCAGCATCGGAGAATCGCCATTCTCTTCGCCTGGAAGCTTTTCCTCGTCAGGGATCATCTCAGATTTTATTCTTTCCTCCTCGATATCCAGCATCTTTCTCTGTGAGTCAACGAAAGACCTGATCTGCGACAGCACGGATAATCTTCTATCCTGCAGCTCGCGTATGGTTTCAGTCAGTACCTGAACCCGTTCGCGGGCCTGGGAAAAAAGATTTGATGCCTTCACCTCGGCATCCATAATTATAAGTTCAGCCTCCTTGTCAGCTTCCTTCCTTGCCTGTGCCGCGCTCTGCTGCTGCTGTACGAGTACATCTCTTACCGCACCTTCCATCCGATCAAAATCCGATGCCCTGGCTCTTAGAACTATCAGTTCCTTTTCCGCATTCTCAAGGTTCTCGACCAGTTCCTCCCAGGCTGAAGCAACCATTTCAAGAAATGCTTCCACCTCATCGGCATCGTAACCTCTCATGGTTTTGCGGAAATTCTGTCTTCTTATATCAAGGGGTGTAATACGCACGATGATTCTCCATTTCCATATCTGACAACATCAGGAAAACTGACTACATCTTCAGTACATACATATTTAATAATAATATTTGCGGCTCATCTGAAGTCAATTCCATTTCAATAGATCTGTCTGGGGCCAAAAATGTATCTTCCAAGTCGGACTATTGTGGCCCCCTCCTTAACCGCAAGCTGGAAATCATCACTCATTCCCATGGATAGCTCGGACAGGTCATGATCGCAACTGTCCCTCAAACGGTCTCTCAGGATTCTGAGAAGAGAAAAGGCTTCCGACGTATCCAATTCGCTTCCCCCAAGGGGTCCTACTGTCATCAATCCCGATATGCGCAAACCGATTCCACCGATCTCTCCCAGGACATCTTCCAGCAAATGGTAATCGGGGCTGAAACCATGCTTGGATTCTTCTTCGGACGTATTAACCTCGATCAGGATACCTGGCTGTTCCAACCCTTTTGAAACTGTTCTTCGCGCAATCTCCCGGGCTATTTTCATTCTTCCGACAGAATCGATCCAGTGAAAATCCCGTACGGCCTGACGGACTTCTCCCGTATGTATGGGACCGATCATATGGAATTCAGCGGAATCCTTACCCAGGGCTTTTATCTTGCGTCCCCCCTCACTCACACGGTTCTCTCCAAGCAGTGTGATACCGGCTTCAATTGCCTTGCTCGCAATATTCACCGGGTGAGTTTTAGTGACGGCCATTATTTTAACTTCCCGGCTGCTTTCTCCGCAGAATTCAAGGGAATCCTTCACAAGCTCCCTTGCTTTTTGGAAATTGCTTTTAATTGTTTGAACCGATAATACCACATTCACCTCCCGAAGGACGAATATGGGTAAAGGTTAGCTTGCTGTCACACCGTCTGCAGTATATATTATCGCAATTGATTTGCGTTAAGGAAAAATCTATGGATTTAATCAGTATTTGTAAGAAGCTCAGGGAAAGCGGGCTGAGAATTACCCCCCTTAAAAAGCGGGTTATTGAACTTTTCATTGATGGTGCCTGTGGCCTTTCCGCCAAAGATATTCATGACATACTTACTTCTGATCCTCATATATCAACAGTTCATCGATGCCTTGGTTCCCTTGAAAAAGTCGGTTTTCTCAGGCCGGACAGGAACTCCGAAGGAATTCTGCGTTACCGTTGCTCCCGTTCCTTCTATCCCGATCATGGCCATTTCAAATGTGATGAATGCGGTAAAAAATTTCCTGTTTCCTGCAGTCTTCCGGATGAATTTATTAGAATGGTCGAGAAAGCCGGTGATTTTAAAATAGTGAATTCGGATTTCTTCCTGGAAGGAACGTGTTATAAGTGTTCAAAAAAATAATCATGTCAGCTCTTATCCTCTGGCTCATACTCCTCCCGGCTGGCTGCACAAAAGGAGCACCTGTCGATAAAGATAACCTGTCAGTGGCTGTAAGCATTCTGCCACAAAGATATTTCGTAGAAAAGATAATGGGAGATTCTGTTGACGTATTCGTGGTCGTACCTCCAGGCGCAAACCCAGCCACGTACGAACCGTCCCCATCGGATATGAGGAATATGAGCAATGCAAATGTATGGTTCACAGTTGGAGTTCCTTTTGAAACCCCATGGCTTCCAAGGTTTACAGGCGCCAGCCCTGAACTGAACGTAAGAAGCACTATTGAAAACATCGTAAGACTCCCAATCGACCGGTACACCGTTACCGGCCATGATACATCATCGGTGTCTCAGGGACATTCTCACGGTTCTCCGGACCCGCACGTATGGCTGTCGCCGGAACTGGTCCGGAGCCAGTCAGCGGTCATCGCTGATGAGCTGTCACTGCTTGATAGTTCCCGAACGGATGAATACATGGCGAATCTGGAGGGTTTTAACTCGGAGATAGATTCACTTCAGAACAGAATACACGCAATGGTCGATTCTTCATCCTCCAGGAGTTTTATCGTTTTTCATCCTGCCTGGGGCTACTTCGCCGATGAATTCGGCCTTGTTCAGATACCTATCGAGACAGCTGGCAGCGAGCCATCACCAGTAGAAATGTCCCTCCTTGTAAACTACGCCAGGGAGAACGACATTTCGGCTGTTTTCGTTTCCCCCGAGTTCAGTACCTCTTCAGCTGAGGCAATAGCGGCTGAGATAGATGCTGAAGTACTGTACATAGATCCACTGGCAGAGGACTGGAGCAACAATCTTTACAATGTAGCGGAACAGCTTTCGGGAACTGAGGGTTCTGATTGAACGAAGTAATCGGACTTAAAGGTGTTACAGCAGGTTACCGCAGAGACAACCCTGTAATCCATGATATCGATCTTACCGTCCCGAAGGACGATTTCCTCGCAGTCATAGGACCCAACGGAGGCGGTAAAACAACACTCCTCAAAGTTATTCTGGGTCTGCTGGTACCCTGGGAAGGAAGCGTTGCGGTTCTCGGCAGACCTCCGGAAATATCCCGCTCTGAAATTGGCTATGTACCCCAGGTAATACCTGACGAGTCATTTCCAATCACTGTGATGGATGTTGTTCTCATGGGGAGGCTGAAAAACACCGGCCTGATAGGCAGATTCACCTGCAAGGACAGGAAAACAGCTGAAATGAACCTTGAAAGGCTGGATGTGCGAGACCTTGCCGGTGATGAAATAAACTCACTCTCAAGTGGTCAGAAGCAGCGTGTACTGATAGCCAGAGCACTTGCAGGTAATCCACAGATACTCCTGCTTGATGAGCCTGTAGCAAGTGTTGATCATAACACGCAGGAAAGCTTTTTCAATCTCCTTGCGGAACTGAACAGTACGATAACCATTGTGCTCGTCACCCACGATGTAGGCGCTGTGTCATCCCATGTAAAGAGCATCGCATGTATTAACAGAAACCTGATAAGTCACGATGAAGAACTGTTATCTGAATCGGTGGCAAAGGCTTACGGCTGTCCTTTTGAACTGATCTCCCACGGAGGAATTCCACACAGAGTACTGGAAAAGGATAAGAAAACGGTACCATGATCGACGCACTGGGTTATACATTCATGCAGCATGCGGTGATCGCATCACTCCTTGGGTCTATAGCCTGCGGCATAATCGGCACACTAGTAACAGTGAATCGAATGTCATCCCTTGCCGGAAGCATTGCACATGCCTCATTCGGAGGTCTGGGTCTGGCATACCTGATGGGTTTCGATCCAATGATAGGAGCAACAGGTTTCGCCGCGATATCAGCAATCGGAATATCAGCTGTTTCCTCAGAAAAAAGGATAAGAACCGATACGGCCATGGCTGCAATGTGGGCAACAGGTATGGCCTCGGGGCTAATTTTCATAAAGATTTCCGGAACCTATTCGGCGGATCTGATGAGCTGGCTTTTCGGAAGTCTGCTTGCGGTTTCTGCTTCTGATATAACGTATGCGGCTGTTCTGGACATCGTAATTCTTCTTGTAATCACAGGTTTGTACAAAGAATTTCTCGCGGTTTCATTCGATCAGGAATTCAGCATGCTCCAGGGAGTACCAACTAAATTCATCAGGGGGATATTCCTGATACTCACAGCGCTGACAGTAGTACTTCTCATGAAGATAACCGGCCTTATCATGGTAATCGCCATGCTGTCTATTCCCGCCGCCATCGCCGAGATGTATACGGGAAGCCTGTGGAAAATGATGATACTCGCATCTATTCTGGCAGCGGTATTCAACCTGACAGGCCTTTCCCTCGCATGGATGCTGAACCTGCCGCCGGGGGCCGTTATCATAATTATCGCGGCATTCGCTTACGGACTTTCACTTATCGTCGAGAGGATCAGGTCGGGAGTCGCCTGATTAATAAATCAGCTGTCACAGCCCCTTTGCACGGTACATGTTATGGAATCGGCACGAAGCTATGAAAAGACCAGATGTGAAGATAAAAAGCGCAAGGAAACACAGCCACACCGGGAAGTAGGGAACACTTCCGTAAGCCGCTCTTATCAGGGAACTTGTGTAGGATAACGGGGACAGCGGCGCCACCCATACCGCCCATCCGGGCATCTGCCCGATTGGAACGAATATCCCGCTTACAAAAAGCAGCGGAAGTCGAACCAGGCTTGAAAGAAGCATTATGTTCGATGGACTTGCCGCGGGGGGTGCTGAAAGAAGAATGCCCAAAGAAGAAAAACTCAATGCTCCCATCAATATACCACCGACAAGAAGGGGAAAATTCGCAATTCGGGCATCGGTAAGAAACAGACCCAGAATTACCGGTATTACTGTAATAACACAGCCAAATAAAAAACCACTCAGAACGTCCCCCGCAAGTATAGAGCGTAGAGATATCGGGCTGGATATAAGCCGCTCGTAGGTTTTAGCCCGTCGTTCCCACGGAGTAACCAGAGGACCTATTGCGGTTGCGGTAAACCAGAGCGCCATAGCAACCATTCCCGGGACAACACCGCCGGTTGAGACTGATCTTCCCATTTTGAAAGCGAGAAAAAAGAACACCGGAAAGAGTACACCGAATATCAGAACGGGAGGTTTAAGGTAATAAAGAAGAACGTTCTTTTTCAGGATTACCAGAGAGCCGTGCAGCTGACTTCTCCAGATATGCTGATCAGATGAAGTAGTCATTCGGAACCTCCGTCCTCGATGTAGTAAAGGAATACATCCTCAAGGCTGGGCTTTTGCGTTTTCAGCTGATCGAGTTCGAGCCCCAGCTCTGCTGTTAATATCGCAAGAGAAGTAGCAACGCTTCCCGGAGTCGTAGTGTACAGCCTGAAGATACGCTGGTCCGATTCCAGCCTGATTACACCGGGAAGGGATTTCAGCTTCTCCAAAGGTGGTGCCAGGTCTTTGAACACCGCTTCAACGTAATGACGTTTGCTGGTCATGGATCTGAGTTTCTCGGGTGTATCAATTGCGGCAATGCGTCCATTATTGATTATTGCTACCCTTGAACAGATGTCACCGGCTTCAACCATGTTGTGCGTAGTTAAGAAAACCGTAAGCCCTGCAGCGTTCAGTTCCATGACAATTTTCCTTATAAGCCTTGCACTCTGTACATCAAGCCCGCTTGTGGGTTCATCAAGAAAAAGCACTTCGGGATCTGTAACAAGGGCCGCGCAAAGCATCAGTCTTTGCTTGAGACCCTTTGACAGCTCGCGAGCCTTACTGTTTCTTTTGTTCAACAGCCCCAGGGTTTCCAGAAGTCTTTCCCCTTCCTTTATTCGCCTGGCCCTTGGAATTCCGTAAAGCTCAGCCATAAGCATTATGTTTCTCCAGACCGAAAGGTCAAGGTAAACGTTAGCCTGCTCGGGAACTACTGCAATATGCTCTCGGGAAAGGATGGATTCCTTTTTTATGTCGTGGCCCTGAATCGTGGCGAAACCGCTGGTAGGCTCGATAACACCGGTCAACATTCGGATGGTAGTTGTCTTGCCGGCACCGTTGGGACCAAGAAACCCGAAAATCTCCCCTTTGGCAACCTGAAAATCGATGTTGTCAACGGCGGTAAAATCCTCGAACAAGCGCGAAAGACCGCTTACCTTGATTACAGATTCCATCTCAGCTGGTTCTTCAATCATAGAATTTTCCCTGTCCAGAGTAATTAGATACAATCGGTGATTCTGAAGGTAATACAATATTACATCGTTAGCGCATTTACAATGAGGTCAGTCAAGCCTGACCTTGGCCTTCAGGGATATATCTGCCCGGTCATGGAGCGGTACTGCACGGCTTCTGCGATATGCGCAGGCTTTATATCGGAGGAGTCAGCAAGGTCAGCGATTGTTCTGGAAACCTTAACTATCCGGTCGTAAGCTCTCGCGGAAAAACCGTAGAGTTCCATCGCTGATTTCAGGAGTTTCCTGACTTCTTCGTCGAGTCCACAGTATTTCCTTACCAGCGGGGAATTCATTCCGGCGTTGCAGTGAAGTCCACTGACTCCGTAGAACCGTTCCTCCTGGCGCTTTCTCGCTCTAATTACCCGTTTTCTGATATCCGAGGAACACTCGCCGGTCGGAATGTTGCAGGAAAGATCGCGATACGCTACCGGGGCAACATCAACATGAATATCAATTCTGTCCATCAAAGGCCCGGATATTCTGTTGAGATATCTCTGTATCTGGGGGCCGGTACAGTTGCATGAATGGCCGGGATCGGTAAAGTATCCGCACGGACAGGGATTCATAGCAGCAGCAAGTGTAAAATTCGCCGGAAATGTCATTGTCATTGACGCCCTTGTTATCGTTACGGTACCATCCTCAAGCGGCTGCCTGAGAACTTCCAGAACGTTCCTTCTAAATTCCGGAAGTTCATCGAGAAAAAGGACTCCCCTATGCGCAAGGCTTACCTCCCCGGGCCCGGGTATAACACCCCCTCCTATCAGCCCCGCATCCGAAATCGTATGGTGCGGCGAACGGAAGGGCCGGATTTCAAGGAGGGCGTTTCCCGGTTCCAGAAGACCGGCAACGCTGTGAATCTTGGTGGTCTCAATCGCTTCTTCGGGAAGCAGAGGCGGAAGAATGGAAGGAAGCCTTCGAGCAAGCATGGTTTTCCCGGATCCCGGGGGACCGATCATGAGTATGTTGTGTCCGCCGGCGGCTGCTACTTCAAGAGCCCTTTTGGCTAACTCCTGACCCCTTACATCCCTGAAATCCGGTTCGGGCTTTCCATAGGTTCTCTCAGGTACAGGAGAGTAACTGGCAGGCTTAATGGTTATTTTATTAAGCAGAAAGTCAATCACACTCCCGAGGTTCTCCGCCGGAAATACATTCTGCCCCGCAGCAACCGCTGCCTCAGCGGAATTGGATAGCGGAACCACAAGCCCTGAATGGCTTTTCTTGCGTGCTCGGTCGGCCATGGAAAGAACTCCCCTGACTGGCCGGAGGGCTCCATTAAGCGCAAGTTCACCTACAAAGTAGAAGTCCTCGACAGCCTCCTTCGGAATTATCCCGGAAGCGGCAAGGATGCTTATAGCGATGGGCAGGTCGAACCCAGGACCCTCCTTCTTTCTACCAGCTGGCGCCATGTTGATGGTTATCTTCTTTCCGGGGAGCTTGAAACCCAGATTTGCTATCGCGGATTTTATCCGCTGTCGGGATTCGCGCACAGCGTTATCCGGAAGGCCTACAATAGTAAAGGTTGGAAGCCCCAAAGACATATCAGCTTCGATTTCAACAGGATAAGAATCTATTCCGTACACAGCCAGGCTTCTTGTGCGAGCAAGCATACAACCCTCCCCGGTTCTTTTACTCTTAGTTTACGCATAATTGAAGAAGAGTTCAAGGGCCATCCGAATCAGATACTGTCGGTATCTAACTAAAATTGACATATCCCGATTGACAGTAGTATTATCATTCGGAAAGAAATAGAGAATGAATTTCTGATTCCAGATGAACTTCAGGCAGAAGGATGATATGGCTGAAATATCCGAGAAAAAAGATAATGAAACACTCCTGAAGGAACTTCCTGGAACGAGTGGCCAGGATCGAATCAGGATTCTCGCTGATCTGACTGTAGCCTTCAGGGAAATTAATCCGGCAAAAACAATTGAATTCGGGAAACAGGGATTGGAGCTTCTTCAGGATATTGAAGATAAAAAACTGGAATCCGTTATACTGAATGAACTCTGCTGGGCTTATCATTGTATTGGCGAGTATCAGACCGCTCTGGAATATGGTTTCAGAGAACTGAATATTACTGACAAAACCGGTAATGACAGCAATAAATCTACAACGCTGAACAGAATTGGCGCGACATATCTGAGAATGGCTGAATTCGATCAAGCTCTTGATTACTTCATGCAGTCACTTAAAATTCATGAGAATATCGGTGATGAACAGGGTATAGCAGCATTGTACAACAATATCGGAATTATCTGCGGTAGAATAGGTGACGAAAAGAAAGCTCTGGATTATTACAACCGAGCTATCAGGACACTTGAAAATATCGATGACAAAAGCAATCTCGCAATTTCGTATAACAATGCAGGAGGTATTTATCGGAATTCCGGAGAATATCAGAAGGCTTTTGAATACCATAAGAAAGCACTTGAAATAAGAGAACAGCTTGGCGAAAATAGAGGGGTTGCACATTCTATTATAAATATAGGGATACTTTTAACCGATCTTAACGACTACGATAAATCGCTGGAATATTTCTTCAGAGCACTCGAGATCGAAAGGGAGACGGGAGACAGGCATGCAACTGTTGAAACGCTCCGCAATATCGGTCTTACGTATGCTCTGACTGATCAGTTTGCTGAAGCTCTTGATTATGCAGGACAAGGCCTTGCCATTGCAGAAGAGCTTGATGTCCCCTTTCTGAGAAAGAATTGCTTCGAAACAATATCAACCATCCTTGAACAGAAGGGTGATTTCAGGGAAGCTCTTAAATATTATAATATGTTCAAAGAGCTTAATGATGAAATATTTACGGAAGAAAGCAGTAAGAAGTATAACGAACTTCAGGTAAGCTACGATACTGAGAAGAAGGAAAGGGAAAACGAGATCTACAGGCTGAAGAATATTGAACTTGTGAAGGCTAATGAAAAACTTACGAAAGCTCTCGCTGAAGTAAACATGCTCAGTGGACTGCTTCCAATCTGTGCTTCCTGTAAAAAGATCCGTGATGATTCCGGTTACTGGCAACAGATAGAGGAATACATATCCAAGCGATCAGATGCGCAGTTCAGTCATGGTTTATGTCCTGAATGCATGAAAAAGCTATATCCTGAATATGTAAATCATAAGAACTGAGCGTACTTATCCGTTCTCCTGAAGGAGAATATCCAGATACTCCTATTTCAAAAGTACGAACCTGCCGGGCAACGTTCCCTCCCTGAAGCTGATCATGTAAATACCCGATGGAAGCATCGAACAATCAAGCCGGGTTTCAACTCCAGGCTGTACGGTTAGTCGTCTGCTGAGTACGATCCTTCCGGTAAGATCGTAGATACGGATATCGGATTCAAAGGCGGAGCTGTTCACCTGCAGAGAGATGATCATGCTTTCCCTGACCGGATTCTCCACTATCCAGGGCAATGGTACTATTCCTGCAGATTCTTGTCTGCCGATACCAAGACCTGAGAGATCATGAATATATATTTCCCATCCATCACCTTCGTTGCCGGCCCAGAACAGATCATCCAACGTAGAAACGGGAGACCAGGCCGGACCTGCGAAAGGGAGAAGTTCCAGTGGCTCGGAACCTCCCAGTGGATAACCCATTATCTTTGAGGAAGCTCCGCATCCCTGCTGCCAGATGACACCTGTTCCAAGAGGCTCAGGCAATTTACTCAGAAAAGCTCCCCATATGCGTTCTTCCGTAGTATAGACAGATTCTTCGTCTCCCCACCCGGTTCCGTTCCAGCTCCGGAGTTCTATTGAAGCATCACCTGCCTCGTCAATCCACAGAAGGCATATCTCAGTGCTTGCCCGGTCTATATCGAGACTGGGAGAATGGCATAACTCACCTGAGGATACCTCAACGGGAGAACTGAAACCGGACAGATCACCACAGCACCACATTATCCTGCTGCCGGAAGGGAACCGCTCCTCCCATACGAGGTGAACGGTTCCCGAATTATCAACGATAAGCTCAGGATTCTGGCACCATTCCCCAATAGCGCTTAACTGAGATGCCGGAAACGTGCCGTCGATACTCTTCAGCATTACCGCGCCGCCCTCCGCATCCCAGTCCAGCCAGGCCAGCCAGAGTACTGTGCCTGTTGAGGCCAGGCACGGGCTCATCTGGTATCCCTCCTGTTCAACCTGCACTTCAACTTGAGAAAAATCATCACCGCATGCGGTCTTTATCCTGTAACTGTAGGTAGACAATTCGAAATCACTCCAGGCTATCCAGGGGGATGTATCGTGATAACAGGCCGAGACTCCGACATCTCAGTATTCGTCAGCGTCAACGTAGATTACAGGGCCCCACCCTGACCCCTCTTCGTATAGCCGGGCAGCGATATCCAGCCGTCCGTTCTCCCCGGAAAGCCATGTGGCAACCGTACGCCGTGGTGTATCGTTGTTGGATGCTGCATCCGGGAAGCAGTCTGAGAATGAGCTGGACGAAATCTGTTCGTATTCGGAATATTGCTGTCCCGATAAATGTGATCCGATTCCCATGTCACTTGCAAGAGGTTTAAGGGTAGGGTCTCCGAGCAGCGCGTTCCCGTAGAACCATGCTATCTCCCAGGAAGAAAATCCTCCCTGCGCCTCGTAATTCCACCACTCCCTGAAAGCCTCTCCAAAATTAAGCCCTGCAGCCAGAGGACCATAGAATTCCTCAAAATCCAGCATCGAGCCCGTTTTTGCAGCACCTGAAATAAGCAGTCCGTAATCGGTACCGAAAAGGTACCAGTTTCCCAGGCACCCTTCTTCAACCCACCTTGCGTTGGAACAACTGAACAGCTGCAGGAACGCGGTATGGGGGTTAACCTGGGCTATCTCCGGAACCATTACGGTGCCTGCCATCCCTCCAGGTACTTTGAAAGTATGGCCCCAGGGACACGAATGGGCCATCAAATGTACGAATTCGTACCCTTGATCAAGGTTGAGGAGATAATTCTCAGCCGTTGTCTGGCTGGACGAATTGATGACGGTGACACTCGAAGATCCGTAAATATCGTCGAGACCGCAATCCGTGTAATAGTTCCAGTCGTCATCGTTGAAGGTCATTGCCTCAGGGTTCAATCCCATCGATCCTGTTCTGTAAATATGGTTCTTGGCGAAGTATTCTGTAAGCAGAAGCAGCTCGGGACCGTATGCGGTATGGGAATCTATCCTGCCGACCCATATCTCCGGCGCCACATCACCACCATGGCCATCGTAAAGCCCGTCAAGGTCAGAATCCGTCCAGCTGCCGTCAAGGTCCATCAGGAACAGCTCGCAGGGGAATTCTTCCTGTCCAACTTCGTACCATGCGCATGGCAAAAAACCAACAAGAACGGCACCGTCCAGATTCGATGTGCTTTGAAGAAGGGTTTTAATGTCTTCAACGGTACCGCCGCTCATGACCTGCATCTCGACAGTCCATCCATCCGATGCGATATCGCTCTGAAACTGCGCAAGAGTAGCCGCCAGAGGGTCCGCAAGGTAATCTGCAACAATTATAAGAACCTTGCTCCCGTCGCTGCCCCTGACAGTCGAAACAGTCTGAAATGAAGCGGGAAGAATCTCAAGCGGTGATGTTTCAGTTTCCTCCATGCTCAAAACCGAAGGGCCGGTAGGAATGACTGCATAAGCGAGAATCATCGAAACAATAATAGAAATCATAATTCCTTAATTTCTGCTGGACCGGTTGCCCGGGTCGGAGTCGCGGGAGCTTTCCAGTTTCTCTATAACCTCATCGCACAGATGGTAGATGACGAATCCGTCGAACCCCATGTTCTCAGCAAGAGCTATCTGATGGAGAGTTTCCCGCTCCGAGAGTGCAGAAGAAGCGGACAGTTCTCCTATTCCGCAGAGGATTGTGTTGTCACCTGCCATCTCAACCTGATCTTCACACCAGATTACATACTGTGAATCGGATTCGGTGTAGTTCATGGTTACCGCGAAATCAATAAGACCCTGCTCAAGCCACCTGTTCCACATCTGGCCGAAGAGAAGCATTTCCCTTTCATGGGGCATCACCGCGGCAGACAGATGAACAACCCGGTTGATTCTGTTAAGAGAATCCCGTACCGCGCGAACGGCATCGGTCATTTTTCCTGCACGCCATTCCATGAAACTGTCGTAGTACTGTCCATCCCGGATGCAGTCATCAGGCCAATTGAGGGATCTCAGGCTCATTTCATCCAGAAATCTGTCCCGGGTACTCTCGGAGTAACCCGAAAGGTAGGACTTGTACCTGATGTAATCAAGATGAATTCCTGTAACAGGATATTCTGCCGCGATTCGTAAACATATCCTTGCCATGAGTTCTACATTCCGGGGGTCGGTTGGGTTCATCCAGTTGTGTATTACCTCTCCATCGCTGTACGCCTGCATTCTCCCTTCCCTGAGCATACTTCCCTGCTGGACATCAGGAGCGTAATCCGTTCTCCACATAACTACCCATGCATGGACATCAATACCCATAGGAAGGCATGCATTCAGACATTCCTGCAGACCTTCTCCATCTATAACAGTCCCATAGGCAGCCATATAGAACACTGTATCGTAACCGTTAGCGGCAAGAAGCGGAGCCAGATCATCCCAGTTTCCATCGTTCCTGTCCCAGCGGCTCCATATTCCCGTTACGGACATGATACCGGCAATCAGAATGGTAATGATACTCATGGGAACCTCCAAATTAATTTCTTTGTGAGAAAGACAATACTGCTATTATCGCAACCGGGCAAATCCGGAAACGTTGCAGCAAAGGCTGCCTTCATTTAACCCGGGTTAAAGCTTCGATCACAAAGAAAGCTCTTGCGGCTGTTCAATAACTTGACAGAGTAGAACCGCTCTTTCTATTGTCTCTCTGGAAGGGAATTTTTAAGCATTTCTCAAGGCATTTATTGATGATGGTGAATCTGTTTCTTTATTATCGAATTCCTGAAAGGTTTATTTGAACCACGCTCCTTCATTTATTAAAGAAGTGCTCCTCCGGGGTGAGCTCTCCGGAAGCTTCGGGGGAGCAGTGCTTATAGCGGACATCTGTGGCTTCACATCCCGGTTCGACAGGATGACTGTCCTGGGCGCCGAAGGTGCGGAGCTTATCTCGCGGGAGGTTAGCTGCACCCTCTCCCGTGTGGTTGAAGCTGGCGCGGGGAATGGAGGCTTTCCTGTTTCATTCGCCGGCGATGCTGTCACTCTGGTTTTTCCTGACGGCGCCAAGGATGCCTGGAACGCCTGCAAACAGATCCGCTCACCGGAGGAATCTAACATTCTGCCGGTTAGAACCTCGGTTGGAGAAGGTCTGATAGTCTGGGATGTTATTCCTTTGAATGAATGGACATTCTACAGTTTCCAGGGCTCTGCCGTCAGACAGGCTGTCGTAGCGAATTCAGACTGTTCTCCCGATCATTTTTCTCAGCCCATCGGAGAAGACACACCTGTCCCAACGAGAACTGGAACTATTCCAACACCCTGTTTCACTCCGCCGGAACTCTTTGGCGATACTTTGGTGAATGAATTCAGGCAGGTCATCAGCATTTTCGTATCACTGGAGAACCGCAGGGGAAACAGCTGTCCCAGAGATTTTCAGGAACTCGTTCTCAAGACCGCCGGGGAACTTGGCGGTTATGTATCGGGTCTGGAGGCCGGTATGGAAGACTACCATATTCTGGTGGTTTTCGGAGCCCCTGTTTCAAGAGAGGACGACCCCCGTCGCGCAGATGTTTTTTTGCAGCAGGTTTTTGCCAGGGCCCCCGGCAGGGTGAGAGCCGGAACTGCCAGCGGTCTGGTTTTCAGCGGGACATTGAATACACCCCTTCTGGAATCATACACGGTTCTCGGGCCTTCGGTGAACCTCGCGGCCCGTCTTCATGGTTTTGCCGGATGGAACACTATCTGCAGCGGACCGGTTTTCAACCGCACATCACGTCTCGGGTTACAGTGCGAGAAGGAAATTTCTTTGAAAGGTATCTCCCTCCCGGTTCAGTCTCTTGTACTCTCGCCCTGGAAGGAAAGGGTTGCTGCAGCCGAGCCCGTGTCCCCGCTTATTGAAAGAGATGAGCTTTTAGACCGAATTGAAATTGAGGTGATGAAAGAGGGTACACAGATCCTCCTTACCGGAGTTACCGGTATGGGCAAAACAAGATTGGCAGGAGAGCTCAGCCGAAGGATGGGAAACATTTTCTTTATTTCTCTCCTGTGTGAAAGTGTGTCAGCTGGAGGTCTGGACATCTTTTCCCGCTGGCTGGGAGAATGGATGGGACTTAAGATCAGTAAGGGAGGGTTGACTGTTTTCCGTGAAAAGCTCTACGGTTTTATCAATCTTCTGGATGAACTTGATGATCCGGTGGCCAATGAGACAGCAGACGAGTTGCTCAGGGCGGAATCCGTACTTGCAGCCATGGCTGGTCTCCACCGTGAGAGATCACTATACCAGAGACTGGATCCTAAGGGCAGGTTCCGAAACATCGTATCTGTCACTGCCGCCTTCATCAGAGGACATTGCCTGCTTAAAAAGACTGTCATCGTGCTTGACGACCTGCAGCGGATGGATCCCGACTCAGGAAAACTGCTGGCTGCAGTGCTGGAAGAACTGGGGCAGAGCAGACCACCGATACTTCTACTGGCAAGACCGGGTATGAACGAAACAATCGGAGATCTGGGGTTGATCCCTGAAGAGATGAAACTGTCACCACTTTCAAGATTCGGCTGCAGGAGCTTCCTGCAGTGGAGCCTGGGCAGGGAACCTTCTGAGAAGCTGTTGGACTGGTTTCATCGGCGTACCGAGGGGATTCCATTCTTCATGGAACAGTATGCCGGGATGCTTTCATCATCTGCAGGTCCTCCCAATGAAGAGAGCTTTCCAGGCAGCATTCATGCGCTGCTTGTAGCAAGGCTGGACAGGCTGGAACCGAAGCTGAAGGAGGCAGCACTCACTGCCAGCGTACTCGGCAGGGCTTTTGATCCCAGTATACTCCAACGCATCAGATCAGATGAGAATCTGAACGACCTTCTCGATATGGGTATTGTTGAGAGGGTGTGGGAACGCACACCAGACGGACGATTCAGCTTTATTCACATTCTGCTGCGGGAGGCCGCTTACCATCTTCAGCTTCACTCGGAGCGCAGGAGGCTTCATAAAAGGGCAGCGAAGGAAATAATGGAAATCTGGGCTGACCGACCGGAAAAGGCACAGAGTATAGCCTATCATATGGAGCAGGCAGACCGCACAGAGGAGGCTTCGTACTGGTACATTGAAGCTGGCAGACACTCATTTTCCAGAAGGATGACTACTACCTGCCTGGACCAGATGAAAAAGGTTCTTGATCTGTCTGATGATGTTAACAAAAGACTTGATGCCCACAGGATGATCTTTGATCTGCACTCCTCCAGCGGTAGCTGGGAGAAAGCCGGAAAAGCCATTGAGATGGCAGCGGGGGAAGAGAACCTCAATTCTAAAGATCAAGCCAGGGTGCGAATGATGCGGGTTAACCTGGCAACGAACCTCGGCAGGCCGCAGGAGGCACAGGAACTGCTTGAAGACCTTGAGGAAATGAACCCCGAACTGAGACCGCAGATACTCCTCCTCCAGGGACGAATACTTATGCTGCAGGCTAGAACAGAGAAGGCAAAGGAATACCTTCTTTCTGTACACGACGAGTTGCAGGACGGAACATTTGAGCAAAGACTGGTGGCAGCAAAGGCTCTGGGTAACGCCTCTGGATGCATGATTCGCCTGGGTCAGCTGGAAGAGGCAGAAAAACCGTTAAGGCAGGTGTTAACCTATGCTGTAGAGACTGGAAATCTGGTAATGGAAACCCTGGCTGTGGGTAATTTGGCACTGATCTACAAGTATCTGCCCGGCAGGTTCAACGATGGAAAGAGGATGACACGCAGGCACCTGGAGCTAGCCCGGAAGACAGGAAGCCGCCTGCTGGAGCTGCAGGCTCTGGGTAATCTGGGCACAATGCTGGAAAGGGAAGCCCCTTCCGAGAAGGCCTTCGAACTTCTTGAGGAATCCGTAAAGCTTGCAAGGAAGTATGGCGGAAGTGCGGATCTCTCGATATCCCAGGCCAACCTGAGTGGTGCCTTGCGGAGAGTAGGCAAGCTCGAACGGGCACTGGAACTTATCGACGCATCTCTGAACGTCTGCCGGGAAGATGGATTGGGAATTCACCGGATCGATTACGCCCTTGAGAGAACTCACATCCTGATGGACATGGAACGGCTTGAAGAGGCAGGAAAGCAGATCAAACAGATCGATGAGTGGTCTGTTCCAATTGACTTTACTTCCCCTATAGCCTGGTGCAGTGGCAGACTGTTGCGGCTCCAGAACAGGCTGGATGAAGCTGCAGAGGTGCTGAGAAAGGGGCTGGAGCTGATGTCTGAAGGATCGGGACGGTTCGACTTCCTACGAGAGATCTATCTGACCACCGGAGATAAAAAAGTTCTCAGTGAATGCCTGAAGCTGGGAGAAGATGTTCTGAGGAAAACACCCAGCTGGGATCTCCGGGCAAAACTGGACAAACTGAAGAAAGAGGAATGACAGTATGACAGGGCCTGAAGATTCGGTGCTTGTTTTGTATTCAGGAGGGCTGGACTCAACGTTAGTTGCTGCTCTATGTGCAAAGAAATTCAAACGTATTGTTCTGGTTACATTTGATATCGATTATACTGTTTTTGTTAACAACAGCAGGAAATATGCAAAGACCTTAAGTGAGCTTTTTCCTGACAATATTTATGAACACCATATCGTTAACTGTAATAAAACCAGAAGAAAGATCTGGAATGGATTCTGTCAGGACTATTTTTCCTATTGCACAAGCGGAGCCCCGGGGCATATTTGTCTTGGATGCAAAATGGCTATGCTGGTTGATTCGATAGAAATGTGCCTGAAATATAACATCGGACATATTTCAAATGGGATGTCCCGTGCCCAATCTGATCACCCAGAGTGCATGCCTGGTATCGTTAATCGATTTGCCAATTTTATGAAGGAATACAACATTCTATACGTTAATGACCTCTACGAAAATGCTGTTACTCGCGATGAGGAAAAAAGGATGCTGAATGAGCTGGGAATTAAAGATATGGGAGTGTATATCGGTCAGTCGAATATATCACACCAGCCCAGGTGCCTGTTAGGCCCTTACAGCACATTATGGAAAACATCGAAACCATTACTGGAAAAGGATATGCAAGATTATTTCGACTCAAAGGCTGGCCTCATGCGTGTATTATTGAAACCTTACGAAAATCTAAAGGACAACCTGAAAGGTAACGCTGACTATTTTACTTTGGTAGATGAATCACGCAGGACCACACACGAATATGAGTTTTCCGCAGGTATAGATAAAACAATCGGTTTCCTGCTTACTCCGATCTGGTGGCTTTCCAGGGGGGTGTTCAGGATTGGAAAAATGATAAGCAAAAGGAAGAACTCACATCAAGCCGACAATGGAACCGGGGCTGACATTTGAATATTTCAGCAATAATGAAAACTGTATTGTATTACACGGGATAATCCTGAGTTCTCTTATATAATTGGAGGAGTCTCTTGAAAGCTATAGTATTACTCTTTGCCCTGATGATCTTCACTTTTACCGGAGCGGGAGAAATCGTATATCCGGAATGCAACGTGTCTGATCAGGTTGATGACTACTTCGGAACACTCGTTCCGGATCCTTACCGGTGGCTCGAAGATGTGAATTCCGAAGAAACTCTGTCGTGGATAGCCGCCCAGAACGAGATCTGGGACTGTTATATAGAAGCGATTCCACGCAGGGACTGGATAAGGGAGAGACTCGAGAAGCTTTACAACTACCAGCGCTACTCGATGCCTTACATGATAGGAGAGCGCTACTTTTTCAACCTCAACGACGGGCTTCAGAATCACTCCGTATTCTGCTGCCGCGAGAATCTTGATGATGAACCTATTGTGCTTATCGACCCGAACGAATTCCCGGAGGAAGAAAGACTTTCTCTGGCCGGAACCAATGTATCCGAGGACGGTAAGCTGCTGGCCTGGGCAACCCGCGAAAGTGGCTCGGACTGGGCTACCTGGTACGTTATGGATATAGAGACACGCATCAGCCTGGCCGATACCATCCGCTGGACCAAGGGCGGTGTCAGCTGGAACGCCGACAACACTGGTTTTTACTACACCAGATTCGATGAACCCATGGAGGACCAGGAGTACACCGAGCGAAACGAGAATCAGAGGGTTTTCTTCCACAGTCTCGGAACTTCGCAGTATGAGGACATTCTGGTGTACCAGCGTCCAGATAAACCTGACTGGATGTTGGGAGCCTATGCGACGGAAGACGGCAGGTACCTGATCATCGGGCTTTATGACACTGAACTGGTGAGTAAAAACGGTTTTTTTTATATAGATCTTCTTTCTGAAGATCGGCAGGTGGTAGAGTTACTGGGGGATTTCGACGCAAGCTACTTGCCGATTGGCAACATTGGAGAAAATTTTTACTTCATAACCGATCTTGACGCTCCCAACAATAAGATTATCTGCATCGATACGGATTCACCCTCCCGGGAGAACTGGAGTGAGATCGTACCTGAAACGGAGGAGATACTGAATAGTGCTTCCATACTGAACAACAACGAATCGCTGGTGCTTCAGTACTCGTGGGATGCCTACGACAGAGTATACCTGTACGACATTGAAGGTGAGTTTCAAAAGGAGCTTAAACTCCCCAGTCCTGGCACAGTATGGGGCTTCTGGGGATCTCAGTCGTACACAGAAACGTTTTATCTGTTCAGTTCATTCCTGCATCCGGGAGAGGTTTACCGGTACGATTTCGAGACCGGTGAGAGCACATTTCTATGGGCGCCAGAGATCGATGCGGACCTTTCCGCATACGAAGAAAAACAGATTTTTTACGAAAGTCACGACGGAACGATGATACCCATGTTTATTGTTTACCCGAAGAACATAGAACTTGACGGTTCCAACCCTACGTTATTGAACGGCTACGGAGGATTCGGGGTATCAATGAGCCCCTGGTTCAATACTTCCAGGCTTGTGTGGCTTGAGATGGGCGGTATCTATGCTATTCCTTGCATCCGCGGGGGAGGAGAATACGGAGATGAGTGGCACCTGGCGGGAATCAAGGAAAACCGTCCTGTTGTATTCGGCGATTTCATCTGCGCAGCGGAGTACCTGATAGATGAGGGTTACACCTCGATTCCGAAGCTCGCCATCTCCGGAAGCTCCAACGGTGGAACACTGATCGGAGCATGCCTGAATATGAGGCCTGATCTGTTTGGCGCGGCTGTTCCCTCCATGGGCGTAATGGATCTGCTTCGCTTCCATCTGTTCACCATTGGATGGGCATGGACATCCGAATACGGTGATCCGGACAATCCGGATGAGTTCGAGTTCCTTCTCGACTACTCTCCATACCACAACATCGAACCGGGCATTGAGTATCCACCGGTTCTGATATCAACTGCAGATCACGATGACAGGGTTGTTCCCGGGCACAGCTTCAAGTACGGAGCAAGATTGCAGGCTGCCCAGGCCGGAGATGCTCCCATCCTGATGTCGATTCATGCCAGATCCGGACACGGGGGAGCGGTGGGCCTCTCCGAAAGGCTGGACCGTGTTACCGACCTCTACACCTTCTTCTTTAAGGAACTGGGAATGGAAGATAATTAACGGAAAAGGAAACTACTTCCTGAACGGAAAGCCCAATCCATTCGAAAAACGAGCTGAGACAATCAAATTTCTGCAGGTCTACATGATGTCAGGACGGAAAGCATCCTCCAGGTAAGTGTCCATGCGAAGGTTCATGTATGAACCTCTGACAATCGCAACATCGAATCGTATCTGACCGGATGGAGGTTTCTTTGAAAGATAAACCATAGCTGCATGCACCAGTTTTGCCTGCTTCACAGAATCTATCTTGCCGAGTGTAACCGTAGCAGAATTGTCGGAAGCGAATTTCACTTCGACGAATGATAGTACATCTTCTTTCTTTGCGACTATATCGATCTCTGACCTGCGCGTTCTGTAGTTCCGGGCTTCTATGGTCCACCCTCTGTCCTCAAGCCATAGACATACGAAGGATTCGGCTTCCCTTGAGATTTTACTCAAAGCGAAACCTCAGCTGCTTGTCATTCTTCATGGGGGCAAAGGACATCCTGTGAATCGGGGAAGGACCCAGCTTCCTGATAGCTTCCATGTGCGCTCTCGTTCCATAGCCTTTATTGGAAGCGAACCCATAACCGGGATACTGCCGGTCAGCCTTTACCATGATATCGTCTCTTGTAACTTTGGCGATTATACTGGCAGCAGCTATTGAAAGACTTTTCGAATCACCTTTTACAATGAATTCCGCGGGAAGGTAAAGATTTTTCACAGGAAGGCCATCGATGAGAAACAGTTCGGGATGTCTGTCCAGTGCTTCGGCAGCTCGCATAAAGGAAAGGCGAACGGCTTCAGTCATACCTACTTTGTCTATCTCGGAGTGTTCAACAATACCTGTTGCCCAACATTCCGATTCTTCGATTATAACCGGGAAAAGCCGCCTGCGTTTACTGCCGGAAAGCTTTTTGCTGTCGTTAACTTCCCTGATATCGGCATTCCGGGGCAGCATCACCGCTGCAGCTACGAGAGGGCCGGCAAGAGGACCTCTCCCAGCCTCATCTATTCCAGCAAATGAGTGAAATCTCGACCGGTAGCTTTCGTCGAACCGGTGAAGCTGAGTTTCCGTAGTATCAGTTCCTGGCGCCGTACGTTTTCTTCTCTTTGATTCTTGCGGCTTTGCCCGTCTTGTTACGAAGGAAGAAAAGTTTGGCCCTGCGGACCTTTCCGGTTCTGGTTACTTCGATCTTTTCGATAAGAGGTGTATTTAGCGGGAAAACTCTCTCAACACTTACACCGCCTGAGATTTTCCTTACCATAAACGTCTCGGAGGCTCCGCCTCCCCTTCGGGAAATGACTATTCCCTGAAAGATCTGAACTCGAGTCTTGTCGCCTTCCAGAACCTGGAAGTGAACCTTCACCGTATCCCCTGCTCTGAACTCGGGATAATCATCCCTGATCTGAGAAGATTCAATACCCCTGATAATATTATCCATTCTTTTGCTCCTTCTGTCGATCCGCCAGCCGCAGCGCGCGGATAAATCGCTCTCTTATAGTCTCTTCACTTCCCGAATCTATCAAATCCGGCCGATTTTTCAATGTTAGTTCCATTGCTTTTCTTAATCGAAACTGCTCAATGTCCGCATGATTTCCCGAAAGGATCACTTCAGGAACTTTCATACCTCTGTAATCGGCAGGTCTTGTATACCTCGGGTAATCCAGCAGCCCGGTAGCGTAAGTATCTGATTCCGCGGATTCCATTCTCCCCAGAACTCCCGGAAGCCATCTGAATACCGCTTCCATAAGGAACATCGCAGGAATCTCACCGCCGGATACCACCGCATCACCTACGCTGATCTCATCGGTCACGGCCGCATCTCTGAACCTTTGATCGATACCGCCATACCTGCCGCAGAATATTATCATCCTGCTGGATTCCGCAAGCTCTCGCACAAAGGGCTGATCGAGTCTTTTCCCCTGGGGGGTCATAAAAATAACCCTTGCTTCATCCCTCCAGGGAATCCGTTCGAGTGTATCGAACAGCGGTTCCGGCCGGAGCAGCATACCGGCTCCGCCGCCGAACTGATAATCATCAACCGATCCCCTGCTGTTAACAGCCCTGTCTCTTATATCGAAGATCGAAAGATCAACCAGACCGTTTTCAACAGCTCTTCCAGCAATCCCATGTTCCATGAAGGGAGCAAACAGGTCCGGAAACAGTGTTGCTACTGCTGCCTGCATTTAAAGCTCCAATCACAGCGGGAGGTCTTCCAGACCTTCTGGAAGATCAAGCTCAATTACTTTTTTCTCCCAGTTAATCGACCCTTCATTCATCGCGAGTATCACGGGAACATGAAATCTGCTCCCGTTGTTCTCTACAATAAGCAGAGGATTCGCACTGGCCGGCTCAACATCAACTATTCGCATAAGACACCCGCGGGAATGTATCTCAAATCCGGAAAAGCTGTAAAGAGGAACAAATTCCAGTTCTTTATCGACCTTATCAATGGTTATGTAGATTGAGCCGTCTCTACATTTCTCCGCATCGTTACGATTACCGATCTCCTCAAAAGTGAGATTGACCCTTGAGTCTCCTCCAGAGGTACATCGACTCACTGTAAGAGGCCTGCTTTTGTTCAGCAGAATCACCGTTCCCACCGGAATATCACCAACTCCGTACCCAGAAAACAATCGGACCCGGAGTCCGCCCTTCAGCCCGTGTGTCTTTTCAACATACCCGAGATATACAATATCATCGGGAACTGGTATTTCAGAATCAGTCAATAATTCTGACTGTAGCTTTCTGCTCGAGACGAGCAGCAGCAGATCTGATAATAAGTCGCATAGCTTTAGCTATTTTGCCTTCGCGGCCTATGACCCTGCCCAGATCACTTTCAGCTACCCTCAATTCGAAGACGGTAACGTCTTCTTCGACTGTTTCTTCAACGGAAACAGCTTCGGGATCTGCGACAAGTACCTTAGCCATAAGTTCGACAAGCTCTTTCATGAGGATCCTCCAGTTTTGATGCCAGTTCAGCCTGCGTTCGCACCAGTTCAGGTTTTACGAAGTTCTATTCGCGCCTTTAATAAACACTACTTCTGGTTTAACTTCTTCTTCGCCAGAAGACATTTTATGCCACTTTTGCCAGGTTCCGGTCTTCTTCAGAAGAGTTCTCACCGTATCGGAAACCTGGGCTCCCCTGGAAAGCCAGTGGAAAACTCTCTCTTCATCAACTTTTACTTCCATAGGCTTGCGAAGGGGATCGTAGTAGCCAAAGCTCTCCAGAAATTTGCCGGTCGCGGCTTTACGCCTGTCGGCCGCTACAATTCTGAAGGAAGGCTCGCCAGTGCTTCCTATTCTCTTGAGACGGATAATTACCAAACTTCACCTCCATTTATCAGCGGAATAATCCGGGAACTCCTATTCCCTTTCCCGATTTCATCCGCTTCATCATTTTTTTCATCGATCTGAACTCACGCAGCAGCCTGTTCACATCGTTCACCTTTGTGCCGCTGCCCATCGCGATTCTTTTTCTCCTGCTTCCGTTAATGATCTCCGGGTGGAGTCTTTCCCTAACTGTCATTGAACCGATAATCGCGGACGTTCTGATGAATTGTGATTCATCGATTTCCACCCCGGAAGGCCTCATATTCTTTGGCAGCATTCCAAGAAGGTCCGTGAGAGAACCCATTTTCCGTATGCGTTTCAGTTCCCTGGCGAAATCCTCGAGCGTAAAGGAATTGGAGACGAGCTTCTTCTCCAGCTTCTGAGCCTCCTTTACATCGTACGTGGTTTGCGCCTTTTCAACCAGGCCGACCACATCACCCATTCCAAGGATTCTGCCAGCAAGTCGCTGCGGATCCATAGGTTCAATTCCATCAACACCCTCACCCGTTCCAAGGAATTTAATGGGCTTCCCGGTTACCGCTCTGAACGAAAGAGCTGCACCACCCCTCGAGTCACCGTCCATCTTGGTGATGACCGAACCTGTGAACCCTATTCTTTTATGGAACTCTACAGCAACGTTCACTGCGTCCTGACCGGAAAGACCGTCCAGCACAAGCAGCGTTTCGGATGCGTCCGCAGCTTTGCTTACGTTTTCAAGTTCGCTCATCAGGTCATCGTCCACATGAAGCCGGCCGGCTGTATCGGCGATCACTATATCGTAACTCTTGAGCCGTGCCTCCTTTACAGCACCCTTCAGAACCGCTACAGGATTCTTCGTGTCTCTGCGGCCGTAAAAGCCGGCGTTAGCGTCCTCTGCCAGTTTCTCCAGTTGATCGATTGCTGCCGGCCTCTGAAGATCACATGCGGCCAGAAGAGATCTCTTGCCCTTTTTCTCAGACAGCCACCAGGCAAGCCTGGCTGCCGTTGTGGTCTTGCCCGATCCCTGCAGTCCTACAAGGAGGTAAACCAGAGGCGGTTTACCGGAGAGCTGAAGGGGCGATCTGTCCGTTCCAAGCAGTTCAACGATCTCATCGTTTACTATCTTGATAACCTGTTTGCCGGGCGCAAGGCTTTTAAGAACCTTCTCACCCATGGCTTTTGTGCTTACATCACTGACGAACTGTTTCGCAACCATGAAATTAACGTCGGCCTCCAGCAGAGCTCTGCGTACCTGACGCATTGCCTGCTTGATATCGGATTCCGTAAGCACTCCCCTGCCTGTCAGTTTCCTGAAAGCATCCGAAAGCCTGTCTGTCAGATTCTCAAACAAAAAGTTCCTCCACAGTTACTGAATAATATACCGCTCTGCCTGACTACTTGCGCGGTAGCCCACAGAGCATGCAAATATACACCGCTAAACGGAATAATACAAGCTCGAATGTAAGCCTGTTTTTTCAGAGTCAGCTATCCGTACTCTGATTGACAGGGAGTGATATGAGATTTCAGCAATGTCTTTCCATGGGATATTCGTAAACTGTGTCTTTATTTCATCTGGAAGCAGCTATGCAGCCTCGCCTAATATTTCAATATTTTTGATTGTTGCATCCTGTGTTTTATCATCACATGCAAAATCCTCATAAGTCATGTTCTTGGAATAGGACATGATTCTTTTGATGGCTTCTTTCATATCTTCAAGAATGGCAGAATATTCTTTTTTAGACATAAATCAAGTTTCTTTCGATATTTTCAGCGACCGCTTTCACGCGGATATTCCTGATCCCGTCCCTGGTCAATATATCGACCTTCATACCCAGAACACCTTCAATATATTCCACGAGTTGATTGAATCTAAACCCTATCGGATACTGAAATTCTATCAGGAGATCAACATCACTATCAGGTTGCATCGTATTGCTGGCGACCGAACCGAATAAGGCGATTCGAGAAACACCATATTCCACTGACAAAGTACTATGGGATTTCCTGAGTAAACCAATAATTTCATCTTTATCCATACTATTTCTCCAGCGTCAGTGACCCGTGCCCTGACGGGCAGGTGATGGTGATTTCTGACTCGGTTTCCTCGATGATGTACTCAAGACCCGAAACGGGACATACAGGAAGTGTATCCGGAAGCAGTTCCCTCAAAGTTCTGTCATCTCCGGCAAGGTCTTCGTGATAGAGTAAACCTTCTATTTCAAAACCGATGGAATCGATTCTTGTCAGGCAGGCTTGAACAGCCAGTTCGTCCCATATCCTGTCCATTTCATCCTGGTCAATGATCCTGGTTCTATTCGTTGTGCATCCCGAAAGAATCACCAGAGTCAGCGCGAGTACCAGGAGATATTTCATCTGAGTCTCTCTATTGCTGCAGCAGGATCATCGGAACCTGTTATGAAGGAACCCGAAACAAGGATATCGGCTCCGGCGGATATCAGCTGTTTTGCATTGGAATCGGTGACTCCGCCATCCACGGATATCAGAACTTCACTTCCGCCGTTGCTGTCGAGGATCCGTCTCGATTCAGATATCTTCTCATGGAGATACTTCATATGCTCCTGTCCTCCGTAACCCGGATTAACGGTCATTATAAGAACAAGATCAACAACGGGCGCAACCCATCTCAGGAAATCAACGTGCGTTGAAGGATTTACCGCCACACCTGCTCTGGCTCCCGCAGTTCTTATCTGCCCGAGCAACCTGTCAAGGTGCGCGGTAATTTCCGCATGTACCGTAATGTAACTGCATCCCGCATTCGCGAAGGCCACTATCAGATTGGAGGGTTCCTGAACCATCAGATGAGCGTCAATCGGAATATCTACATGCCGCACAATCGATTCCGCAACAGCGGCCCCTACCGTAAGTACCGGAACGAACACTCCATCCATCACGTCAAGGTGAATCATGTCGGCTCCAGCTTTCTGAAGCCTCAGAGCTTCCTCAGCCAGATGTCCCTGATCACAACCGAGAACCGAGGGAGCTATCATTACTTTTCCCATTACCAGGTTCCCCATTCGGTATTTGTTCTTCCAACGACCATCTTTATAGTGTCACCGGGAGCATACCTCGAACCGGCGGGTAGCTGCTGCTCAATGATCCTCCCGTCCTGAAGGATATCACCGGTTACCCTCTCTTCGATAACAGGGATGAGGTTACCGTTTTCCGCGATCTCCAGGGCATCGCCAAGCGACAATCCAACGAAACGGGGAATTCCATCCCATCCCGTTGATACAAGTAATCTTACAGGTACCGTAACTGACAGGCTGTCGTACTGTCTGGGACAGACACCAATAACCATTCCCTCGGGAATTGAAGGATGGGGTACCCAGCTTCTTCCAATGGAATACAGCTGCCAGTCCGCAATCTCCTCCTCGGCTTTTACCGCGGAAAGACCAAGAAGAGAATCGGGACAGTAGTTCCTGTAGAGTGGACCTATATTCCAGAAAATGCTTACAGGGGCTCCCCTTGGAGTCATCGATCCGGGAGGTGGATCCTGCCTTATGACACTGCCCATGCTTCCCATAGGGCCGTATTCCGACCACTGGCCGGCAAGAACCAGGTTCGCCGATTCTATTTCCCGCTGGGCATCCTGTCTTGAAAGACCTGTAACGTCCGGAACCGTTACGGGTGCCGAGGCGGCACCAATTGATGAAATAAACCGTGGCGTCCTGAAAATGGAAGGAGCCAGAACCGAACTTGCAATAAATGCAAGTATCGCGGCTGCTACGGCTAAAATTGCATATCTGACAACCGGTTTCACTGATCCCTCCTCCAGGCTGCGGCAAAAAGACCGTCTATTCCATGGTCAGGGGGAAATATGCAAATCATACCGTCCCTGACAAGCTCATGCGGTTCGGAGAAGCTCTGAAGATGAAAATAGTCCGCGTTTTTTTCGAACCATTCAACCTGCGAACGGTTCTCCTCTTCCTCCAGACTGCACGTTGAGTATATCAGAATACCACCCGGCACAACAAGCTCAGCTGCGGATCGGAGGAGTTCCCTCTGCAGTGCAACAGAATTTTCAAGGTATTCGTCGGACCATTTCCATCGGGCATCACATCGCCTTCTGTAAACTCCGGTATTCGTACACGGGGCATCGATGAATACCAGATCAAAGCTATCTTTGAATGGCAGCATCCTACCATCGGCAACGACCGGGATGCTGTTGCACCACTCAAGTCTTGCCATATTCTCAAGCCATCTACGCATCCTTGATAAGGATGAGTCCACAGATACCACGTAATCAGCGGTTGCCTGAAGATGGTGTGTCTTGCCGCCTGGAGCTGCGCCGATTTCGAGTACGGAACCTCCTTTTGCAAGCTCCGCTGCAGCTTTAGCTACAACGGCAGCAGCTTCATCCTGAATGTAAATCTTTTCCGTTGTCGAATGAAGAGGGTTCATCCCGGTTCTCTCAAGAATCCTGTAGTCATCAATATACAGACCCTTCTCAAGATTCTCTGTCATTCCGGGGAAGCAGCTTCCGATATCCGGCACGCTGTTGTTCCATTCCATGAGTTTTTCGGTTTTTTCTCTTCCGAACCTCGAAACCCATCTGGCGGTCAGAGATGGGGGATGTGACCATATCTCGTTTAGAGGAGCTTTTACCGTGTCAGGTTCTCCCTCTTTTGCCAGCTTCCGCAGGACAGCGTTCACGAGACCTGAAGCTCTGTGACCGGAAAGGGCGCTGACGGTGGCAGAAACGGCTGCATGCGAAGGCGTATGCAGAATGATCAGCTGTGCGGCTCCAGCCCTGAGTGCGGCAAGAACTATTACGTCCAGATCACCGAGGGGTTTGGAACAGAAACTGGCCAGTGCCCTATCGAGCCTGACCTGCCATACGGTCGTTTCCCTCAGGAGCCTCAGGGCGAACGCCCTGTCCCTCCCGCTGAGGTTGAAATTGTGATCCATACCAGCAAGGGATTCAATTACCACCCTTCGAACAGCAATACCCCGGGACCCGTTACTGGACGTTTTCCACCTTCTCGATCTCAGGGAATACCGATTTAAGATTTCTCTCAACGGTCCACTGAAGAGTAACCGTAGCCATGGCACAACCGGAGCATGCTCCCTGAAGCTTTACTTTAACCACCTTGTCTTCGATACCGATGAACTGGATATCTCCACCATCCCTCTGAAGAACAGGTCTGATCTTTTCGATTTCAGCTGCTACATTCTGATCGTTGAACTCCAGCGCTTTACCGTTCATTTCATCTCCTCATATCATTTGATCTGTGAAATCACGAGTGAAACCATCGCCATCAACTTAATAAGAATGTTAAGGGAGGGTCCGCTTGTATCCTTGAAAGGGTCACCCACTGTATCTCCTATAACGGCTGCATTATGCTCACTGGAACCCTTTCCCCCAAGGTTGCCCGCCTCGATGTATTTCTTGGCATTGTCCCACGCACCGCCCGAATTGGACATGTAAATTGCAAGAAGAACACCCGATGCTATGGCACCGGCAAGAACCCCGCCAAGGGTTTCAGCACCGGCTTCACCGAACGCGAAGTAGATAATAACTGGAATAATAACGGCTAGAATACCTGGAAGTATCATTTCCTTAAGTGCGCCCTCGGTGGCTATTTCTACACATTTGGCGGTATCAGGCTCTGCTTTTTTCTCCATTAATCCTTTTATATCACGGAACTGCCTGCGCACTTCTTCAACCATTTTCATAGCTGTCCGGCCAACTGCCCTTAAAGTCATCGAGGCGAATACGTACGGCAGCAGGGCTCCAAAAAGAAGACCGGCTACAACGTTCGATTTAAGAAGATCAATCGCTTGAAGCCCGGTTGAGGCGGCGTAAGCGCTGAAAAGCGCAAGGGCTGTCAGGGCAGCCGAACCGATGGCAAAACCCTTGCCCATAGCAGCTGTCGTATTACCGAGAGAATCAAGCTTGTCGGTTTTTTTCCTAACTTCTCCGGGGAGTTCAGCCATTTCGGCTATGCCGCCTGCATTGTCTGCAACCGGGCCGTACGCGTCAACTGACATTGTCATTCCAACATTCATCAGCATACCAAGGGCAGCCAGAGCAATTCCGTACAGTCCGGCAAAATGAAAGCTCACCATAATCGCAGCGGCTATGAAGAGAATAGGGAATATGGTGGATTCCATTCCAACCGCGATTCCCTCAATGATGCACGTTGCAGGTCCCGTTCTGGTGCTCTTTGCGATTCTCCTTACAGGACCTCCGCTCGTGTAATATTCGGTAACAAGACCAATTGCCGTTCCTGCGACAACACCGCTGATGATAGCCCAGAATACACCTATGCTGACCTCAAAAAAGAGAATTGCGCCTAAAGCAAGGGCTACTGACAAAACAGTGCTTATGAATGTCGCATTCCTCAGAACCGTAGCAGGACTTCCCTTGCGGCTTAGCATCTTGACAGAGAGAACTCCCGCGATACTTGCCAGAGTACCGAGCGCAGCCAGAATAATTGGCAGGGCAATAAGAGTCTGGGCAGTAGCGCCTGACCCTGAAGGAAGTAATCCAACAGGTATGCCTGACAGACTGAAACCAAAGGCTAGAACAATGGCCGCAATAATGCTGCCCACATAGGATTCGAAGAGGTCCGCACCCATTCCGGCAACATCACCGACATTGTCACCGACGTTGTCTGCGATAACCGCGGGGTTACGGGGATCATCTTCCGGAATCCCGGCTTCGATTTTCCCCACAAGGTCAGCACCAACGTCCGCGCTCTTTGTAAATATACCTCCGCCTACCCGGGCAAAGAGGGCAATCGAACTGGCACCCATTCCGAAACCTGCGATGTTCTCAAGCGAAACGGTTCCCAGTATCGATTCAAGAAATTCCTTTACAGGGATGATGTCGTTGTACAGGAGATAGAAGATCGATACTCCAAGCAACCCCAACATTGAAACCGCAAGCCCCATTACACTGCCGCTCTTGAAAGCCACGGACAGTGCTTCTGCAAGACTTCTCCTGGCCGCATCAGTGGTTCTGACATTACCAATTGTCGCAGCATTCATTCCAATGTAACCTGCGATCATGCTGAATCCCGCACCGCATACGAATGCCAGTGCAGTACCGTGATCTACTCCAAAGAACAATGCAACAGCAACAAAAACAACGAAGTACATCAGAACATGGTATTGTGTTTTCAGATAGGTCATGGCACCGGAATGGATAAGATCGGCCAGATGTATCATTCTGTCATTACCACGGGATTCCTTTTTCAGACTTCTATACCTGAGGACAGCCACAAGACCGGTCAGTACAACTACGAATAGTCCAAAATACCGGAAAACCATCTGGGAAGCAGTCATTTACACTCCTTCAATTTAATTAATGATATGTTACTATTTTATGAATTTCTTAAGTGTGCCTTTTCTACTCCAGCAGAGGGCTGAGGTCAAGGCGCCCTATTCTTTAATACTATTGAGAACGCTGATGATGCCGGTCGTTGAAAACTCCTTCAGGAGAGGAACTATCTCAACCCTGCCTCCGTTTGAAATGACGTAATCAGCTCCAACAACGGATTTCACTTCGTAATCCCCCCCCTTCACCAGGATATCCGGTTTTATCTCTTCGATCAATTTCAGAGGGGTATCTTCATCGAACGGCACCACGAAATCCACAGATCTCATCTCAGCCAATAAATCCATCCGCGAGCGAAGATCGTTAACAGGCCTGTCGGTACCCTTAAGCCTGGTTACGGAATCGTCGGTATTTATTCCGACAAACAGATGATCCCCGAACGAACGAGCTGTCCTGAGAATGTACACATGACCGGGGTGAAGTATATCAAAACATCCGTTTGTAAAAACAATCGTACGCCCGGAAGAGTGAAGTTTCTCGCTCAATTCAGCCGCTTCAGTTCTGGTCAGTATTCTTTCTTCTTGAATAACGCTCCACCTCCTTAACGATGTCCGAAGGTTTCACCGCATAGACCCCGGGTTCAGAACAGGTTGCGGCCGCTGCAAAACTGGATATTCTGACACCGTCATCAAGGGACAGACCAGCTGCAAGAGAAAGCGCCATAACAGCGATTACAGTATCGCCTGCGCCTGAGACATCGAAAACATCTCTTGCCGCAACAGGTCTGTAGAACGGTTCGATGTCTTTCCTGCAGAGCACGCTGCCGTCTCCGCCCAGAGTTATTAGAACCGAACCCGCCGAAAGCCTTTCAAGAAGTCGATTACCGGCTTCAATCGCATCATCGACAGTCTTTATTTCCATTCCAAGGGCACGGGATGTTTCCAGTCTGTTGGGCTTGAAAAGGGTACATCCGCGAAACTCGAAAAAGTTCATGAATTTCGGGTCCACTGCCACCGGAATATTCTCCCTGCGTGAAACTGCCAGAATTTCGGATATCAGACCGGGAGCAAGTACACCTTTGTTGTAATCCTCAAGAACTATGGCATCCAGCTCTCCGGTGATTCGCTCAATACAAGAGGATATTAAATTCTGTATTTTCTCTGAGACAGGTTCCGTAACCTCTCTGTCAAGTCTGATGAGCTGATGGCCCCCGGACATGATTCTCGTCTTCGATGTTGTAGGTCTGCTGGAATCGAGGATAACGGCAGCAGTGTCCACGCCTTCCTTCTCAAGAAGTTCAACAAGCAGTCTGCCTTCACTGTCGTCCCCGGCAGTTCCAGCCATGAGAGGAATGCCGCCAAGGGAGAAGATGTTCCTCGCAACATTGGCAGCTCCACCAGGAACCCATTTTTCTCCAGTTCTTTCCAGAGATACAATGGGAACAGGAGCTTCGGGCGAGATCCTGTCAACTTTACCTTCAATATAGTGATCAAGTATAAGGTCACCTGTAACCAGTACCCTTTTCCCTTGCAGTCTATCGAGTATGTTTTCAATATTGTGTTTTGGTATCAAGAATTCCTCCGTCCGGAAATTGGGTATATAATCTATTGTACCGGCAACCAATAAAAGGAGCAGCCGTGAAACCAAAGATGATGAAACAACCGCCTCAAATCAACGCCGACGCCGCTGACATTGATGGAGTATACAGCAATGTCTTCTTCGTGGCAGCTTCCAGAGCCGAATTCATCCTCGATTTTGCAAGAATAGTACCCGGAGTAAAAAACGCTAAACTCAAATCAAGGGTAATAGTATCACCGCACAGGATGAAAGCTCTTGTAAAGACACTGGAATCACAAATAGAATCGTACGAAGGAAAATTCGGGAAATTGGATATCGATGGTCAGAATGCATTCGGTTTTCAGAATCCAGCAGCTGAAAAGGAAATCGAACCTGAATAAGCGGGAACATCGTCCCATGGCAGGAGTATCATGATAAGGAATCAGACCAGTCTATGGCAATGGATACTGGCTGTTATCGTATCTGTAGCGTTGTGGATATTCTCAATGGATGAGAACCGTTTCGAGATCAATTACAGCCTGCCGCTGTTACCCCCTTCCATCGCCCCGGATTTCATTGTATTGAATAAAATCAGCTATGACTCGATTGAGGTAACATTCACGGGAAAAGGAAGTGGTGTCCTCCGCGACCAGCTGATAAGACACCCCAATGCCATTCAGGTGAATATTGCTTTAGGTGATCAGAACCAGGATTTTCCCATACTCATAACCAGAGAACTCACGGGAAACAACATAGTATTCAGGGAAGGCAGGTACTCCAGCCTTGAGGCTACAACATTCACTCCTGGCAACATTGAACTCATCATTGACCGGAATATCATCAGAAATCTTCCCGTGGGAATAGTTTCATCCGCAGGTATACCTGAAAGATATTACTGGCAGGTAACATCAGATTCAAAGGTTGAGGTAACAGGTGCTGAATCCATTGTAAGTCGATTAGACAGCTGTTATACTATACCTGTTGCCCCTGGTACGGAAGATGAACATGTAACCATTGTAAAACCCGAGGGTGTTGTTTATATAATTCCAAATTCTGTCTCTGCTGAACTTACTCAACCCGTACCGGTAATTACTGAATTAGATTAGCAGGACATGTATTGACACTTGCAAAACAAGATGGGTAGATTTAGTCTGCTGTTTAATGAGAAGGCAAATTTAGAAAAAATAGGCAAATTGCATCTGTTGTTGGAGGGATAATCTATGAGATCAAAGATTCCTGTAAGAATTCTTATAGTATTGCTGGCTGCTTTTCTGATCTTCAGGATTCACCAGAGAGTCGAGACCTACAGGGTCCCCAGAGAATTCTGTCGTTCGCAGATGAGCGTACTTGCTAAGGCAAATATCCAGCACATGTTTGAAACTGAAGGAAATCCAGCCCCCGATCTCGATAGTCTTCTTACTTATGCAAAGGAAAAAGGGTATTTCGAAACATCGATAAGTGAGGACAGTATTGCAGTCTCATTTAGAAGCGGTCATACCAGGCAGGTTCTTATCCCGAATGAATGGAAGAATCTATGGAGCACTTCTGCTGTCCATGGAATCGAAGCTGAACTTGAAGTACTGCAGGATGAACATTCAGATATCGAACAGGAGATCAGCGAATGCGAGAACCTTCATGGCATGTCTCTTGATTCCCTCGTGGTTGTCAGGGAAGAATACATCGCGCAGCATCCCGTATTTGAAGTAGAGAACGATGATGAAGATATCCTGTCTGCGGGAGAGTTCTTTGACGATTCACTCGGTTTCAGTGCCCAGTTACTGATAGACACTGAGGTGAACCTTGTCACTTCCATGGACTCCTTGAATTCTGTTATTCAGAATTTCAACAACATCATTGCACCGGTCAGAAAAGATTCCGTCTCCTCTATCGTGGTTGCCGTATGCCCCTCCATCTGGCAGGCAGGATACTACGACTCGGTTTACGCATACGATCCAAAGCTCGCCCTTGGAAGTCAATTTTCCATCTCCTGTCCTAATCACGACAGGCATGGCGGTATAGTCGGAGGCTTCGTGGAAAAAGACTACCCTGATTCCATTTTCATGGAACCGGACTGGTCCGAAACCCAGATCGTGTACAGCTTCCCCGAATACGGTAACATGAGAAGGCTTCAAGTCTCAAGAGCCAACCTTATCCGTACGGTCGAGGAAGAAGCTGCTTACCTCGCACAAAGATACCCGTTGGTAATAACACCCAAGAACCCGGAAAATCTCGAAGTCAGGATAGACCAGCTGATCGACCCCCTTGGCGGTGAATACGTCTTCGAAATCGTTCCCGATACAACTTACGTTTTCTATGAAAACCCTGACGGCCGAACGGCCAGAACAAGGGGTGATTCAATACTGGTTCAAACCATGAAATTCGTAGGATATACAACTGCCGACCCTGACACATCAAGGGTTGAAGTTTTCTTCACTCATCCCATGAACTTCCCCAGTCGTGCTGGAGGAGCTACCCCGGGAGCCAATGACCATGTTTCAGTAATCAAGTACTGGGATCGGTCGGAACTCGGGACACTTCAGATCGATGAGCGGGAAGTTGATCTTCTTGATGAACCAACCTGGGATTTTGTTAAATCCAAATTCAGGGAAAACAACACCACAGAAATGGACTAGACAACAGGCTGAAATTCATCCCTGGAACACTGTCCGCTTTAGCGGGTATAGAATTAAACAGATATGTTTCTGCAATTATTTAGTTGCAGTATGCCGGAGGTATAGATGCCAAATACATACAAAGAAATTGACATTATGGGTGAACAGACGGATAATCAGTATCTTCTTGCTCTTGCCATATCAAAACGGGTAAGAAAAATCAGATCGGGTGCTCCAGCTCTGGTCGATATTAAAAACCCTAAGAGAAAACCAATTCAGACAGCCATGGAAGAGATCGCCGAAAAGAAAATTCTGTTCTCTCTGGCTGAGGATAAATAACAGTTACTTATTAATTTCACGGAAAGGAAATAGTATTCATGAGGATTGTATTTTTGCTTACATCAATAATGATTCTTGCCATAGGCGCATGCGGCACACAGGAAACTGTAAACCGCACTGGTGACGCCGATACATCCGAGGTTATGGCCACTGTTGGTGAAGTCCGGATCACAGAGAACATGATTAACAAAGAACTTGAAATGATACCCCCTTACCAGAGAGCATCCTTTGAATCCACCGAGGGTAAAAGGCTTCTCCTGAACCATATTATCGAGAGGGAACTGCTGCTGCTTGAAGCAAAGAATCTTGGCATGGAGGAAGACTCATTTGTAGTTGCACAGGTGGAACTTGCCATGCAGCAGGTTGATACAGCCAGAGAAAGAGCTCTAATACAGACCTATTACCAGCAGGAAGTAGTGGATGCGGTTGTAATACCTGAAGAAGATGTTCTGGCTTACTACAACGATCATGTAAACGATATCTATCGTCAGGAAGCCCAGGTTAAAGTTTCTCAGGTGTTGATCACATCGCCTGAAGATACAGTTTCCATAACTGAAGCTCTTGAGGCTGGGGAATCATTCGAATCGGTAGTGGAAACTTACAGTGAACATGAACCGACAAAAGCAGCAGGTGGCGATATAGGCTGGATTACCGTCAACGCTCCCATGCCATACCTCGGAGAGCAGGCTGCGATTTCAACAGCACTGTTCGAATCTGAGATCGGTGATGTCATCGGTTCTTTCTCAACAGTCATGGGCTACCATTTCTTCAAGGTTTCCGATAGGAGAGATGAAGGTACACGTCCCCTTGAAGAGGTTAGGGAATCAATTGAGAATACACTAAAACCTGCATTGATTAATTCATACTTCCAGGATATTCTTATTCCAGAACTTAAGGAGAACTACGGTGTAACAATAAATGAGGATAGTTTCCTGCCCGATGAAAGTATTTCGGCCGATTCACTCTTCCAGTCAGCACAGAACCTGATGGAATCGAACCCGGAAACAGCGGTGGAATACTACAGATTGTTTATCGACCGTTTTCCTGAACATGTGAATGCCCACCAGGCACAGTTCCTCATAGGGTTTACGCTTTCGGAATACATGGGCAATTATGACAGAGCGACCATAGCTTTCCAGAAGCTGATAGATAACTATCCCGAATCGGATTTTGTTGATGATGCCCAGTGGATGATCGAAAACATGGGCACCCCTCCAGAAAGTCTGTTCATTGAAACGATTTCTGAGATCGAAGAAGGTAATACGGAATCTTCGGGAGAGTAGTAATTTCCATTTCAATTGAGCCCGGGGATCTATCCCCGGGTTTTTCTTTGCCCTTTTCCATATTCGCTGTGTGACTCATATTCGCTTTATATTTACCGAATACTGGAGGTGTTTATTGAAGAACTGTTATTACTTTTCACCGATTGTAGTACTGATCCTTCTTCTGAGCTTCACGCAGGGATGCGGACCTGTTACGGACGATGATTCACCTGAAGGTCTTACAGCCCTGGCAGAGAACGCTTACGGTTCAGGAAATGTACCGGAAGCTCTGAGGTATTACTCCAGAGCTATCGAGGAATTTCCTGAGAATCCTCTCTATTCATCATGGCAGCTTGGAAAAGGAAAAGCTCTCTTCGCTATAGGTCGTCTTGAGGAAGCAGCGGAAGCAGCGTCGCACGCTCTTAATTCAGCCACCGATTCACATGGTAAAGCCAGTTCCATGCTGTTTATATCTCAGGTGGAAATAGAGAGAGGATCTTTCAGAAACGCTATAGAAACACTTTCAGCCATGCAACAGGATAATCTCGACCGGGATGAATCAGAATTTGCAATTGAAATGATACGTTCCACTCTGGAAAAAGTGGATATGGATTACCTTACAACCGAACCGGCAACGGGATGGGTTGAGGTGTTTTTCCTTCTGGAGCTCGAAAAAAGATATGCGATTGAGGGAAACAACGAAAAGGCTGTTCTCACAGGGATGCAAATCGACAGGCTCTTTCCCGATGCTCACGATAGATACGGAAGACCGGAAATTATCACCGGTGAAGAAGGTTTCGTTGCTCTTGTCCTCCCCCTGACAGGAGAGGGCTCTTCGTACGCTGAAAGGGTACAGTCCGGTGTTATCCTTGCCTTTGACAGAGCTTCCGGGCTTTTCAGCTCGGGACCTGAAATAGTCTCCTTTGACTGCTCCGATGAGAGTACCGGCGTTGAAGAGATCATGAACTCACTGGGTTCTAATCCTTTATGCCTGGCTGTTATCGGACCACTTACAAGCAGAAAAGCTGAAATCGCAGCTCCTCTGGCGCAAAGATGGTCACTTCCCATGATAACACCTGCTGCAACTTCCTCCGATCTCGATAAATACGGCGATTACGTTCACAGGCTGGTTGTCTCACAGGGTGACGATGCGGCTGCCGTAGCTGAATACGCGGTACGAAAAGCCGGCTGCTCAAGGCTTGCAATAATACATGAATTCACATCGGAATCGGTTGCCAACGCTGATCAGTTCAGTTCGGTAGTACTTGAACTGGGCGGAGAGATTGTGGGTATGGAGGGTTACGAATCGGGAGCAACCGATTTTAAAGACCAGATAAACGCTATCAAGTACCTGCATCCGGACGGGATATTCTTACCGGTGGATGCATGGGATGCCATACAGCTTGCTCCTCAGTTGAGATTCTACCGTGTTGAATCCCAGCTGTTCGGATCGTCCGGATGGGACGATGATATACTCCTGGAACAGGGCGGCGAATACGTTGAAGGTTCGGTATTCCCGGTTTCATTCGGTTCCGGTTCCATGAATCCCGCAACAGCGAGGTTTTCCTATTTCTACGAACGGGAATACGATACAATGCCCACAATGCTTGCGGCTCAGGGATACGATACGGCAAAAATAGTATTAAATGCATGGGAAGGATCTGTTCCTTCCAGATCATCCCTCGAAAACTATCTTGATAACCTGAACATTTACTTCGGTGCAACAGGAATGTGTACCCTTGGGAGTGTATCGATCCCCCGTTCCGCATTCCCGCTGGTTAAGGTGATCGATGGGGAAATCGTCAGCATTGAGTAATCGTTGTGGGAAGCAATGGGGAATTGATATCGGCGGAACCACGACTATCCTCGGGTATCTTAAACCAGGCGGCTTCGAAAAGGTAGAATCACTGAAAACCGACCCTTCCTCCGGGCCGGATTCACTTCTACGGAGAATAGGAAAGGTTGTGTCAAAGGTCGGTGGAGTACCCCTTTGCGCTGGCGCAGGTATAGCCGGCCTGGTGAACACTAAGGATGGCCTGCTCATTTTTTCTCCAAACCTCGCTGGATGGAACGATTACCCGCTGCGGGAAAAGCTTTCGGATATACTGAAGTGTCCCGTGGTTATCGATAACGACTGCAACGTCTTCGCATTGCAGGCTATAGAATTATCCCGTATACCTTCCGAAGGACTCTGGCTTATGATTACCGTTGGAACCGGTATAGGAGGAACTATTGTACAGGACGGCACTATTGTTTACGGTACGGGCTACGCTGGTGAATTCGGCCATATGACAGTAGAAGCATCGGGAATAACGTGCCCCTGCGGATCAAGGGGATGCTGGGAAAGGTACGCGGCATCAGCAGCCTTGAGCGATTACTACAATAAGCACACCAACGAAACTACGCATCATACTCCGAAGGAGATAGCCCTTCTGGCTTCCATGAATAAGGTTCCGGCACTTAAAGCTTACGAGGAATTCGGAACATGGCTCGGTATAGGCCTCGCCAATCTGTATCATTGCTTCAGTCCGGCCGGTGTTTACCTTGCCGGAGGACTCATGGGAGCATCGAAATTCTTCCTTGAAGACGCTGAATCGGAATTTCACAGAAGATGCAACTGCGAATGGAACGTGAATGTGCTTCCGTCCTGTTCCGAGGCTGGAGCGGAGGGAGCTGCCATTATGGGAAGAAATCGAACAGGATGACATCTATCCTGATCCTTGCAGTACTATTTGCGGCTGACACCGCAGGAGCTGACAGTACTTCAAGGGATTCCACTCTCACATCACAAACGCTTGAAATAATCGCTTACTCCGCTGATTCTTTGGTTTTCTACCCGGATAACAGCGATCTGATACTTATCGGATCAGCATCTCTTGATTACCGGGATATGACTCTGGAATCGGATACCGTGGAATACTCCGGGGATGATGAGATCATTACTGCCAGAGGTGAATCCGAGCTGTTCGATCGTGGAGAGTCAATAACGGGCAACGGGATGATATACAGCATTTCGACTCGTAAGGGACGAATACTGAACGCAGCTTCAGAGTACGATTTCGGATTCTATACGGGAGCTACGATAACAAGGATCGGTCGTAACGAATTCAACATCGTTGATGCCAGATTCACAACATGTGATGCGGACAGCACTCATTACTATTTTTACTGTCCTGTAATGAAGGTTTTCCCTGATGATAAAGCCATTGCCAGACCTGTCTACCTGTACATTGAAAACACTCCTGTATTCTACTTTCCATACTGGGTGTTTCCAATCAGGCGCGGGCGCCAGTCCGGTTTTACCCTGCCAAAATTAGGTCAGACCAGTATGGATGGCAGGTACCTTCGAGAAATGGGATATTACTTTGCTTTCTCCGATTACTCCGATCTCTGGATACATGGTGACATCATGGAGAAAACAAGGTTCGTACTGGCAGCGGGTGAAAGACACCGGGTCAGGTATATATGCAATGGAAATCTGCGAACCGAGTGGAGAAGGGAATTTCAAACCCACCGCGACAGATGGATGGCATTTGGCAACCATCTGCATGATTTTGCCGATGGAACTACTGTGAGGATTCAGGGAGAGTTTCTAAGTGACAATTCTTATCTTGAAGAAACGCAACAGAATCCAGAGGATCGTATGACTGGAGAATTGTATTCCTGGGTAAGTGTGAACAGGTACTTCGGCAGAATGAGCTTCCAGGCTGTAATGAACAGAACAAAATACCTTAACACAAATCCAGATACTATCCCCGGTGAGGTTGAATCCAATCAAGAAATTCCTGATATCAGGCTCTCACTCCCTTCCTCTCCCCTTTTCAGATCACCTTCAGACCCTTCACTTGTCCGTCCGTGGCATTCCATCTACTGGAATGCAAGCGCTCATTACCTCTCAATGGATAGAAGAATGGAAGAATTTAGAGCCACGAACTCCGCTCTGAAACTTACCTCCGGGTTAACCGGTTCCAGCAGGTTACTGGGGTGGCTTTCGGTTGCTCCATCGATCCACTGCACCGGCACCATGTATGACCGGGACAGGAACGACAGCAACCTCCCTTGGTGGCTTCAGGGATCCGCTAACCTGTCTATCTCAACAGATATTTACGGTATCTTCTCTACCAGGATCTTCGGCCTTAACGCACTCAGACACACGATCACTCCCAGCATATCCCTGCAGTGGGCTCCCGACAGGTATTTAAACAGAAGCGGCATTATGAACTCCGACTCAGCGCGATCCGAATACTATTACTTTTCCGATTTCAGCCTTCCCTCTTCCAGGCGGATCATCTCATTCACCCTTATGAACAGACTCGAGGGAAAACTGTCAGATCGTAACAGAATTACCCGTTTCGACATAGCATCACTCAGTTTTTCCACATCTGCGAATCTGGAAGACAAAGAACACCCCTTTTCCCCTCTTTCGGCGAACCTGGACATATCACCCCTTTCGCAATTCAGCGTTAACGGTAATGGAAGCTGGGACCTGTACGAGAATGAACTTACCAACCTTTCTGTATCCTCAAGCCTGCGACTATCCGGATACGACAGAACCCTTCTCCCCGATTCAGGTACTACAAGGCTTGGTATGCCTCTCAGAATAGTACTCAGCCATTATTACAGGCATGGTCTTAACGATACGGAGAGCATCAGCAAACTCCGATTCTCCGCTTCACTTGACCTGACACCAGGCTGGTCGATTGAATACAGTGCCTATTACGATGCAATGAATGAAGACTTCATCAATCAGAGTTATACACTGAGGCGCAACCTTCACTGCTGGGAAGCTGTATTTGTAAGACATATATCCGATGTGGATAGTGGATTCTACTTCAAGATCAATATCGTAGATATTCCGGATATAAAAATTGAACAGCATGTTAGCAATTTCTGATTTATACCATATTTCAAGTATAATTCTACTTTCAATGTGCATTATAAATCTCAAATTCAACTCCTGATGTTCAATAATCATCGGTATAGCTTCAAATATTAGTTATTTATAAATAATTTCAGGGGTTGACATTGAATTTTCCACCTTATAGCTTTAAGGAACAGCAAATGGGAGGGGGTGAACAAGTGACTAAAAAAGATCTCGTAACACACGTTGCCGAAAATGCAGATATCACCAAGAAGCAGGCAGGTATCGCTGTTGATGCCGTACTTAACGGAATCAAAGATACGCTGAGTAAAGGTGATAAAGTCAGCCTTGTCGGTTTCGGAACTTTCTCTGTAAAACACCGCAAGAGCAGAACTGGTGTAAATCCTCACACCAAATCGAAGATGGAATATCCATCAAAGAATGTACCAAAATTCAAGGCCGGAAAAGGCCTGAAGGACGCTGTTCTTTAGGAAATCATCATTCTACGGGAGGCGGTTCATTACCGCCTCCCTTTTTCATAGATAAAGCATTATGCCACTTAAGCTTTCAATAATAATTACATCGTTTAAAAGCGCATCAACACTTGCAGATGATATAGAATTTCTGTAAAACTTGAATATTACTAAAGCTTATTGCGATATAATTGTAGCCGACAACGTATCGCCGGATCGATACTCTCAAGCCGCTGATGGAAGGGTCCGGTAACCTCTCTGGTTTCATTTGAGAAGTATAGTTAGATTTTTTGGTAATATCCCTGTGTCATTACAGGAAAATGCGATACTTCTCGTACAAAGGAAGGATGATTACCGAGTTGAGAAAAGAAGGAACAACCCCCGCTTCCTTTCTTCTCCCCCTGGGAGATTTCATCCTCATTGTCGGTGTTTACATCCTCGGATACTGGCTCCGGCATTTCGCTCTTTCCGATCTCCTGGAACAGCTGTTCGGAATCCACAACGATTTCAGGCTCGGACTCTGGAACTACATCGTATCAGGTTCCGTGATGGGCTGTGTGGAGCTGATGATGTTCAGAGCTTTCAGAGTTTACAGAAAGGAATTCGGCATCGCATCGGTAGAGGAACTTTCCTGGATACTTCGAGTATCTTTCATCGCTGTTATTATTACCTTTGCCTTTACCTTTGCTTCCAGACAGCTGATGTTCTCAAGATTCATTCTTATCTTCGCTTTTCCAACCACTTCCATCGCGATTTATATCTGGCACAGTCTTTTCCACAGGTTCTACAGATGGTTCGCGTTGAGATCAGGCAGAGGAATAAAGGTTGTTTTCTACGGATATGACAGCTACGCGAAAGAACTCGAAGATTACATGCAGAAAAAGGTATTCATTCCTTACGTAACCAAAGGTTTCATAATTTCCGGCCGCGCAGAAAACAAGCAGAACAATGTTTTCAGCTTTGAGTCGGATTCATCCATGTTCAGATGGATACATGAGAATGGCATAAATGAAATAATAATTACCGATCCTGAGCTTTCAAGGGAGGACACCGCCAACCTCATATACAACTGTGAACAGGAGGACATTTCCTACAAACTGATCGCTGACGTCTCAGATCTTGTTACACGTACAACAAGGGTACTTTACATGGGCGGAATAACGATGATCGAATCCGTTCCTCCTCCCCTTAGCGGCAGCAGTATCATACTGAAAAGGATCTTCGATCTTTTCATCGCAATCCCTGCGGTAATAGTTCTTTTGCCTCTGGGTATTCTGATAGCGATTAGCCTTGTAATAGATTCAGGATTTCCTGTTTTTTATATCCAGACAAGATTGGGCAGGAAGTACAAAAAATTCAGATTAATAAAATTCAGATCGATGAAGGTTGGATCCCATAGTGAAAAGGAAGATATCCTGCCCGAAGATAATCATGAACTTCTTTCCAAACTAAGAAGGGATCCACGCATTACTCCCGTAGGACGATTTATACGGAAATTCAGTCTGGATGAACTACCCCAGCTTTTCAACGTACTGTCAGGAAGCATGAGCCTTGTAGGTCCGCGCCCGCATATTCCCGAAGAAGTTAAGAAATACTCTATCAAACATTTCAAGAAACTTGAGGTCCTGCCTGGAATGACCGGTGTCTGTCAGGTTTCCGGCAGAAACGATCTTAAGTACCGTGAAATGGTGAAACTCGATCTCTATTACGTTGATAACTGGTCAATATGGATGGACCTGTCCATACTGATTATGACCATTCCGGCAATTCTTCTGCGAAAAGGTGCCTATTGATTCTTCTTTTTTGAAGGGACACTCTTGCCAAGAATACTGTATCTGGTCTGGGCACTGCTACGTATCTTCGTTTTCTGGATGGCTGTATACGGTTATGGTCACTGCTTCAAGAGGATATTCCGGATATCTGAATTCCAGGCTCCCCTACTGTTTTCAGGAATTATCTTCCTGCTGGCAGTCTCCCCTCTGCTCAGCCTTCTGAACCTTTTCAGCAGAACAGCGCTGCCTGTCATCATTATCATTGGAGCCCTTGCAGGTTCCCGCTTCTTCCTGAAATATGGAAGACAGATCGTGAGAAGGGTTAGATTCTCCGGATCGAAGACAACCGCTCTTTTCCTGATAACCGGATTTCTGTTAATAAGTAATTTGCTCAAAGCTTCAATTCCGGATACAAATCCTGATGCTTTAACCGCTTATGCAGTTGCGCCTGATCGGTGGCTCAACAATGGTGAACTCACGTATTTCGAGGATTCGATATTCTCAGCATTTCCCTGGACAGGTGAGATATTGTCTTCATGGCCTGCATCGTTATCAACAGGTATAATGGATCAGCTTGTAGTTTTGCAGGTATTCCAAATGACTATGCTGCTGGCCGCCGCCATTACTGCCTGGAAACTGCTTGGCAGTGATTTGAATGGTCTGCTTGTATGCGTAAGTGCGTGCATGGCGACTTCCATACTGGTAGAATGGGCATCTTTACCGAAATTCGAGATGACCGTACTGTTTTTCACAACAGTTGCTATTGGTACACTGTTAAAGCAATATTTAACTGAAGATAGAACGTTTTCATTGATTCCCTTCCTGGCTATGGGATTTGCCCTCGCAACAAAGGTGACAGCATACATACTTCTGCCTTCCTTTCTACTCCTTGTTCTATTCATACCGATATACAGGAAACTGTTACATATTCTTCCGGGAATACTCCTTATGCTGTTACTGCCGGCTATTTTCGCGGTTAACACGTACGCCCACACCGGAGCGCCATTTTACCCGAATACACTTTCATTCTTCCCTCCGGATACTGAGCATGTAATTGTTGAGGTCCCGGAGATAGCCGCTCACGCCAGAGCCAACATCGCTTCCAATGATCTTCTGGTGGAAACCAGTCCAGACCGTTTCTTTACGAACATTGGCAGACTCATCGAATCCTGGGGATTGCCCGTATACCTTTTTCTGTTCGGTACGGTTTATATGCTGGTTTCCAGGAAACGGTTCGGAGTTCTTTTCCCCCTTAGCTGCGTACTGGTATACGCAGTAACCTCCTCAATTGCATTCAATCCTATTAAATGGGGCGCCAAGTACGCGTATCTTATGTCGCCTGTCTTCGCTGCTGCCGGTGCAACCTGGAGTAAAAAACTCTTCTTCAACAAGTACGTATTGTACGGGTATCTGATTGTACTTCTGATCATCTCTTCATTTCATACCCGGGTGAAGGCGGTATTATCGTATCCTTTTTTCACCGAATCGATCGGTTTTGATGTAAGTAACGGAGTTGAGGTGAAACCACTTCATGAATGGTGTAACAGCAATCTGCCGGACGGATCAAGATTGCTTTCATTATGGAAACGCGAAAGATACTTCTGTAATCACGAAATAGTTGTAATCGAAAACCATCCTCTAGCTCTAAGATTGTTCCTGGCTCAATCTCTCAGTGAAGAGATGGCTTTTCTGGATCATATGGAAATTGATTACGTTTATTTCAATTCAGATGACCCGATGCCGGGCAAACTTGAAAGATGTTTGCGCTTCCTTAATTCCAGAAGGCTGGATTTTGTAATTGAAATCGATGGTTATTCCCTCTACCGAATCATCTATGATCAGAAGAGTACTCAAGAATCAAGCAGTTTCAGGAATACTGCCGGAACGGTTTGAAATCAAGATTCCTATTACTCCAGACCCGCGCCATTGACCATGCAGCCTATTTCTCCCTCGAGTTGCACATAACTCAATCCATGGCTTTTCGCGTCGAGTTCTTTTTTCTCTGAGGGTGTGGGGAGCCGCAGTTCTTCCATGACGGGATGTTTGAAAATAGCGTTGTCATCGAGAACTATCTTGGCATCAAGAGCGATGATCGAACCATCCTCTAGTTCAGCAAGGGGATTTATCTCTGCCAGAGAAGCATCAACATCATGAAAACACTTCCATAGTTTTACCATTATTGAGGCTGTTGCCATGGCCTTTTTCTTATCGTTGAACAATCTGAATGCAAGCTGTTTCGCCTCGAAAGAACGAAGCCCCCTCTCAGGATTGATCTCCTGGAAAAATATCAGATCAGGGGTTTCCGCAGCTACTTTCTCGATATCCATCCCGCCCGATGCGGAGACCATCATAACCGGGAGTTTCTTCCTTCTGTCAATTGTGATACCAACGTAGTATTCCGCAGCAATAGGTACTGCCGGATCAATGAGCAGCCTTTCTACCTCTAAACCCTTTATATCCATGCCCAGTATGGAATCGGAAACCATGTAAGCTTCAGCCGGCGTTCCGGCAAGTTTCACTCCTCCTGCCTTACCTCTACCTCCTGCCTGAACCTGCGCCTTGATAACCACCGGGCATCCTATCTTCTCGGCAGCGCTTCTTGCTTCCTCAGCCGTGGTTACCATTACTCCATCAGGTGCGGGGATACCGCAATCCCTGAATAACCTCTTTGCCTGAAATTCTTCGAGTTTCATTGTCCTCCATACTATTCCGGTAAGACGAAAACCAAAGGAAAGTGTTCAGCACATAAATAATCAACATAAACAATATCACATACACATTAGTCGTACAAGTGATGCTATTTTCAGGGCCTCTATAAACTGTATGGAGTTCCTTTTTCAAATTGAGAATACGACCGTTACTGCAAGGCATAGTCCGATGCTTATATTCGGTAATTAAGAAATATCATGAAACAGCTGAAAGGCTCTTATGAGAGAAAAAGAAATCAGAACGAGACTTGCCCCCTCACCAACCGGGGATCCTCACGTGGGGACAGCCTATCAGGCCCTTTTCGGATATGTCTGGGCGAAGAAGAACAATGGCAGTTTTATTCTGCGAATCGAGGATACCGACAGAGAGCGATCTACAGGAGAATCGGAAAAAGCTATTATTGATTCCCTGAAATGGCTCGGTCTGGATTGGGATGAAGGTCCGGAAATCGGCGGGCCCTATGGCCCTTACAGACAGAGCGAGAGGCTTGAAATCTACATGAATACATCAACAGGCTGATTACGGAGGGTCATGCGTATCCCTGTTTCTGCAGAAGGGAACGTCTTGCTGAAGTCAGAAACGAAAGACAGAAAGCCGGCGCATCCAGCGGCTACGACAGGAAGTGCAGAAACATCCCGCCTGAGGAAGCTACGAAGAGAGTTGAAGCCGGTGAGGAATTCACCGTCAGAATGAAGGTTCCCCTTGAGGGCACATGCGTGTTTGAGGACCTTCTCCGTGGAAAAATAGAGAAGGACTGGGCATCCATAGACGACCAGGTGATAATGAAAGCTGACGGATTTCCAACGTACCATCTCGCGGTAGTAGTTGACGATCACCTTATGAAGATTTCCCATATCGTACGAGGGGAGGAGTGGATTAACTCGGTGCCGAAGCATGTTCTTCTTTACGAATTCTTCGGATGGGAACCGCCCGTGTTCTGTCATCTTCCCCTTCTCCGCAACAAGGATAAAAGTAAACTTTCCAAGCGGAAAAATCCCGTATCCATAGACTGGTACAGGAAGACAGGTATTCTTCCGGAAGCCCTTCTAAACTATTTAGGGATGATGGGCTGGCACCTTTCGGATGACAGAGAAAAATTCTCCCTCCAGGAGATGATAGAGAACCTCAGGCTAGAGGATATAAGTTTAGGTGGACCGGTTTTTGATCTCGATAAGCTTCTCTGGCTTAACGGCAGATATATCAGAGAGAATTTTTCAACAGATGAGCTTCTCGACAGGCTTGTTGACTGTGGGGCTTAACAAAGATCACTTCGAAAAGATTCTCGAAATCTGCAAGGGCAGAATGAGCTGCCTTTCGGACTGGGGAGATCTGACGAATCACTTCTTCAACAGCAGAATTCCGCTCTCAAAGGAAGAACTGCTTATGAAGGAAATGGATGAAACCCAATCGTGCGAAATCCTGCAGATAATACTCTGGGAACTGGAAAAACTGGACAGTTTCAGCAAGGAGAACATCTACGTTCTTTTCAAAAACCTCTCCGAGAAGCTGGACATCAAGCTGAAATATCTTACTCAGCCTTTGTATATCGCCATCAGCGGCAAAGCCGTTTCAACCCCTCTTTTCGACACGATGGAAATTCTGGGAAGCGATATAATCCGCATGAGAATCAGATGTGCCATGGAAGAACTGGGAAGTCTCTCAGGCAAGAAGCTTAAAAAGCTGGAAAAGAAATATAACTCGCTGTTCGATAATATCTGAAAGTATCTTCCGGACTTGACCAAACGGCCTGCATATCCGATATTTGCGGCCTGAAATCAATGTGCTCACATCGTCTAGCGGTTAGGACGCTGGCCTCTCACGCCGGAAACCGGGGTTCGATTCCCCGTGGGAGCGCCATTGGTTTTGTTTCCTTACTAATCCCTGATAATTATACATCTCCGTGAGGTTGAAAGATCTCCCGCGACCAGTCTTATCAGGTATACACCTGAGCAGAGGCCGGAGCCATCGAAGTATTCGGAGTGCATGCCTGAGGGAACAACCTCATCTACAAGGGTTTCGACGAGCCGGCCTGAAAGATCGAACACCAAAAGATTAACTTGTGAAGCTTCGTCCAGCTGATAACACACTGTGCATGATGAACTGAACGGATTGGGGAAGCTTTTCAACGAAAGTCCTGTTTCAGCCGGTGATAATTCTTCCTCCTCCACAGTAAGCCAGTAGTCTACCCCTCCTCCTCCGAAGGCGCCCATGTCGTTCCTTATAAATCCCATCGCGGGCCAGAGGGCGTAACCCGGGCTGAAGGGATCCTCGGGATCGTTGTACTCTGAAGCGGGATTGCCTGCGTCAACACAGGGTGAACCCCAGGGAAGGTGATAATCACCAAAGGGCCCCGTCTCGAACTCAGGATCGATATCGATGTTGCCCGGACCCCAGTTCAAGGTTGAAGTTGGGTCAACCCAGATTGAATCATATCCACCACCTATATTTGAATAACTTATGGTAAGATAAGTATCGTAAACAAGCAGGTTCGGAACAGTGCCGTTCGGGGCCTGGTTACCCCAGATTATATTATTGGTTACAACAGCTGTATCACACTGAGTTATACTTAACCCTCCAGTTCCATAAACACTACCTAACGCAATATTCATGCATACAGTGTTGTTTTCCATTAGGAGATATCCAGGACTGCATGCAACTCCTCCACCAATTCCTGCTGTATTTTCAACAATGAGGTTTCCGATGAGTATGGCTTCGCCTGCATAAATCCGCACACCTCCACCAGAACCTCCTTCATTCCCGGAGATGAAATTGCCGTATAGGTGTAGATTATTGCTGCCCAGACCAACACCACCTGCATCATGATCTGCATAATTGTTAACAATATCGTTGTTTATTATTAAGGCATATGAATGAGTAAGATGAAGTCCTCCATTATACTGCGAATGATTATTTGAAAAAGTGGAATTGATAATTATAAATGGTAGACTATTACCAGCATATGTGGCATAGAGTCCTCCACCGCTGACAGCTCCGTAAGCATGATTGTCACTGATAGTGCAATTTTCGATTCGAGAGCTGGAATTGGATACATATATTCCGGCTCCGCTTCCAAATGTTGCACAGTTAGTTACAATATTATTCCTGATCGTTGGAGATGAATCAATAACATAGATTCCACCACCATGATCAACAGGATCTCTGCCGTCATGCGATATGCCGTCGAAACCTATATTGGTAATGCTGAATCCATCAAGAACTGCGGTGCTGTCCTCCCCGCCCATAAACATCACACAGTGGTAATCGGCGAAGGGTGACTTGATGAAGGTGTCGTCCGCGCCATGAGTACTCAATACAACGATGTTCTTCCCCTTGAAACTGAAACCACCACAATACTCACCAGGGGACACAAGTACTGTATCACCGTCCTGCGCCGCACTGATGGCATCCCGAATGGCAGGGAATTGAGAGGGAACGAGGAGGGTGGTTGCACTCGCAAGAGAGATCATGATTATCAGAATCGATAGTGAAAGCTTCATACCTTACTGTACTCCTTTCACACCAGGAATGTAACCACTTGCATGCAAAATAGCAATGATGTATTTTTGAAATGTGATTTTATTGTACCTATAGGGGAGGGTAATATGTGTATTTACAGGCCTAAGCTATCGAATTATCTGTTTATTTTAATTGTCTTGATCTCTGC
>JAUVLV010000018.1 GCA_030600545.1 Candidatus Aegiribacteria sp. | reverse complement strand
GGCTTCGTGGATGTGGCAAGTGGATATCGTCACAGCCTGGGGCTGAAAGAAGACAGCTCGATAGTGGCCTGGGGGTGGAACGAATATGGCCAATGCGACGTCCCCGCGCCCAACACTGGATTCGTGGATGTGGCAGGTGTAGGTTACCACAGCCTTGGGCTGCATGGCATGCCGGTCTCAGTGGAGGACATACCAGTCGCCACGGTTCAGGAGCTTCTTTCAATCAGCTCGGTTTATCCGAATCCGGTCAGATCCACCGCCATAGTGCTGTTCCAGTCCCTGGGGTTCGAGGGTGTCAGGCTCGAGGTTTTCGATACGTCGGGGCGACTGGTGAGCGACCGGGAGCTTGACCCATTGGCTGAGGGGCAGAACTCCGTCCTGTGGGCTGGTTGCGGATCGGGTGGCGAAACGCTGGCCGATGGGGTTTACATCATTCGTCTTGTGAGTGGATCAGGTGACATTGCCTCAGCCCGGGTTGTCCTTCTGAGATAGCTCTGCCGAATAGATTCATGCACCAAGTGACACTGTCGGTTCTACAGTGTCATTAACGCTCATAAGGAACGATACCGAGATCGAACTTGAGCTGATAACGGGCTACCTTATCCCTATGCAACTGTAAGGAAATCAGACCGGAACGGTTCGGGTCGCTGCTTAAAGGCATCGCTCCTGACCGTATACGGAAACATCCCTTTAGCAATAAAATAGCGTCCAGAATTCGATTATTGTTTGACATTGAAAATTGCCCCGTGTATACTTTTTCAGGCAGAGTAATACTGACCAACAGTTATTGAAATGTCAAAATTCAAGATACGACCCCATAGATGGAGAAGGGATGGTGGTACAATGCGATACTCAAGACTTTCATTTTATATCTGTCTTACTCTCCTGGTGTTTCTTGCAGGATCATCGCACGCCCAGGAGGACGGCTCGATAGTGGCATGGGGGTGGAACGAATATGGCCAATGCGACGTCCCCGCACCCAATACGGGATTCGTGGATGTGGCATGTGGACGTTACCACAGTCTTGGGTTGAAGGAAGACAGCTCGATAGTGGCCTGGGGGGATAACGGAAACGGCCAATGCACCGTCCCCGCGCCCAACACTGGATTCGTGGATGTGGCAGGTGGATGTTACCACAATCTGGGGCTGAAAGAGGACGGCTCGATAGTGGCCTGGGGGAGTAACAGCTACGGCCAATGTGACGTCCCCGCACCCAATACGGGATTCGTGGATGTGGCAGCTGGATATTACCACAGCCTGGGGGTGAAAGAAGACGGCTCGATAGTGGCCTGGGGGGATAACAGCGACAGCCAATGCAACGTCCCCGCACCCAATACGGGATTCGTGGATCTGGCAGGTGGATGTTTCCATAGTCTGGGGCTGAAAGAAGACGGCTCGATAGTGGCCTGGGGGGATAACAGCGACAGCCAATGCAACGTCCCCGCGCCCAACACTGGATTCGTGGATGTGGCAGGAGGTAACCACAGCCTGGGGCTGAAAGCGGACAGCTCGATAGTGGCCTGGGGGTATAACGATTACGGCCAATGCGACGTCCCTGTGCCCAACACTGGATTCGTGAAAGTGGCATGTGGATATAACCATAGCCTGGGGGTGAAAGAAGACGGCTCTATAGTGGCCTGGGGATGGAACTACTTCGGCCAATGCAACGTCCCCGCGCCCAATACGGACTTCGTGGATCTGGCAGGTGGAGGTTACCATAGCCTGGGGCTTCATGGTATGCCGGTCTCAGTGGAGGACATACCTGTCACCCCGGTTCAGGAGCTTCTTTCCATCAGCTCGGTCTGTCCGAATCCGGTTAGGTCCACCGCCATAGTGCTGTTCCAGTCTCTGGGGTTCGAGTCTGTCAGGCTCGAAGTTTTCGATACGTCGGGGCGGCTGGTGAGCGACTATGAGCTTGGCCAATTGGCTGAGGGACAGAACTCCTTCCTGTGGGCTGGTTGCGTATCGGGCGGCGAAACGATGGCCGATGGGGTTTACCTTATTCGTCTTGTGAGTGGATCAGGTGACATTACCTCAGCCCGGATTGTCCTTCTGAGATAGTTCTGCCGGATAGTAATTTGTTGAACTTATGGGTTAACTATTGACCTGATGATTATCTGATATGAATTGTTTTATCAGCCACACTCGGAATAGCCGCAATTGAGGGCACAGGCAACACATCCTGATTCGTACTTGAGAGGTCCTCCGCACATTGGACAGGCTCCGGCAAGGTTCTCCACTACTTCTTCATCGTCCGATTCAGCATCATTCATTTCAGTGTTGTTAGTCTGTTCACTTGGTACCGGTTCAATTGACTGAATTGTATCGGTACTTTTCATGGCTAAGTCATCAATATTCTCGTTGCTGTACCATTCAATGGTCTGACCGATGGCATCAGCACAGGACAGAATTCTATTACCGCCCTGCCAGACGATTCTATGACAGCTTATTCCCTTGAGCTCTTTCACTATGGCCTTGGGCTTAACATTGGATCTTAAGGCCAGAGAAATGAGCCTGCTTATGGCTTCCGACTGGCTGGCGGCACATCCACCGGCTTTTCCCATCTGGGAGAACAGCTCAACAGGTCCATTTTCATCTCTATTTATTGTTATATACAACTTACCGCAACCGGTTCTGATTCTTCTTGTTATCCCTGAAGTAACATCTCCCCTGTCCCTTGGACCTATGGGCATTGATGGCAGCGCAACGTCATTGGCCTTCTCGGACTCCTTTGAGTTCGCAAGATTAAGAACCTGCTTGTCCCTGCTTTTATCCCGATAAACCGTAACACCTTTACACCCGATCCTGCGGGAAAGCTTGAAAACATCCGCAACATTCTTTCTCGTGGCGTGCTCGGGAAGATTCACCGTTTTTGAAACTGCGTTATCAGTGTATTTCTGGAAAGCAGCCTGCATTCTTACATGGTAAGCGGGAGATATATCGTGAGAAGTGACAAATACCCTCTGAATATCTTCCGGAATCTCGGGTATTCCCTGGCAGGTTCCTTTTTCAGCAATCTCTGCAAAAACCTCTTCAGAGAAAAAGTTTCGTTCCCTCGCGATTTTCCCGAATTCTGGAACTACTTCATGCAGTTCATCATCTTTGTCTAACAGGTTTCGCCTTGTAAAGGCAAGAGCAAATACAGGTTCAATGCCACCGGAACATCCAGCAAGGATACTGATCGAACCGGTTGGCGCAATTGTCGTTACTGTGGCATTACGTATCGAAGGCAAATGTTTGATATCGTAAACGCTTCCTTTGAAATTCGGAAATGGTCCCCGTTCCACAGCCAGATCAGCACTTGCTTTTCTTCCCTTCTCAGCAATGAAACTCATAAGTTCTTCTGCGAACAGCAACGCTTCCTCTGAGTCGTAAGGTATTCGTAACCTGAAAAGAAGATCTGCAAAGCCCATAACACCAAGGCCTACTTTTCGATTCCCGGCCACCATCTCAGCTATCTCTTCAAGAGGATAACGATTGATCTCTATCACATCGTCCAGAAATCTTATAGCAGTTTTTACAGTTGTTTCAAGCTTAGACCAGTTCATTGTAAACTTTTCGTTCTCGTTCTTTTCAGCCATAACGGAAACATTTACAGAACCAAGGTTGCACGCCTCATATGGAAGCAGCGGCTGCTCTCCACATGGATTTGTGGCTTCAATATCACCAATATACGGTGTAGGGTTAGCGTCATTCATGCGGTCAATGAAAACCAGTCCCGGCTCCCCTGAATTCCATGCGGAATCAATAATATCATCGAATATTTCATTTGCGTCCCTTGAACCGACTACCTTACCGTTCCGGGGGTTTACAAGATTGTACCTGGTCCCCCTTTCAACAGCATCCATGAATTCATCGGTAGCTGCAACTGACAAGTTGAAATTATTCAGCTTTTCCATATCTCGCTTTACGTTTATAAATTCACTGATGTCCGGATGGTCAACCCTGAGAACAGCCATATTGGCTCCCCGGCGTACGCCTCCCTGCTTGATGGTTTCTGTGGCCTGATCAAAAACCGTCATGAAAGAAATCGGGCCGCTGGAAACACCTTTTGTGGACATCACAGTATCATTAACAGGGCGTATCTTTGAGAATGAAAATCCTGTTCCCCCGCCACTCTTATGTATCAGTGCAGTATTCTTTATAGCAGAAAATATGCTTTCCATACTGTCTTCGACAGGAAGAACGAAACATGCTGAAAGCTGTCCGAGTTCTCTTCCGGCATTCATAAGTGTTGGAGAATTGGGAAGGAATTCCTTTTTAGCCATCATATTGTAAAATGTAACCGTCATCTGTTCTACATTATTCTGGTATTTCTCCTCAGCAGATGCAACGGCTTCAGCAACACGCAGAAGCATATCCCCCGGCTTCTCAATTATTTCCCCGGATTCAGTTTTTTTCAGGTACCGCTTTCTCAGAACAGTTTGAGCGTTACTGCTGAACTCAGGTGTAATCAATCCACTAAAATCAGATGAGGATTTTCCGTCATCAATAAACTGTTCACTGCTACTGTCTGTTTCCGAGAATAGATCGTTCTGCAGATGGAGCTCAGCCAACTACACCCTCCTGCCCCATGATAAGGGGTAATCGTCAGCAGTAATAATAAACACTATTAATTAATCCACATCTATGAATTTTATCACTACCTTCAAAATAATAATGGGGTTCCAACTCCTAAATAAACTCATTTCAAAGTCGCAAGTCAAAAACGCCATCGACAGAGGTAGACTATCAATATTTTGTACCTTTGGCAAGGGGGCACCACTACCGGTTGTGCTGGACGGTAACCTATTGGCATATGGACGATTCGTTTACTAGTTTATAAACAACGAATATTGTATATTGAGAGTAATATGAAAAACAAACGAAGAAAGATTTTTGAGAAGGAAGTGCTCAGTCACCTGGATAAACTCTACGGATACGCAATATATCTTTGCAAGAACAGTGAAGACGCGTCCGACCTTGTCCAGGATACTTATCTGAACGCACTCAAATCTGAAAAGCAGTACTCCCTTGGAACAAATGCAGGGGCTTGGTTGTTTACGATAATGCGTAATACATTTCTGAATAAAATCAGAAAAAATGGAAGAAAGCCAGAGGGTACAGCTGGAGAGTGGATAGAGCAGATGGTCAGGGAGGATGTGTCGGAGCTGAAAAAGCACGGTCCTGACCCGAGTGTCAAGTTTCTGGATAATTTGTTAAAGGAAGATATCACAAGAGCTATCGCTAATCTTCCTGAGGAATTCAAGGATTCCGTAGTACTATGCGATGTGCAGGGGTTTTCATATACAGATATCGCATCTATCCTTGATATACCGATCGGTACAGTAAGATCCAGAATACACAGAGGCAGAATGATACTGCGCCATCTTCTTTCTGACTGGAAGAACGTGGCAATGGGGGGGGAAATAGTATGACATGTGAAGATGCTCATTTATATATGCACGATTACATTTCGGGAGAGCTGGCTTCAGAGCATCGCAAAAACCTTATGGATCATATGGATGATTGTCCGGACTGCAAAGAGTTCTTCAGGCAGACTGAATACATTCAGCAAACCATGAGGAATCACATGCAATACAAAGCTCCTTTCGAGCTGCAGAACACGATCAGCAGTTTACTGACAAATGCATGATTTGTCGGAATTGACAGCTGCCAGGATATCAGCGGTAATAATTGGATTCCTGCTTTTAGCGTCGATGCCGTTACTGTTCAGGAAACCTGCAAGTACTATGTCAGATATCGGAGAGATAGCCATCCATGCATCTACGCTTTCCTTATCCGATTCCGTCTGGTCCGGCGGCTGGTGGATGATTGAGGGAATTGAACCTCCACTCCCCGGCTGCGTAGCTTTCGGAACACACGATTACTACCCTTACAAATTCTTTACAGCAAGAGATGTGAGAACCGGGGACGTTCTTATCAGAATAACATCTCCATTGAATCTCTCGTCGAATGCTGATTTTGAAACCCGCAGGAACTTTCACTTCACCGCTGTTGTACAGGATACAGATGCTTTAGTCATTATACGAAGCCAGAACTCCGAATCCTGGCCAGTCAGACTGTTTTCAATTATGACTAGTGACCAGTAATTTGAACAGGATTTACTGATTTCCTGCTGAAATTGAATTTTCATGAATGGAAAAATACTAATATGAAAAGTACAATTGTGTTATTCGTGATTTCCCTTATTCTTATCTGCGGCTGCGATGAAAGAACGGAAAAAGTAGAATCTGGCAATAGTGACTCAACACTTACCGGCCAACTTACTGTGCAGCTGCCCGGTGTTCTTGTTGCTCCCTCAGGAGACACGGTGGATGTTCTTCTTGAAACCGATGTCATTCTCTACTACTGGCTCCCCCTTTATAAACACGATGAGATGCAGGCTGATCTTCTTTTCCTGGCTTCACTTGACACAACCATTCTGGCTCTGCCTGTCCAGCCGGATCATGATTCGAGAAATCATGCTCAGCGCGTTATCAATAACATGGGAATATCTTTGCCCGTATATCTTGCGGATTTCGATGTCATGAAGAAGATGGATACCGATATACTGCCATCCTGCCTGATCCTGACTACTGAAGGTGAAGAGATCGCTGGAAACGGTTTCGGATCGCCTTCAAGACTTTTACCTTCCATCCACAGAGGGGAATAATGGACAGATTCTTTCTGAGTGATGTTCATCTTTTCCCGGAGCGGGAACCTCATCCCGGTCGGAATAGATTCATTTCCTTCCTTGATTGTCTCCATGATCTCAACGATCCGGGAGAACTCTGGATACTGGGCGATCTCTTCGATTTCTGGTTCGAATACCAGAGCGTTATCCCATCCGGATTCGAAAGATGCCTTTCCGCATTAAGAAGGCTTTCCGATAAAGGATGGACAGTTCACTTCCTTCCCGGCAATCATGACTTCTGGGTAGGAAGGCATTTCAGTGAAGCGACCGGGGCAATAATCCACTTTGATGATTATCTGACATTGGATATAAGTGGAAAGCGGGTACTCCTGGCTCATGGCGACGGACTGGGATCTGGTGACGTCGGTTACAGGCTTTTAAAGCCGGTTTTAAGATCGAGAATAAGCAGATTTCTCTTCAGCCTTCTTCATCCTGACCTTGGTACTTTCCTGGCAAGGCGTTTCTCAGATACAAGTAAGAGAATTCTCAGGCGTAACCTTGATAGTATATCCTCAGGACTGCAGGACTGGATTAAGGGCAAATTCGATGAGGGTATTGATATCATTATTGCAGGCCACACACACCTGGACACTGTCAATAGAAGTAAAAAAGGTATATATGTCTCTCTTGGAGACTGGCTGACGAGATTCACTTACTGCCGCATGAAAAACGGTACTGGAAAACCTGAACTGCTTACATATTCAGATGGAACATCCATGAGTCATAAGGAGAAGAGGTAACAGTGACAGAGTTATTGGCAAGAGATAAAAACCCGGATGTCTCAATTGTAATTCCGGCGTTCAACGAAGAGGAGAGCCTTCCGGAACTTGTAAAAGAGATATCCGAATGCATGCAGAACAAAACCTATGAAATTATCATCATCGATGACGGCAGCACTGATAACACGTGGGAACGAATCTCCCAGCTATCTTCTGATTTCCCGGTAACAGGATTAAGATTCAGCAGTAACAAGGGAAAGGCTGCCGCTCTTGCTGCGGGATTCAATGAATCACGGGGCAAATTTATCGCGACTCTTGATGCTGACCTTCAGGATGATCCATTTGAAATACTCGGAATAATTGATCTGATGGTTAAAGAAGGCTTCGATCTTGTCAATGGATGGAAAAAAGATCGTAAGGATCCTATCGGGAAAACGCTGCCCTCAAAGTTCTTCAATTTCACCGTCAGGCTGACCACAGGTGTCAAACTCAATGATTTCAACTGCGGATTGAAGGTTTACAGAAGAAAAGTCATCGAAAATTTAGAACTCTACGGAGAAATGCACAGGTATACTCCCGTACTGGCAGCTCAGCAGGGTTTCTTGATCGGGGAAAAGACTGTCAATCACAGGCAACGCAAATACGGACAAACCAAGTACGGACTAGCCCGTTTTTTCAGGGGATATTCAGATCTTCTGACTGTGCTTTTCCTGCACAGATACTCTTACCGACCTCTCCATTTCTTCGGGGGCATCGGGACAGTACTGGCACTGATTGGCCTGGGTATTTCAGCATATCTTACAGTAATCTGGTTCGGAGGTGAATCAATCGGAAGAAGACCCCTTCTGCTTCTTGGAGTACTTCTTCTCGTTGTCGGATTTCAGTTCATCTCACTGGGACTCCTCGGCGAGATGTTTTTGAAACTATCTAGAAATAAATCATTCGATATTCTGGAAAAAACCGATCCCAAATCGGAAGAAGAATGAAGACCGGTGTTGCAGGACCATTTCCGCCCTACCGTGGTGGAATTGCCCAGTTTTCAATGCGGCTTTTCAAAACCCTTACATCCAGCTTTCCCGAACATGATTTTGTTCCAATATCGTACAGAAGACTTTATCCATCCGTTCTGTTCCCCGGAACGTCACAACTCGAACCCGATAACGGACAGAACTCCGATGAAATTGTTCGTCAGATAGATTCATGCAATCCTTTTAAGTGGATATCATCCAGAAAGTATTTCAAGAATTCCGGATTCGATAATTTGATCATTCAATGGTGGAATCCCTTCTTTGCACCATCGCTTCTTGCTTCAATTCCCAGGGCAATTCCGTCAGCTGCTGTTTGTCACAATGTTATTCCCCATGAGTCCTTCCCTTTTGCTGGAAGATTGTCAAGAAATTTCCTCAACAGAATGAATCTTGCTGTTGTGCACAGCGAAACGGATATGAAAGAAGCCGAAACTCTTGATCTTGATGCAGAGCTTCTCAAGCTTTACCATCCTATTTACGATCAATACAATAATCCTGAAGTCACCAGGGAGAATGCCAGAAAGCAACTTGGTTACTCGAAAACTACACGTTTGATTCTTTTCTTCGGTCTTGTACGGTCATACAAGGGAGTTCAGGATCTTGTAAGATCAATGAGTGCCCTTCCGGATAAGATATCTCTTCTTATTGTCGGCGAATGCTACGCAGACAGACGTGAAATAACTTCAATCATCTCCTCTCTTAAGCTTTCAGATAGAATAAGATGGATCGACGAGTTCGTTCCAGATGATGACGTTGCCATTTATTTCAATGCAGCTGATGTTGTCGCCCTTCCTTACCGCAGCGCTACTCAGAGCGGTGTGGCACAAATAGCTCTCTCATTCGGCAGAATTCTTGTTCTCACCGATACCGGAGGATTGTCAGAACTTGTTGATCCTGGTTCCACAGGCTTTCTTGCTCAGCCCTGGTCACCATCAAGCCTGGCCGAATCCATACTGGCTGCCTTTGACCTTGCTTCCGATCCTGATACAGAAAACAGGATACGCTTGAAAGCTGCCTCGTTCAGCTGGGAAACTTATGCTGAAGAACTTATGAAAAAGCTGCAATGAGGATATTCATTACCGGAGCAGGCGGTTTTATAGGATCATGCATTGCGGAGTACCTTTCCAGAAGAGGGTATGAAACCGCTATTTACAAAAGATCGAAGGATGGAAACCTTTCTCCGGATGGGATACCTGAAAATGTAGATGTAATTGTTAACTCAGCAGGTCGATTGGGAACTCCAGACGTTGACAGCACCGAGTTAATGTTATCCAATGCAACCCTTCCAAAAATGCTTGCTGACCACTGTTCGAAGAAGGATATTCATTTGATACACATTAGTACTCCCGGTGTTACAGGCCTTTCAGCGAACGCTTCGGAAGATTCGGAATACAATCCCTGGGGCGAATATGAATCATCCAAAATGGTGGGTGAGATAAACCTGCGTGAACACGAAGACCTGCCTGCTGACCGGCTGACAGTTCTGCGTCCTGATTTCGTTTACGGGATTGGTGACCTTCATAAGCTTGCTTTGTTTAAACAGGTTTCAAAAGGATGGATGCCCCTGATCGGAAGGAACGGCGCCAAAATAAGACCCACATTTGCAGGAGATGTCTGCCGAGCAGTGGAATCTGCTCTTCCCGGAGGAATACTGAACGGTGGTCTGTTTAACATTGCTGGTCCGGATATTGTGACTGTCAGGGAACTTTCCAGCGAGATTGCGTCAGCTCTGGGTCAATCTTTAAGAATCATACATCTGCCAAAGGTTTTCTTCAGAATAGCTCTCAATTCAGGAAAGCTGTGTCCAGACGCTCTTTCGGAAAGCAGATTCCAACTCTTCGGTAAGGATCACTACGTATCAACCGAAAAAGCTGAAAAGGCTGATTTTTATCCCGAATGGGATATTAAGAGAGGTATAGGCGAGACAGTTTCGTGGTATCTGAAGAATGGAATTCTACCGTAATGAACACAATCAGAGAAAAAATATGGATCAAATGGCTAATGAGAATCGGTGTGCTGCTTCTCCTCGCTGTTGCCGTATGGATCATTATTCTGAACGCTGAGAAATGGCTTGAACAGATAAACAGATTCAGCTGGCAGCTTGATTGGTTTTTTATATGCGCCGCAGCCCTCCTGCTTGGTATATCCTACTTCATCATACCTGCCGGCTGGATAATTCTCTCACACCGTGTGGGAAGCACTGTTAGTTCAAAAGAACTTCGAGCCGCCTGGTTCATGTCACAACTCGGCCGGTATGTACCCGGAAAAGTATGGCTGTTCGCCGGTAGAGTCGCTTTCCTGAGATCACGAGGTCTTACCGGATACAGAGCTACGAGCATTCCATTTCTTGAACTGCTGTACACAGCAGCTGGAGCAGGACTTGCCGCTGTGATACCGGTTATTGTTTCAAGCAATGATGTGTTTTCGCATTCAGGTTTGAAGTATGCGGTACTTGCAGCGGGTATCTCACTTCTTGCGATTCCATTTCTCACCCCCATTCAGAAGTGGCTGTACAGGCTGAAGTACGGGCTTGTTCCTCAGGAATTACCATTGCCGGGATTAACAGGTTCTATTAAGCTGCTTCTTATCTATTCTGTCTTATGGTGGGTTCGGGGATTTGCACTTTTTCTCTGGCTGAAAGGCTTCGGCCTTTCAGGTATAGGTTTTCTTCTTTGCTGTGCAGCTGCGCCGCTTTCATGGCTTGCCGGTTATATTGTATTTCTTATTCCTGGTGGAATCGGTGTAAGGGAGGCGGCTGCGGTAGCCCTTCTTGCTCCTTCAGGTGCCACGGGTCCTGTTCTTGCTGTTATTGCAGGACAGCGTTTGATTTTATCGATTATTGAAGTATTTTTTGCCCTCGCTTCTACACGAACAGTAAAATTCTTCGGAAAGGGGAAAACATTTTGATTTCATTTCCGAAAAGAACCGGGTATTTGCTTTTTCTGATTCCTGCAGTACTAATAACCTATTCAACTGTCTTTACATCAGGAAAACTGCCAGGCGGGGAACTCAGCGATACGGTAACTCAGGGATATCCCTTCTTTACATACACTGCTGAATCTCTTCAGGATGGCAGTCTCCCCCACTGGAATCCATACGTATTCTGTGGTACTCCATTCTACTCTTCATTTTCTGCCCCTGTTTTCTATCCTGTTCGAGGCCTGCTTCTTCTGATTACGGGAGTAGAAGGTATGGCTCGTTTTCTTTTTCCTGTTCAAATGCTTCTTGGCGGAATATTCGCCTGGCTCTTTCTTGGATCCATCGGAGTAAGCAGGTGGGGCAGAATAGCTGGTTCTATTGCTTTTGCCGTAACAGCCTGGTCAAATACACTGTTCTACGCTGGACATGGCAGTAAGATAATCTGTTGGAGTTTTTTACCTCTTCTGCTGTATTCATGCGAAAAGTGGATGCAAACAAGAAGGGGAAAATACATCGCAATCGGCGGGATAGCTCTTGGTATGCAGACCCTGGCCAGTCATCCACAGATGGTTCTCTACTCGGTGGGAGCAGCTTTAATCTGGTTCGGTTTCCGGGCTTTCTCCAGAAAAGGAACCATTGGGAAGAACCTTGGAAGTGCATCAATGGGAATAGTGACTATCGTACTTCTTGCAGTAGCTATAGGCGCAGTTCAACTGCTGCCTGGATACAATTTCTCGGAGTATTCTACAAGAGGTGATAATCTCTCCCTCGATCAGGCATCAAGCTATTCTCTCCCTCCGGAAGAAACACTTACAATGCTGTTCCCGCATCTTTTCGGTTACAGACATGGATTTCCTGATAGTACATTTTCCGGTGTTCCTCTGTATTTCGGCAGACTCGGGCTACGATTGAGCAGTGAATTCACAGGTATTCTGGTTTTTCTGCTGGCATCTGCCGCATTTCTGGGCTTTTCAAAAAAATACAGATGGCCTCTGCTGGCTATTATGGTGACAGGACTGCTCACCTCATGGGGCGGTTATACACCGTTCTTCGGAGTACTCTACAAGATCGTACCATTTTTCAGTAAACTGAGAGCTCCGCATATGGCCGCATTTCTTACAACTTCCGCTATAGCACTGTCTGCGGGCCCTGGCTTCGATGCAATTTTCAGGAACGATAGTTTTCCGAGGAGGAAGTTCCTGATCGGAATTTCCGTTTTTGCCAGCATATGTGTGCTGATCTTCCTGCTCGCTGATTCTGTATTGCCCGGTCTGCAATCCGGCTGGTGGTCCAGAATGGGGAACCCCTCTGCTTCAGGATACGCTTCCGTAGTACAAAGAAGAGTTGATATGGCTTCTCCGGATTTCCTGAAAGCTGCTGCTGCTGCTCTGGTACTGGCAGGTTTAATCTATTTCAGAAACAAAATAAAAATGGGTCTGTTTATCCCGGGTACAGTCCTTTCGGTTCTGATTGCCGTTGAAATAATACCGCTGGACAAAGATTTTCAGTTCTACCTTGATGAAACAAGTGTTGATGAACTTTTTGATCACGACAATGATCTTTCCGCGCTGACAGGGTCAGGAAGGCTCCTCCCGGGAGGGAACGAATTCGTTCCCTACCATATCAGGTCGGTAGGTGGTTATCATGCGGCAAAAACCGCCATTGCGGAAGACCTTCAGTACATTATTTCAACGGGCGGGGTCATAGCAGCCAGGCAGACTGCTTTTACAGTTCTTCAGACACAGGATGGGTATCTCACATACGCGCAGTTCAGAGGCTCTATAATTGAGCAGACATCTTCTTCAAATCCTTCCTATGTTGATACACTCGAAGCTTTGCTTCCTGTGGAACCCCTTCCAAGGGTATGGTTTGCTGAAGCCTGGGTAGAACTATCGGAGAATCAGTGTCTGAATCTTCTATCGAGCGGTATAGATCCGCAAGAAATCACGATACTGTACGAAAGTTCTGAACTGCCCGAAATACTGAATACATCGGAAGCGGAAGCAACAATAGTACTTGATGAACCTCAACAGGTTACAATTCGAACTGATAACCCGGAGGATGGTCTCCTAATTCTCGCCGATACATGGTATCCGAGGTGGCATGTATTCATAGATGGAGAACCGGCTTCGATGATGCAGGCAAATCACTGGCAGCGTGGAGTTGTTGTACCTTCAGGACTGCACGAGGTAGAATTCAGATTCGATTCATCCGATGTAACCACCGGGCTTGTAATATCAATTGCGGGTTTACTGTCCGTTCTTCTTATCATCGCCCTTGATATGAAATCCGGAAGAACGAGGAAGAAAACAACAGAATGACAAGAGACCGCAAAAGACTGTTCCATATACTCTCGACCTGGGGAGGTGTAATCCTCCTGATAGCAGCTATTCTGTATTTCACACTGAATCTCTGGCCAAAATGGCAGCCAGAGATCATTCGTTTCTGGGAAACTTCAAGGGAGAGCGCCAGTCTGCCTATGGTAGTGCTTTCCTTTATATCGTTGATGCTTGGTTATCATTTCGCTCCAGCACCCTGGCGAAAGATACTGGATGCACTGAAGGTTCCCAAGATCGATAAGGGCGAAGTAAGACGCAACTGGTATATCACCCAGATGGGACAGTACGTTCCGGGAAAACTCTGGATGGTTGTTGGAAGGATAGCTTTTCTTAAGGCAAAGGGCATTGGACCGGTAAAAGCAATAACAGCACTTATTCTTGAGAACATCTATATGATGGTCGCCCTGACAATCATGGCTTTGATTGGTCTTCCTTTTCTGGGTCTTGCAAATGTACCTGTTCCCGTTGTAATTGCCCTTTGGATCTCTGTTATTCTGGGAATTGTAATGCTATTCGCGCCGAAAATCCAGAAGAAACTCGCGCATAGGCTGAGTCACAAATTTGGCATGGACATCGATACTTTACCTCATATCTCGCATAAGGACCAGGCAATCTTTATTGGTTACCATCTGTTTTCGTGGAGTCTTCGCAGCATGGCTCTTTATTTATGGTTCCGCGGTTTCGGAGTTCGGCCGGAGCAACCTTTCGCAATGATAGCGGTATGTATGCTAGCAGGACCAGTTTCCTGGTTCATTGCACTGGTAATGGTCTTCATCCCTGGAGGGATTGGTATAAGAGAGGGTGTTCAGGGGCTTCTTCTTTCAGGTTTTGTTCAAGGTGGAGTTCAAGTCGCTACAGTAATAGCACTCGGGCAAAGGTTTATGCTGATGGTAGTGGAAGGACTCTACGCACTTCAGGGAATAATTTACGGTTATCTTCGTCGCCGATTTACCAAATCCATGAACCATGTTGAGCAAATCTTCCATCTGGGGGGAAGTGTTATCAGAAGTAAGCTGGCAATGTACGGACTGGCCAAGGCACCAAACCCGATTAATGTAACATTTTCTGTTACAAGAAAATGTCAGTCAAGATGCAAAACCTGTTACATCTGGAAGCATAACTCCGATGATGATCTTGATATTAGTACTATTGAAAGGTTGTTCCGCTCCATTGGTTGGACTTACTTCTTCAATGTCTCGGGAGGAGAACCCTTTCTGAGGGATGATCTGCCAGATATTATCAAGTACGCCTGCAGATTCATGACTCCAGCAATTGTTCATATACCGACAAATGCGATAGCAACAGACCGAATAATACGGATGACTAATGAGATCCTTGACGTAATTGACAGGGAAGCTCCCGGGACTGTTCTAACGATTAAACCCTCATTTGACGGCATAGGAAAACTTCATGATGAAATAAGAGGCGTTCCGGGCAATTTTAAAAAACTGCTTGATACGCTAGATCAGCTCAAAAATATGCAGAGAAAACACAGTAATCTCCAAGTTGGAGTGGGTACTGTAATATCCAGATTCAATGCTGATCGCCTTGGAGAAATAATTGAATATTCGAAAAATATGGAGGTTGATTCCTACATTAATGAAATAGCTGAGGAGAGGGAGGAGTTCTTTAATCTGGGCTCAGGCATCACACCGGACGGTGATAATTATGGTAAAATAATGGATGTCTTCAAAAATTCAGTACTGGAAAAAATGAGAGACATGAAACTTCTGCCAAGAATTACGACGGCACTGAGGGTTGTTTATTATGATCTTGTTGTTAAAATACTCAATGAAAAAAGACAGGTAATTCCCTGTTCGGCAGGATTGATGAATGTTCATATAAACTCCGATGGAGGAATCTGGCCCTGTGCAGTACTCGCGTACAAGGGACAGATGGGGAAACTCAATGAGAATACGGATTTCCAGGACATCTGGAATTCAAAGAAAGCAAAGGAAATAAGAAAATCAATCAGGCGTGGTGAATGTGCCTGCCCGTTAGCAAATCAGGCTTACTCGAACATTCTGCTTCATCCCCCCAGTCTTTTCAAGGCCCTCTGGATCGCCTTCCGGGGTCGGGGGCGACCGCAGCCGGACTTAACTTAAGAACGACCCCGGAGAAGGCGCAGGATGGTTGATGGGGATGAAGGTGGCAAAATTCCAGCATCGACAATCAGATCAACCTTATCCTTAATGTAACCCGGAATATCCTTCACATTAAAGTAGCTATTTTCTCCTGCAGAATTCGCACTGGTGGATACAAGGGGCATACCACAATTACCAATAACCAGATTGCTAAGTTTATCGGCGGGATATCGCAGGGCAACGGTGTGTTCATCACCACAAACCCATTCCGGGCATTCCTCCGATGCAGGCAGAACAAGAGTGAGCTTTCCAGGCCACCGGCATTCCATTATCCCGATAACTTCAGGATCGCTGCAGTCCGCAATCGTTCTCGCCATAACCACACTATCAACAAGAAGGATGAAGGGTCTCTGGCGCACGTAACCCTTGATCTTCGCAAGTCTCTTCACAGAATCCCTTTTATCGGCACGACACAGTATTCCGTAAACAGTATCGGAAGGGTAAAGGACTACTCCTCCAGAGAGAAGGAGTGAAGCTGCTTTCTCAACGATTTCCTCTTCAGGATTTGAGATATCTACGGACAGTTCAGTTGCTTTCACCAGTTACGCAATTTCCTCAGCTTTGCTGCAACAGCATCATTTTCCAGCGCAAGGATCTGAGCAGCAAGGTAAGCGGCATTCATAGCCCCATGCGATCCAATGGCAACTGTTGCAACCGGAATACCCTTAGGCATCTGAACGGTAGAAAGAAGTGAATCCATTCCATTCAGTGGTCCGGCGGCAAGAGGTACACCTATGACCGGAAGAATCGTGTGAGCTGCTATGGCTCCCGCCAGGTGAGCGGCAAGACCGGCACCTGCAATCAGTACCTTCAGACCCCTTTCGGAAGCTGTAGAGGCATATTTTTTCACCCTGTCAGGCGTTCTGTGAGCTGACATCACATTGACCTCATAGGGAATACCAAGATCCTCAAGGATCTCTGCAGTCCTTGTCATAACCTCTCTGTCGCTTTCGCTGCCCATTACTATTCCTACAAGCATAGAATCATCCTCCGATATCTTTTCTGAAATACTTTTTGCTGAAATTGATCTTTTCAAGTTCGCTGTAGGCCTTCTTTATCGACTCATCCAGTGTTGCGCCAAGCGCTGCTACGCTGAGTACTCGTCCTCCGGATGTCACAATTTCATTTTCAGAAAGGGATGTTCCAGCCTGAAATACGTAAGCATCCTCTACATCTTTAATTCCATTGATGATGAATCCTTTTTCGTAAGATACCGGATACCCTCCGGATGCCAGAACAACACACGTACACGCCCCGTCCCTGATACTGAGCGAACCAGGAAGGGATCTGCCAAGGGCTGCCGAATAACACAGATCGGCAAGATCAGATTCAAGCAGCGGAAGAACTGCCTGGGTTTCAGGATCACCAAAACGCACATTGAACTCCAGAACCTTCAGGCCTTCATCAGTCATCATCAGTCCAGCGTACAGAACACCTCTGTAATCGATGCCTCTTCTATAAAGTTCATTCAGAACGGGGAGTATTATCATCTCCCTGACGGTTTCCCTGAAATCATCTGCCAGTTCTGGAGGAGGACAGATTGCTCCCATCCCCCCGGTATTCGGTCCGGTATCACCATTACCAATCCTTTTATGATCGCGACTTGGAGGAAGAACCACGCATTCCTCTCCGCTGCAGATTGCGAGTATGCTTACTTCTTTACCTTCAAGCCTTTCCTCAACTACAACTTGAACTCCCGATTCCCCAAATCTTCCTGCAAAGAGTTCTTCAAGAATACCATGCGTCTCAACAGAATCATCGGGAAGGAATACACCTTTTCCGGATGCAAGACCATCTACTTTAAGAACATACCTGCAGGCATCTTCTCCGATATATTCCATGGCAGAAGCCACGTCAGAAAAAACCTCTCCCCGGGCAGATGGCACTCCTGCAGACTCCATTATTTCCTTTGCGAACCACTTACTGCCCTCAAGTCGGGAAGCATCCTTCCCCGGGCCAAAACAGGGAATTCCTTCCTTTCTCAGTTCATCAGCCAGGCCGGCTACAAGAGGTACTTCCGGACCAACTACAACAAGGTCAGCCTCTTCTCTTCTGGCGAGATCTACAAGACCACCAATATCATTCGCTTCCACAGGGAACAGTTCCCCTATTTCGGCCATTCCCGGATTACCCGGTGCACACATCAGGGAATGATCACCTGACCTTGATAATGCCCATGTAAGCGCATGTTCTCTGCCTCCACTTCCAACAACGAGAATTCTCACTTTTTCTTCCTGGAATGGTAAACATGGCTCTCGGCGGGAAATTCTTCGTTAATTACTTCCTGCGAGAATTTCTTCAGAGCTTCAAGAATTATGCCGTCCATCTGTGCGTATTTCTTGAGAAACTTTGGCTTGAACTCTCCCGAAAGGCCAAGCATATCGTTCACTACAAGTATCTGTCCGTCTGTGTACCTGCCGGCACCTATACCGATGGTGGGCACTTCGAGTTTCTCGGTAAGCTCACGCGCAAGTTCTTCTTCAATACACTCGAACACGATTGAGAATACACCTGCCTGCTGCAGGGCAAGGGCTTCTTCAAATAGCTCATCACGTCTGTCGCTGTATACAACTTTGTAGCCTCCAGTTTTTTTGATTGACTGTGGAAGGAGTCCTACATGTCCCATAACAGGTATACCAGAATCAATGATAGCTTTCACCCGGGATACGGACCGATTGTTGCCCCCCTCGAGCTTTACGGCGCCAGCTCCGCCCTCAGAGATAAATCTCACTGCGTTCTTTACAGCCAGAGTATCGGATTTTTCATAGGATCCGAACGGCATATCCCCTACAACGAGCGTGTTCGCCGCTCCCCTTGAAACAGCTCTTGTATGGGCAATCATGACGTCAATATCCGCACCAAGAGTATTTTCCTCACCGAATACAACCATTGCCATCGAATCACCTACGAGTATGAAATCTATTCCTGCTTCCTCTTCAAGCCTGGCGGTCATGTAATCGTATGCGGTAAGAGACACTATCTTCTCGCCTCTGCTTTTCTTCATCGCAAGTAAATGGATATTCTTTTTCATTTTGATGCCTCCACAGCATCAACAGAAATAACAGGTTTCAGACGTCTGTCCGGAATCAGCCACTTGTAAACGACCAGGTAAGATATTATCGCATAGGCCAAACCTGCAGCTATATCGACAATATAGTGCTCCGCACCGTACGAAATTTCAAAACATATACCAGCTACTATTATTACAAACCACGAGGCTTTCCATCGAAATTCACGAAAAGCGATCATCAATACCAGTATCGGTACCCCGGCATGAAGTGAAGGCATCGCTCCTCTTGGGCTGGGGCTGAAAGCGGAAATTATTCCTCCAGGCGCAATTTCCCCAAGTGCTCTGATCGTTATCCTTTCCACATGTGGTATCATATTTTCAAGTGAAGCCATCCATGGAGGTGTAAGAGGAAACAGTACATAGGTCGCATAACCGGCAAGAGAAATCAGTGTAAGTGCAACGGTCGCCCTCTTCATCCTTTCCGCTCCCTTTCTGAAGATGAGTATCAGTGGAAATACGATCGGTATGAAGAATAGTGAAGAGTGAAAAACGGCGAAAATGTAATCGAACCATGATATACTGCCCTGATATAAATGTTCCTGAAGCCATACAACTGGCAGTTCTCCAAACAGATTACTTTCGAAGGCGATAATACCAGCACCATGGTATTCCTGAAAATTGGATGATACAACAAACTGAAGCTGCCAGTACGAAAGCACGAGCAATGGATAGAACATCCAGGGTCTCAGCACTTCCGGCAGCTTTTTCCATCTGTACAGAAAGTAACACAACAAGAAGGATAAAAGAGGAACCGGAATCCTCGGTACAAGTCTTACAATGGGAACAAGCAACATGATTGCAGTGTAAACTGTAAAAAAGAGAAGGATCAAACGGTAGTTTCTGTCTTTCACAGAAGAGTATATCGTTCTGAAAGAAAACAATTTAATACCTTCCGTAAACCTTGGATCAATCTGGAAAAAATTGCGGGGGCCATATCCCTGAAGAATGTCTATCAAACAGGGCTAAAGGTCTTACTACGGCCTGTTGCTACTTCTGTCTACCTGTTTTTGCAGGTCACGCATCAGCAAAACATCAGGGCGCGGCCTTCATCGGTTCCTTTTGCCACTCTCAGCAAATGGCCCCCTACAGTAAAAAGTTAATATCAATCACCTCGCATGTCAATTACGGCCTTGGAGTATCTGCGAATCTCAATTAGTTTTGCCGTTGGATATCTTAGTGACCACTCTAACGGGAAGTACTGATAAATGGCAAAGAATATTACAAATCCTGATAAGGATTTCGCAAAATGGTACCAGGATGTAATCCGCGAAGCGCAGCTTGCAGACTCCGCTCCAGTACGGGGATGTATGATAATCCGCCCCTACGGATATTCAATCTGGGAGAATATTAAGTCAAACCTTGATGAACGCTTTAAGGAAACAGGACATAAGAACGCATACTTTCCTCTACTCATACCTGAGAGCTTTATTAGAAAGGAAGCGGAGCATGTGGAAGGCTTTGCCCCTGAGCTTGCAATTGTAACCCACGGCGGAGGCAAAAAACTTGAAGAACCCCTGGTTATAAGACCTACTTCCGAGACCATCATAAACCATATGTTTTCCAAATGGATCAACAGTTACAGAGATCTACCCATGCTTCTTAACCAGTGGGCAAATGTAGTTCGATGGGAAATGCGTCCCAGGGCATTTCTCAGAACCACTGAATTCCTCTGGCAGGAGGGGCACACCGCCCATGCGAATGAGAAGGAAGCCCGCGAGGAAACTCTCAGAATGCTGAATGTATACACGGATTTCGCAGAGAATGTAGCCGCGATCCCGGTAATACCAGGAAGAAAAACAGAACGGGAAAAGTTCGCAGGGGCAGTTGACAGTTATACCATAGAAGCCATGATGAGCAACGGCTGGGCTCTTCAGAGTGGTACAAGCCATTACCTTGGAACCAACTTCGCCAGGGCATTCGACACGATGTACCTCGACAGCAACAACGAACAGCAGTTCGTACATCAGACCAGCTGGGGTGTGTCCACAAGGCTTGTCGGAGGCGTTATAATGGTTCATGGTGATGAGAATGGCCTGCGCCTGCCTCCCAGGCTTGCACCCGTTCAGGTGGTTATAATTCCTATAGCCAGGGACGATTCCGCCAGAGCTGAGGTTATGCAGGTTGTAAACGGGATCAGGAATGATCTTAAGCAAAAGGATATTCGAGTTGATGTGGATGACCGCGAGGGGATGAGTCCTGGCTTCAAATTCAATTACTGGGAAGTCCGTGGTGTTCCCCTGAGGCTTGAGATAGGGCCGCGTGACCTGCAGGAGGGACATGTGATGGCCAGTCCGAGGAACAAGCCGGGCAGAGATTGCAAATTTACAATTCCACTCGAATCAGTTGTGGATAGAATTCCGGAGCTTCTGGATGGAATACAGAACGAGATGCTTGATGAAGCGATCCGGAAGAGGGATGCAAGAACTTATTGCGTTGAAAGTCTTGATGATTTCCGCGAAGCCATAGTGAATAACCCCGGTTTCTACAATGTATGGTGGGATGGCGATGCCGAAGATGAAGCTAGGCTGCAGCAGGAAACAAAAGCTACAGTGAGATGTATTCCCCTCGAGCAACAGGAAGGCTCCGGGAAGTGCATCATGACCGGCAGAGAAACGAGTACCAGAGTCATCCTGGCAAGGGCGTACTAAGATACACCCAAGTAACTCAGACCATATTATATAAAAGTGTAATAATGCATAAATGCAAGACCTGACCCCAGGGAGTAATATGTTCATCCTCGGTATTTCCGCCTTTTACCATGATTCCGCCGCGTGCCTTGTACACGACGGACGTATTGTGGCAGCAGCACAGGAGGAACGCTTCTCGCGGAAGAAACACGATCATGCCTTTCCCAGCAACGCCATCTCGTACTGCCTGGAAGAGGGAAGCATTGATGCTGGAGAACTTACTCATATAGCCTTCTACGATAAACCCTTCCTGAAGTTCGAGCGACTCCTCGAGACTTACCTCTCATTCGCGCCCTCAGGTCTTCCCTCATTCCTGAAGTCCATGCCTCTCTGGCTCAAAGAAAAACTCTGGATGGGCGAAATGATAAGGAAAGAGCTGGGCGGTTTTAAGGGTGAGATGATCTACACTGAGCACCACCAGTCACACGCGGCTTCTGCCTTCTTCCCCGGCCCCTTCCCGGAGGCGGCAGTCATAACGATGGACGGTGTAGGTGAATGGGCCACAGGTTCTTGGGGAAGCGGCAGCGGTAACCGCATCGAGCTGATGAGAGAACTCCATTTTCCTCATAGCCTGGGGCTGCTCTACACTGCCTTTACCTACTACACGGGCTTCAGGGTGAATTCGGGGGAGTACAAGGTGATGGGTCTTGCTCCCTACGGAGAACCTGAATACGCCGATCTCATCCTGAACGAGCTGATAGACCTCAAGGAGGACGGCAGCTTCAGGATGAACATGGACTACTTCAACTACTGCCAGGGACTTACAATGACCAGCAGGAAGTTCCACAAACTGTTCGGAGGACCTCCCCGGAAACCGGAAAGCAAGCTGACACAGCGTGACATGAACCTGGCTGCCTCTGTCCAGGCGGTCACCGAGGAGGTTATGCTCAGGACGGCCAGGCACGTCAGAAGAAAAACTGGCCTTCGGAACCTCTGCCTCGCCGGGGGAGTGGCCCTGAACTGCGTGGCAAACGGTAAGATACTTCGAGAAGGTATCTTCGACGACATCTGGATACAGCCTGCTGCCGGAGACGCCGGAGGCGCTCTGGGAGCCGCGCTCTTCACCTGGCACCAGGTACTGAACGGCGCACGGGAAGCCGATGGTGTTCACGACCTGCAGCAAGGCTCCCTTCTTGGTCCATCATGGGACAACGACAGCATCGAGACGTGGTTAAAAGTGAAGGACTATCGCTACAGGAGGCTGGAAGAAGCCGATACCATCGACCTGGTGGCCGATGCCATTGCAGACGGCAAGGTAGTGGGCTGGTTCGGCGGCAGGATGGAATTCGGACCGAGAGCACTGGGCAACAGATCCATCATCGGTGATGCCAGGAGTCCCGAGATGCAGTCACGGATGAACCTCAAGATCAAGTACAGGGAGTCCTTCAGACCTTTCGCACCATCGGTACTGGAGGAGCGTGTCTCGGATTACTTCGAGCTGGACAGACCAAGCCCTTACATGCTGCTGGTTGCCCCTGTACAGCCCCTTCGGAGGACGGAGCTTACACCGGAACAGGAAAATCTCTTCGGGATAGAAAAGCTGAAGGCACCTCGGTCTGATGTACCTGCCATCACACACGTCGATTATTCCGCAAGGGTCCAGACAGTGGACATGGAACGGAATCCAAGGTACCACAGGCTGATCAAAGCCTTCGAGAAAAAAACAGGCTGCGGCCTTATAATAAACACAAGTTTCAACGTGAGAGGGGAACCGATCGTCTGTTCACCCGATGACGCCTACATCTGCTTCATGAGAACGCAGATGGACATGCTCGCGCTCGGTGACTGTCTGCTTTTAAAGAAGGATCAGCCCAAGAGCGAAAAGGAAAAGGATCTGCATGAAGTTTTCGAACTGGACTGAGCTTTGAGTAACGAACGGAAGTTGAGAAAGTTCGGTCTGGTTATGACCGCAGCATTCGCGGTAGTAACCGTCGTGCTATGGCTCAGGGGTTTTGGAGCATGGCCTTACTCAGCCGTTCTCTCCGGATTCTTTCTTATCTTCGGCCTGTTCTTCCCCGGGCTTCTCGGACCAGTTGAATGGATCTGGATGAAGCTGGCTCTCGCGATGGGCTTCGTCATGACGAATGTACTGCTTACCCTGGTCTTCTTCATCGCGGTGACACTGACAGGTCTGGTCATGCGGCTCTTTGGCAAAGACTCGCTGGGGCTTGTGTTCAGGGATGATATGGAATCATATTGGCATGAAGTTGACCCCGACGGTCCCTGCAGCAGGCCGGATAAACCTTACTGAGAGAAGGAATAAATGGGAAAAGTGAAGGAGATCTGGGGATTTTTAAGAACACGTAAGAAGTGGTGGCTCACCCCGGTGATCGTTGTCCTGCTGCTTCTCAGCCTTGTTCTGGTCCTATCCCAGGGCTCAGCCATCGCTCCGTTCATATACGCTATATTCTAATCCGCATGGGGTGACTTAGCCATGAGTATTCAATTGCTCCGTACTTCACTCTGTAAATCGAGTTTCAGAAGGTTGCGCTCAACGATCATATTCAGAATTTCTTCTGCTACGATCTGATTCCCCGGCGGATTCAGGTGCGCTCCCGATACATCGGTATAGACGCTCTCAGATGTCTGATCGAACACATGGGTGAAAGATGAGTATCGAACGGTATCCGGGATATTTACCTCAAAAAGCTCGTACGCTGATTCCAACAATGCCTCGTAAGAAACATCGGCACTATTTGAACGATAATCGGTTCCTCCCAAAGCCAGATTCTCCTCATCGGGAGTAAGTGTTTTGGAACCGATCCATATGCAAGGTTACCAGATAAAAACGTATTCGAAGCCGTACGATTCGGCTAAAGCCTCGACTACAAAGCAATTTCCCATGTAAGTATTCACCACGTCCAGTGCAAGACTGTCCCTGTCCATTCCCATGGTTCTGTAAGTCAACAGATCCTCCACTCTGATCTCTTCACCCTGGATCCTGTTGCGGAGAGAGGTCACCAGAAGCCAGAGATTGCTATTCTCGAGAACAAACTCGAATATGGAAGGCTCTTCGAACTCCATCGACCTGCCCTCGACTCTGGCTGCAACTTGTTCCTGCCCATGATGTCCTCCGGCTTGTCCGGATCCGTAAGCGTTCCAGATATCGTTCACCCCGTCGAAAAAGATCACTATATCCGGAATGTTTCCGTCGCGGAGTTGAAGCATGAGTTCGATAACCTCCTGGGTGGATGCAAAACCGGGTTGAGAGAAGTTATAGACAGCGACCGGTCTATCCGACAGCTCGGCCAGCTCGTCCTGCAGGTAGCTGCCTATGGTATTTGAATCCGATACACCCATTCCCCACATGGTGGAACCGCCAAAGAGAAATACTCTGAAAGCATCGTTATCCTCGGAGATTCCCCGAACAAGTCTGTAACCGTTTTCGCTGATAGTAAGGATATCGCTGCGAACCACTGGATGCGTGCGCCAAACAACGTAAGGAGCGTACATGCCCTGTACGACAGTATTTTGCAGTACATCAGCAGCATGAACCTTCTCCGGTTTGATCGCTCGATGCTCGAACCTTCCCGGATCGATGATCTTGACCAGCGCCAGGCAGAGAATTTCCAGCAGCACGACAGCGATGATAATATTCAGCAACATCAGCGCTGTATTTCTGTAGAACCCCGGGAATCTTCTGCCGAGGATACCAGCACCGATCAGGACCAGTCCGGTGACCCCGAAGGTGATCTGGTTCCCGCTCAGCCCGCTGCTCGTGCTGAGTCCAAGTAAATTCGCGAAGAGTGCAGCCGTAAGCAGCAGGGTTCCGATGGATATCGCAATTACTCTGATTATTTGAATAGAGCCATTGCTGAGCTTTTTTTCGCTACTCATGAAGACTCCCAATCTTGTATTGCATTTGAATAATCACTGTTCAAAGATTCTATTGAGATCTTTCCCCTCCGGCGGATATTTTACTGAAAAAAGCTTCCCGGATTATCATCTCTCGATAGAGCAACAGCAACAAGCAACCCAGAACATCGTTCACAATACTGAACTTATGCAGCAGCAGCGACTGCGATCACTAAAAGTACTCAGATATCATTATACATTTATTATATATAGCAATAGATATATAATAGTGTAATAATGCCCGAATGCAAGACCTGACCCCTATCTGACGTGAGAAGTGGAGTTTGGGATCTCCTCGAACATCTGGCATTCAAGACCGGATACATTGTTGTAAAGGAATTCCTCCACCCTGCCCGCGAATTCAAGCCTGTTCGCTTCAATGGCAAAACCGTGCCCCTCGTTATCGTAAACCACATAGTAAACTTCGTTGCCGTTGTTTCTAAGAGCTTCCACCATCTGATCCGATTCCGCCTGTACCACTCTGGGATCGTTAACGCCCTGAATTATGAGCATAGGAACACTGATATTCTCGACGTAATTAAGCGGAGAACGCTCCTCGAGCATCAGTGAATCTTCATCCATATCACCCACTCTAATATCCATAAGGACGTTCATAGGCTTCCAGTACGGCGGAACGGTTTCCCTGAAGGTAATAAGGTCTGATGGCCCGAAGAAATCCACTCCAGCGCAATAAAGGTCGGGGGTAAATGTAACTCCGGCAAGCGTCGCGTAACCACCGTAGGAGCCTCCCATAATGACTACCCTTTCAGGGTCAGCAATTCCCTGTTCAATCGCCCAGTTAACTGCATCCGTAAGGTCATCCTGCATAAGAGCGCCCCACTCTTTGTTACCGGCATTGAGATGCTCTTTGCCGAAACCGGATGAAGCTCTGAAATTAACCTGAAGAACGGCACAGCCTCGGTTAGCAAGCATTTGAGCGAAAGGTTCGTAACCGTAGTAATCCCTTGCCCACGGACCGCCATGCACGTAAAGAACCATGGGAAGAGGTTCATCACCGGCATCAAGGGGAAGTGTCAGATAGCTGGGCAGAATAAGTCCATCACGTGCCGGAATAAGAACAGGTTCTATTTCTGCCAGCTGATAATCATCAAGGGCGGGAATAGCGTTGAAAAGGTACGTCATTTCCTGCGATGTTCTGTCGTAGAGATAGTATTTGGCAGGACTCTGTGGAGTGAAATACACCGCTATCCATGTACTGTCAGCATTATCCCTGGAAGTAATCCCAAAGTCACCCGGATGGAATTCACCCAGGAAATCGTAATCATCCTGGATCGAAGAATCAAGAACTTCGACGTTCCTTCGAAGGTAATGGAAACTGACTGCCCTGGGTTCACCAGTGAAAGGATCAAAGGAAACACCGCCTACATCCGCAAGCGAATCGTGGGCTATTTCAGTTATCTCTCCGGTATCCAGATCCTGATAGAATAGCATGGTTGTGTTGGATTCCAGATTGGACTCGTAATAAATGCCCCTGCCATCCTCACTGAAACGCTGTGGGCTGACTGAATCAAGAGCAGAAAAGCTGACGAACTCTTTCCATTCCTCTGCACCGACATCCTTAAGATAGAATACAATCGTACCACTCTCCGGGTTTATTGTAGCCATTCCTCGAATATTCAAATCTTCATCGGTCATATAACCAAGAACCATACAGCCGTCTTCGGTCGTTCCAGGATTCTCCTGAAGCAGTGTAAGCTCTCCGGTCTCGAGGTCACAGGAATAGACATCGAAGAACATAGGATTATTCTTGTTCATCTCGATAATTACCGTGTTAGGCTGATCGCGGTCAGTAGCGCTTACGTAGGCTTTTACTTCTTCGAAAGGAGTAAGGTCGGTTACTTCTTCAGTTTCAACATTCAGCCTGTACACATGCGTATTCTCTTCACCTGCCTGATCCTGCATGTAAAGAATATCTATACCGTTCTCCGCCCAGAAATAATTGGTTACACCACGGTTGGTATCGTAGGTGAGCTGCCTGGCTTCAGTTCCATCGGCATTCATAACCCAGAGATTGAGAACGCAGTCAACCGGAGCTATGTAAGCGATCTGCTCACCGTCCGGGGACAGCTGCGGCCTTATTCTCTCAGGATTGCCGAATAGAACAGATCGGGGAATAAGCTCAGCCGCCCCTTCTGATTCAACATGCTCAATAACAACATCAGAATCTTCCGGTACGACCGGGGCTCCGTTCTCCCCACAGGCGACTGCCAGAATCAGACCCGTAAGAAGCATTATTACACTGCAAAGTGACCTGGTTTTCATCTCGTACTTCCTTCCCGAAGCTATGGTTCAAATAAACCCGCACATTTCATTCGCCAACACCATCATTACCGCTGATTAACTATATTGTTGTTGCCGCAATCTTTGCTGTAACGACGTACTGGCAGATAAAACAGGGGTACTTTTCCTTTTGCATCTTTATGTCTATCATATATGAAGAGATGTTAATATCCAAAATTTGTATTTAGAAAAAGGAGTAATTACATGCCAGGCAATATGTTCAACGATAAGGGCAGATTGAATATCCCTGAAATAGAACATGATGAAAGGAAAACCATTAAGGCTGAAGTCGTGGTAAACGCAGCATACTGCCCTGAAGGGCATAACTTGATTTCAGTTGATCATGATGTATCCGGTTTCCCTGGAATCATTGTGAGATTTCGCGGCAGAAAGAGCGGAAACGGACTTGTTTCCCTTTCAGCAGTATTCGGAGACACATCCTACAGTGTGATCGAGGGAGAAGTAGATCCGAATGAACCTCTTGTTTTTTCATGCCCCAACTGTGGAACGGAGCTCGATGTTCTGGCCAGCTGTCCCTGCAGTCCCGAAGCGGTAACTGTAATGTGCTATCTTTATCCAAGAAAGGATCCGCACCAGGCAATTGCTTTCTGTAATGTACTTTCCTGTCCGAACTCAGCAGTCATCAGGTCAGGTGAGATCATTCGAATGCTTTCGGAATTACATCTTTAACATTTACTATGAAGGGACAGTACAGACACAGTATAAGAGTTTTACCGGATATAGAAGGTGAATCAAAAGGAGTTGCCGTAACCAGTATGAAATCGGTTTGGTATGGCTGAAGAAGGTTCAAAGAACAATAAGATACGTCTGCAGAAGGCCATCGCAGCCCTTGAGGAAAAAAGGGATGAGCTGGGAAGCGAAATCGTGGATATCGCTCTGGTCCCTCTCCGGGAAAAGCTTGAGAATATCAGTGATAATGACGGAAGGAAATTGCGGAAATACGTTACCGTACTCTTCGCGGACATATCGGATTTCACAAAAATATGCGGATCACACGATGCTGAATACGTTACGGAGGCACTTAACTACCTCTGGACCGCCCTTGATTCCATCGTAATCAAACATGGAGGTGTGATAGATAAACACATCGGTGATGCCGTTATGGCCCTCTGGGGAACAGAAACCGTTCGGGAGAACGATACGGAAAGAGCGATAAAATCAGCTCTGGAGATGCAGGCTTCAGCGGAGAAAATCCTTCCTGACCCGGAAAAGGGAATCCCGAAATTCAGAATGAGAATAGGAGTACATTCCGGCCCTGTCTTCCTGGGCAGAATCGGACTCAAGGGAGAATATACCGCAATGGGTAACACTGTTAATGTAGCATCCAGGCTTCAGTCCTCAGCTCCGCTTGGAAGCGTCATCGTTTCTCATGATTCTTACAAGCATGTCCGGAACGCTTTTGTTTTTGAATCCAGAGATCCTATCGAAGTAAAAGGTATTACCGATCCTCTGAAAACCTACGTTGCCCTATCGGCCAATCCCAGAAGATTCCAGCAGATCAACACAGGTATACTGGGTATTGAGACCGAAATGATAGGCAGGGATGAAGAACTACAGACCATGATAGACACTCTTAACAGAACGATGCTTGAAAGCACTCCCCGCATGATTACCATTATCGGTGAGGCCGGTATTGGAAAATCCAGACTGCTTCATGAATTCAGAAAGAGGGTTGAGCGGGAAGGCGATGATATAGTCTTCTTCAATGCGCGATGTACTCCTGAAATGAAAAATACTCCCTGCTCGGTATTCAGGGATATTCTAAGGTACAGAATGAACGTCAGGGAAACTGATTCAGCCGAAGTCGCATGGAAGAAGTTCGAAGCGGAAATGGGTGAATATCTGACAAAGGATGAAATACATATAGCATGCCACTACGCAGGATTCGATTTTTCATCATCCGAACCGGTCAGAAAACTCATGGGAACACCGGCTCTGGCAGCCACCGGCCAGTCCTGCCTGATCAATTACTTCCGAGGCACCGCAGCCGATAACAGAACCCTGATATACCTTGAAGATCTGCACTGGGCGGACAACACATCCCTTGAACTGATAGAACGACTGGCAGGGGATATCACCGATGACAGACTACTGATACTCTCCCTTTCCAGACCTCCTCTTCTTGAAACGCATCCACGCTGGGGGGAAGGGCTTCCGCATCGTTTTATAAAATTGAAACCATTGTCCGAGAAATACAGTGGCAACCTTATAAGAGAAATCCTGAAAGAAGTGGAAGACCTTCCTGCGTATATCACTAACCTTGTTCTTTCAAGTTCCGAGGGCAATCCATTCTATGTGGAAGAACTGATAGCAATGCTTGTGGAAGACGGTGTTATCATTCCGGGAAAAGATAGATGGACGGTAAAACCCGGATCAATGATCAGGAAAACAGTACCCTCTACTCTTACCGGTGTTCTGCAGGCCAGGCTTGACAGCCTGCCCGGCGAGGAAAAAGAAATGCTTCAGAAAGCATCTGTAATAGGAAGACTGTTCTGGGACCTTGCGGTGGAGAATCTGTATGAGAACAGCACAGATACCGATTCAATGCTTTCTCTGCTGCAGTCCAGGGATCTGATACATGGAAACGATGATTCAACGTTCTCGCGCGCCCGGGAGTATCTTTTCAAGCATGCGATACTGAAGGATGTAACATACGATACAGTACTTCTTGAACTCAGAAAAACGTACCACCGCAAGATTGCTGAGTGGATTGTCAATAACAGCGGAGACCGCGTTTCAGAATTCTCCGGATTGATAGCCGAACACTATGACAGGGGCGCTGACCGGAAGCATGCCGTTGAATGGCTGTCGAGATCGGGCAAATCCGCCTATTCAACAAGTTCTTTTGCGGAAGCTCTATCTGCATTCCAGAGGGCTCTTTCCATCGTTCCGGATGGTTATGGTGATCTTGCGCAGCTTCACCTTGATACGGGCTGCACTCTTGAAAAGCTGACCAGATACGATGAAGCCTGCAAGCAACTGGAACGGGCACTGGAAATCGCAGAGGAAGAGAGCGAACAGGGAATTGCTGCACAGTCACTGCTTGTTCTAACCTGGATAGCAATCCTCAGGGGTCAGATGGATCTTGCACAAGAACTGGGCTTAAAGGCCTACGGAAGCGCTGAAAAATCCGGTAACAGATCAATTCTGGCCAGAGCTACGATGAGAATGGCAGATTTCGATAATGAGAGGGACTATGACAGAATCCTCTCCTATTATAAAAAGAGCTATGAAATCTACAGGAAAATAGATGATGTCAACGGAATATCCATCACACAGCTAAACATGGGAAACATAGCCATGACTTTCGACCGATTTGAGGATGCTGGTGAGTACTACAGAGAAAGCCTGAAAGCCTACGAATCACTTGGGAATCAATGGGGAATTGCCAACTGCCTTGGAAACCTGGGCAACGTTTCTTTCGTCAGAGGAGACAAGCAGCATTCTCTGGAACTCCATGAAAAAAGCCTTTCCATATCCGAGAGAATTGGAGACCGCGAAGGTATAGTTATTTGCTATCTGAATCTCGGACGTGATGTAAATAACCTGGGAAACCCAGGGAAATCCCTGGAATATTACCGCAAAGCCCTTAAGACAGCTACCTTAGTGGGCCTTCTTCCACTTGCCCTCTCAGCACTTCTCGAAATATCAAAGAGGTTTGTTGAAGATAACAGGCTGGATTATGCCGCGTTAGCCCTTCTGTTCATAAAGGAGAATAAAGAATCATTCTTCGTTGAAGGCGAGTCAACGAATATTGAAGAACTGCTCAGCAATGTCCTTGGTAAACTGCCAGACAAAACGGTAAATGAGATCAGAGCCTCGGCTGAATCACTTACATTGACTGAAATCGCAAGTATAATCCTCAAAGCGATATAAGAAGTCTGCCAAGGAAAATATCCGATTCGTCGTTTCCATCAGGGGTATGCTCGCCGATTATGAAAAGCTCTCCTTCACTCATCGCATAAACAAAACGGGGTTTCTGATCTCCGGGTTCTTCAATCAGGAACCCGGTGATTGATTCTTCCTCAGCATCAATTTCCGCAATAAGTACGTCCATATCCATTATTTCAAAGACGTAATCACCCTCAGTACCGGTCCATCCGGTGAGCATGGAGCTGCCTCCTGGCAAAGGCTCCGCAGAAACAAACATAGTATGATCCTGGTACCAGTCCTCCCTTCGCCAGAGCTCATGGCCGGAGGGATCCAGGCATACCACCATACCCCGGTATGCCATCTGACCACCAGCCTGCTCGAATCCGCCGGTGCAGAGGATGTTTCCATTATCGAGCTCGGTGAAATCACTGAAATCCGTATAACATTCACAATCCAGCTCAATGGAACTTCTCCAGACCTCTCTGCCGTCCGCATCAAGCCTGTAAATGAAAATGCCTTCCGAGGGAAAACAGTCAATCATGTCCGTCAGTATGCAGCCACCGTCATTCAGAAGTTTCAGTGTACTTCCTTTCTGAACATAATCCAGAGATCCGAACAGTTTTGTCTGCCAGATAATCGTACCGTTAATATCCATGGTTGCAACAAAAAGTGAATTCATCTGTTCTGATGACTGGCTGCTGCCGACAAGTATCATCAGATCCGTACTCGAGGGTTCAATGGAAGTAATCCGAACTATTACATCGTTCGGGAAAAGGTCGGAGAGGTTGATTGTTCTTACATCTTCCGAGCCGGACAGGTCAACTATCTGAATCTCAGTATTACAGATTTCGGATCGGGAACCGTACGCGATGGCCACAGTACTTTCATCAATGAATCTGGGAAGCACCCATTCTGACTGATCGATATGACCGAAAAGCAGCTCGGTTCTACTCATGATTTCTCCCGCTATGTCCAGCTCCAGCAGCCAGAGTTCTCTGCCGCATTCCGTACATGAAAGATATACGAGCTTGAAACATGAACAGTCATCTGACATGATGCAGTCGCACAAAATTTCATCGCCCTGCTTATCCATAACTGTCAGACAATCCCACTGAAGCGTATAGTCAGGGATATCTCCGAATACAATTCCCGCGGTCAGCAGGAATAGCGTGGCAAAACTAAATTTCATCCATAACCTTTATTCTGATAAACCGATGAAAAATGAGTCTGCTCATTCAAGTATTTCCGGGTACAGGATAATTATTCGATTTCATTCGCGATGTATTCGGCGATAACTCTATTGCCATATGCATTTAGATGGCAAAGGTAGTTAAAAATACTTTGAATGCAATTTACGCTGAGTTAGCAGTTCATTTCCTGTTGTCACCTGATTCCGCTAGTTAACCACTGCTACGGGAGCGTCGTGGGCCAGGGAGTAATGACCGGAGGTGATAACCTGATCACCTTCCTTTATACCTTCTTCCCCCTCTTCCACCGCGACTATGCCCCTTCCTTCAGGACCAAGTGTAATGTATCGCCATTTGGCATGTCCTTCGAGAACGACGAAAACCATATCGCGGTCATCCCTTATCAGAATAGCCTCCTGCGGTATTACAAGCTGATCCGGATACACGGCTATAACTATCTCAACCCTGGCCGTGGCTCCCGTTCTGAGGTTGGGCACTGCGGGGAGGTCAATTATGACTTCTCCAGCTCTCATCGAAGGATTAATAACAGGGGATACCGATGCCACAGTTCCAACCAGTGTAGTGTCGTTAAGAGATGGAATTGTCATGTAAACCCTCTGTCCGGCCGCGCACCTGGCAAGCTCGCGCTCATCGAGATTTATCCTGGCCTGAAGGCTCCAGGGGTCTATTATTTCTCCAAGAACTGTTCCCGGGTAAACAACCATGCCCTCCCTTGCGGAAACATCCGATACCACTCCATCGAAGCGTGCTGTAATGGCAGCGTTACTGTACTGCGTCTGGGCTGAGGCAAGTCTTGTCTGAGCATCGGCAAGCCCGGTTGTCTGCCGCAGCATGCTTTTCACTTCCGGTGTAAGTTCACCCCTGTAATTCTCGCATTCGAACTCGTACAGCGACTGTGCGTTCCTGTAAGAGCTGCTGGCGCTTGATAAGCTGGAAGCGCTCTCACCCGAGGCGATCCTGAATACTACCTCTCCATCACTTACTTCCATTCCAACGAATTCAGGCGCCAGAACAACTTCACCCTGGATCTGTGCGGAGAGGGACTGGGTCCTTGCCGAAGTTATCCTGCCCGTTGAACTGACAACTTCGAACAGCGTGTCAATAACAGCAGCTGAAGCTGCTACCGGAAGGGGTGAAGGTTCAAGAGTCTCCCTTTCGGCTTCTTCCTCCTCACCTCCGCATGCGGCGATAGAGAGAACTATAACGGTAACTGCAAAAAACACTTTGTTAATCATTTTTTCTTCCTCCCTTTCCGGGAAGTCAACTGTATCATGGCGGGCAGAGATATCAGCACAAGAGGAGTAGAAATGAGCATGCCACACACAACTGTGAATGACAAATTCTCCCATAGATCGTTGGACTGCTGCATGGGCCACAGAACCAGCGGGAGGAGCCCCAGAATCGTCGTGGCACTGGTCTGCAGAATGGGCCTTAACCTTTCCGCGACCACCATGTCAGCAGCTTTTTTGATATCCATGCCGGTTTTCTTCTTCTTCTCAAAACTGTCTACCAGCAATATTGAATTGTTAACCGCAATTCCAACGAGGAAAACGCTCCCTACGTAAGCCTGCGGAGAAAAAACCCTGTCAAATATCCAGAAACCGGCAACGACTCCCACAAGGGCCATGGGTATGACCGCCAGTATGTAAAGGGGAGCTGTGAAAGACTCGAATACAATCGCGGTAACGGCAAATACGGCTATTATCGCAAGCAGTACGATAAGATTCATGTCAGTATCATCATCCTGCAGCCAGAATGGTACGTACTCCTCCTCGTAGACTCTGTATCCCGATGGAAGTTCAAGATTGTCAAGAAGTGAGACCCTGAAACGGGCAGCCATTCTTTCAGCTCCCATGAACGAATAGGCAATTGTACGGATGTACTCTCCGTTTTCCCTTTCCACTGAACCCTGCACATCGAGAGTATCGATCCGGATTACGTCGCCCAGTTCCATAGTACCGCCGACTGTCATTATGCGGCTTTCCAGAACGTCGGACAATTCGGGGTTTTCCATCCCGTCTATTCTGAATGTCATATCGATGCTTTCATCACCTATCTGAATCTCTCTGCCGTACCCACCGGCAAGGTTGTATCTGAAAGCCTGAAATATCTGGTAGGGATTTACACCCAGATCCGCAAGCTCCTGCCTGTCGAAAACCACCGCGAGCTGGTTCCGCTCGGGGTTTCTGGGATCCCAGTTTATATTGACTTCCCCGACTCTGGGATGTCTCTCCAGCATGATCTGCATGGCCAGAGCAATATCCTTGAGCCCTTGGTAATCGAAACCCCGAAGTTCGATGGTCTGCATCATCCCCGCGCTTCGGGTACTTCTCCAGTATGGTTCTGGATTCATACCCCTGACATAAACGCTCCGGGTACCGCCAAGGGTCGTAGCATAAGCCACCGCTTCGGCCTCGATCTGAAGGCCGTACCCCGTTTCAACAGCCTCTTCGGTGAGAATCGAGTAGATATTCGCACTCTCGCCGTAAACGGAAGTTCTTGTAGATTCGATACCCTCCCTGTTTGCCAGAATTGCCTCAAAACCTTTTGCCGCTTCATCCACAACATCCTGTGGCGTTCCCGGGGGGAACTGCATCCATACCAGTATGTAATCCACATCGAAGCTGAAGCCCCATTCCTCTCCCTTTTCAACCTTTGCAAGGAACACGTAAACCGCTCCACCAACAAGCAGTATAGCAAGGATTACAGCTATCAGCGGGCGATGATGGAGAACCGCTATCATTCTGGCAAGATGCCTGTCCCATTTTCTTTCCCTGTACCATTTATTCGATTTCCATCTTCCCGCTATCGAAGGAACCAGAGTAAGACAGATGAAATAGGAAGCCGTAAGTGTGGCGGCTATGGTAAAGGCGAAAGGCTGATAATAAAGTTTCAGAATACCTTCACTGGCCAGAAGCGGAACCATGGCCACCATTGTAGTGAGTATGCCTCCCAGAATGGGCATGGCTACTTCCTTCGCGCCTATGCCGGCCGCTTCAATAGGGGACATTCCATGTCTTCTGCGGTAACCTATAGCCTCAAGCACAACAACAGCACCGTCAACGAGAAGCCCGAACGCGATTGCAAGGGCGCTGAGTGTAAGTATATTGATACTGTAACCCGCAAGGTACACTGCTGTAATCGCCATAGCAGCGGAGAAAACGATTGAACTTATTATCAATGGTGTCGAAAGGGGGCTGTGATTCAGGAGAAGCAGAATGAGAACAATCAGAATAAGTGAAATAAGGGCTCTCCAGGAAAGATCCTTAAGATCTTTGGTTATTCCCTCTGTGCCATCCTCATTAAGATTGAGTTCTATACCTTCAGGCAGGTCAGCCTCAAGTTCCTCAATCTCCTTCTTTACCAGCCCTGCTGCACGGACTGCATTACTTGAGGAGCTTCGGTCTATCTGAAGGCTTACCTGATCCATTCCGTTGTATCTGTATATGAAATTTTCACTGGTATTGTAATCCACCAGTATTCTGCTGGTGACATCGGACAGTGTAACGAACCTTCCGCCCCTGCTTGAAACGACAAGATCCTTCAATTCAGCCACATTCGCAGGAACGGTTGAAAGCCGAATGACCGCTTCGAGTCCCGAGGTGTCTACGGCTACACCCGCGTTTCTGTCCACAATACCGTTAGTAACTGCACCGGCAACTTCGATGAGGGTAAGGTCAAGAGAGTTCAGTGCGTCGCGGTCTATGTCCAAAACGATTTCCTGCTGACCAAGGCCTTCAACGATTACCGAGCTGATACCCTCGATGCGCTCGATCCTTGGAACGATAATATCATCGGCAATCTGTTTGAGTACGGAAGGCTCGGCTCCTGTGATGGCGTAGATCAGGAACCCTTCGCTGGTAAGTTCCCTGGGAACGGCCTGGGTAACGCTTCCTATCATTACAGCGTCGGGCAGCTCATCCCGGAGAAACGAAATCCTCTCGGTGAGCTCCATTGACGCAACGTCCATATCCGTTCCTTTTTCAAAGGATACTTTTACGCTGCTGTTGCCTGGCCTCGAAGTGGAAGAAACCTCTATAACACCCTTTACTTCCCTGGCAACATCTTCGATGGGACGGGTAACCTGTTCGCAGATAGCTTCGGGATCAGCTCCCGACCAGTAAGCGGAGATATTCAATGTAGGCAATGTAGCGTCAGGTGTTCCCTCTATCGGCACCCTGTTGAAAGAGACTATCGCAAGGACAAGAAGGGCTGCGAAAATTACTGCTGTCCCCCGCGGTCTGCGGAGAACCAGATCAACCATCGACAACTGTATCCCTCTTTCCGGAAAGCAGCCTGTACAGGATGGGAACAACTATCAGTGTCAGCGCAGTGGCTACCGATATCCCTCCAATTACCGCAATCGCGAGAGGCTGGCGGAGACTTGCTCCCGAACCGAATCCAATTGCCATGGGAAGAAGACCAAGTACAGTTGTTACAGTCGTCATAAGCACAGGTCTGAATCGATCTCTTCCTGCTTGAATGATGGCATTGTTCTTTGCAAGCCCCTGCTTTCTGAGCTGGCCTATTCTCTCGACCAGAAGAATTCCGTCATTAACAACAATACCGCATAGTACCACGAGCCCAATGCCTGAAAGTGCGTTCCAGCTCTGACCGAAAAGGCCCAGACCGATGACGACGCCAATGATCCCAAGAGGAACGGTAAACATAATCACAAAGGGTTCCCTGAAGGATTCAAACTGGGTCGCGAGCAGAACGTAAACCAGACCGATGGCAAGCAGTGCGGCAAGCACCAGACTCGATGTAGTTCTGTTCATCTCCTCTATCTCATCGCCCTGCCTCAGCTGAACGGGAACCTCCCAGAGCAGTGTATCCGCGGCGGCAGCCACTTCATTTGATATCCTTGCCAGGTTGCTTCCCGATCCCTGCACCTGAACACCCACCGCGCGGTTTCCCTGGTTGTGTTCAATGAAGCCGGGTGTCTGCTGCCTGTACGGTTCACAGATCCTGTTCAACAATAGAAGTCCGGATGAAGTAGGTATTGACCTGGCAAGAAGCGAATCCGTAGGTATCCCCTCACCGCTCCCTGCGAGAAGGACAACATCCACCCTTTCATCCTGCCTGTAATAAGTGGTTGCCGTAATGCCTCTTGATAAACTTTCCACAAAATCAGCAACATCGTTCGCAGTCAATCCGTACAGGTTCAGCAGTTCCTGGTCAAGATCAAGGACCATTTCCGGTTTGCCCGGAAGGTACTGAACATCTGCCGACTCAACTCCCTCATACTGCGACAGTATAGCCGCAAGTCCTTCAGCTGCCATCAGATCAGCATCGATACTCTCCCCCTCAAGATAGACGGTAAAGGAACTTCCACCGCCGAGTATCTCACCAAGAAGGGATTCCCGCTTTTCAACTGTAATGGGAAAACTGAACATGGAATTCCAGGTATTTCTGAGCACCGGCATGGCATCTGCTGCATCCTCCGGAGATGGGTATGAGGCCGTAAGGACAGCGTCCACGCCCTCTGCTGATCGAACTCCGCTGCGTCCGGAAACCCAGTCGGCGCCGGAAGATATAGCCAGCCCTGTGACCTCGGCGGAAAGCTCGATCATCTGCTGCATGGATGTACCCCTGGGAGCTGAATATGAAATCTCCAGCTGGTCAACCGGTGTGCTTGGAAGAAGCTGCATTGGAAGCCCCAGCCCCGCAAGCAGCGCAATCAAAAATATCGCAATTACTCCGGTCATAATGGCTACGGGATGTTTGAGAGCCTTCTTCATGATATTGGCGTACCGATCCTTAAGCCTTGTTGTTATATCGCTGCCTGTCTTAATCTTTCTGATCCTTGCTGTAAGAGTTGGAATAACAGTAACTGCTACAAGAAGACTTGCTAGCAGAGCAAATCCCACTGCCAGAGCCTGATCACGGAACAGCTGGCTGGTTATCCCCTCCATGTATACAACCGGGAAGAAAACAATAAGTGTAGTAAGCGTGCTTGCTGTAATGGCCTTGCCGACTTCTGATGTGCCGGAATTGGCTCCGCTGAATGCTTTTTCACCGTTTTCCCGCCGCCTGTATATGGCCTCCAGCACAACCACCGCATTGTCAACAAGTAATCCGGTTCCAAGGGCAAGACCGCCAAGTGACATGATATTAAGAGTTACGCCCGACATAAAAAGGAAGAAAAGTGCGATGGCGATACTCAGCGGAAGTGAAAGGCCCAGTATCAGAGGACTTCTCCAGTCTCTCAGGAAGAAAAAGAGAACTCCGAAAGCGAGAAGACCGCCAAGAATAAGAGCCTCGATTACTTCACCTATTGAATCTTCTATAAATTCAGCGTCGTTCTGTATTATTTCAAGTTCAAGTGCCTCGTATTCCCCGCCCAGTTCTTCAACGAGTTCCGCAACTTCCCTTGCAACCTCAACAGTGTTGGCTTCAGCCATTTTCCTTACGCGGATAATAAGACATCGCTCACCGTTGAAACTCGCCCATTCGGTAACGGGTTTTTCGCCAAGGGAAACCTCTGCAACATCGCTCAGCAACAGTGGTGTTGTGCCTCTTATTCCTATTACGGTGCTTTCAACGTCTTCAATACTTGAAAACTCACCTTCAAGGGACAGGAAATACTCCCTTTGTCCGTCACGGACAAGCCCTCCGGACATGGATACGTTAGCCCCCTGTAGAGCCTGGGATATTAACTTGGGATCAAGGTTAAGTTCTTCAACAACACCTTCCCTTAATCGCACGAAAACAGCTGGTTCGGCCTCACCCTGAATTTCACATCCGGCCACACCTTTGGCTTGATCGATTCTGGTGGTTACAATCCTTCTGGCAAAATCAGTGACTTCTGTCCAGTCTCCCGATTCCATGGTCATGAGTATTTCCATGAATGGCCTTCGCGAAGGGTCGTAATCTACGATCGTTGGCCTTCCCGCCTCATCGGGAAGGGACCATCCGGCTACATCCAGCTTCTCTCTGACTTCCAGCCTGGTGAAGTCCATCCTTGCGCCCCAGTCGAACTCAAGCGTAACACGGCTTCTGTCTCCGTAAGACCTGGAAGTGTAACTCCGCAGCCCGCGTACTCCTGCTACCGCATTCTCAAGGGGGTCTGTAACCAGGCGTTCAACCTCGTACGGGCTTGATGACGGATAAGTGGTTTCTATAGTAAGCCTGGGATATTCGACAGAAGGAAGAAGGTCCACCGGCATTTTCATCACCGCGACTGCTCCGAGAAGGGCAGCAACTATGGAGAGAACTGTAACTGCAACAGGTCTGGAGATGGCATTGTGGGTAAGCTTCACCGGAACAACCCCCGTTCGTTCTTTTGATTTATACTGGTAAACAATACATCAGAAAATCGTTTTTCGCAAAGAATCGAACATGTTTTTATTCTATGTACTTGCTATGTTTAACTGTACATAAATATTAAAAAAACAGTGTAAAAAATTCGAATTCGATATGTTCAGGAATAATCAGTGCTTACATGCTTGTACTATCCCGGTAAGATACTGGAGTTCCATTCCTGAATCCGAATAGAATGTTGACTGAAATACTGCCCTTGAACATATATCAGAATTACCAATCTGTTAATCAAAACTGTATAGGGGGAATTAAATGAAAATTGCCGTATGTCTTGTAGTCACATTGATACTATTTCTAGCTTGCGGTGGTGAAGAACCCGCAGTTCCACAGGAAGATATTATTGAAACAGGTATCGATACGCTGATCGTTACCGATTCCATCGGTGTCCTCATGGGCGACAGCTGTTACATGATAGGCTCCATCGCGAAAGCAGAGGCTCTACCTGATGGTCGAGTAGTACTTCTCGATGGAATCAGAGGGACAGTTTCCATTTTTGATTCGAATGGGGATTTTGTTTTCTCATTCGGTGGGCTGGGTGAAGCTCCGGGTAAATTCAACAGACCAAATCAGATGACCGTTCTCGGAGATGGTAGGATAATTGTATTCGATGCCATTGACCGTGAAGTCTGTTTTTTCTCTTCAGAAGGTGAATACCTTGGCAGTCGCCCGAACTCAGGGACGGGAGGCGGAGCACTGGCCATGACTGCCGCGGGGGATTCCTGCTTCGTGGTTTACTCAAGTATTTACACTTACCTGGAGGATTCATTCAAAATGGGCTTTGAAATGGATATATGGGAAGGTATGCGTGAAGAGCCGGCAGCAATTCTCCTTTCTCATCTTTTCACTTATCCAGATGAATCTTACGATTTCAAACAGGGGTATGTAACCGTTACCGGAGGAGAAAAAGATCTGGTTTACCTCTCAAGAATGTGTAATGATGACTATGAGATAGAGGTATATAATCTCGAAGGTCAATTAATTGATTCAATTCTATCCGAAGCTGCCAGAGTGAGCCTTGAAGAGATGGTAAGAACCGCTCAGTTTCCCATTGTCTCTTTCATGATCGGTGACGGTGAAGGTAATAATCAGGTGATTTACGGTGACAGGCCTGAGTATCTTCCACAGGTGGAAAGAATGGGTGTTGATTCCGGCGGTAACCTGTGGGCTCAGAGGGGAACATCCAACGAACTGATGTGGGATGTATTCTCGCCTGAAGGAGAGAAGATCCGCGAAGTGTACTGTAACGTTTTTCCAGACTCAGTACTTATGTACTTTGAAGTAAACAGGTACGGTATTTTAGCCTGGGATCCCTGGCCCGAAGATTATCCAAGGCTATACAGACTTGAACTGAAGCAGGATTAAACTATCCTCTACTCCTTCATAGTCGCGGTCCAGATCGAGTAGGCGATAGCGCTTCCGCCGAAAACTCCTGCCACTATCCAGGGCCACGCAGCACCATCGGCTGTGCCCCCTATGGCCGCGAATATTGCTGCTATCAGCAGGAAAACAATGTCAAAGATGGTAGCTTTCGCCCATTTACCTACGGGTGCCTCACCTGAAAGAACTTCCTGGCGGCTTGCATCAACCAGTACATGGTAATCCTTACCCGCAAAACTGTATATAAGCTCCCAGATGGGAACGTAAACAAGGTCAACGCCCTGAACATCAATGGTTGTATCTATATCGGTAACCTTTGTAGCCTTACTCTCGGCCTGCTGCTGATGCAGTTCTATTATCCTGTTCCTTGCGGATGCCTCGGCCCTTTCCTGCACGATCTGCCCGTTGATAATATGCTCCTGCATATTGAGTTTCTTCAGCTCATCGATGGAAAAATCCATCTTACCTTCGAGAAGATTCTTGTTGGGAGCTTTTTTCGAACCTCCGATTCTGAGAATGAACTTACCCCAGTCGGGAAATACACATTGCTGCCCGGGTTCCATATTCCTGATTCCCCAGAATTCCGAAGTATCTTCCCTGGCGTAAACGGGCCATGTATAATTATCGTTAATTCGTCCCTGAACCGGCTCCCAGTACGTTTCTGTTCTTTTATTCTTTCCCTCGCCTATAGTTCTCGTCCGTTTCTGCTGACCGCTCCAGCGGGTATTTCCGGTGCAACGGACTATCCAGTAAGGAAGAACCCTTGCTTCAGTCTCTCTCCAGCTGACCTTGTTGGGAAGCTCCTTCGATTTGTAGAAACCTTTTTTCAGCCAGCCTGAAGCTATACCAATGGCTTCATCACGCCCTACTTTGGGAGGCAGAAGATAGTGAGATTCAACCGTTACAATGTTGTCGTAACCGGCAAGCATCGTTGTTGTGCCGCAGTACTCACAGGTAATAACAGCCTCGCCTTCCATATATGTGAGAGGTGCTCCGCAGTTACTGCAGCTTATCTCATGAATTTCAGGTTTAGAATCGTCCGCAGCAACATCATCCGTAACAGTATTCTCGACAGGTTCTCCTTGAAACTCTCCCTGAGGTTCCTCAACAGGTACAGTTCCATCAACGATATCTTCAGGCATTTCTGTCCTCCCCTGTATGGTACAATGCTTTCAATAAATCAGTACGATTCCACATAGCTGAATATCTACAATTTGAAGTCCTCAATCAGCTACCGATACCTTAATCATCACATCACCCTGGCGGATTGCGTCCACTATGTCCTGACCCGTTGTAACCTTACCGAATACGGTGTGTTTTCCATTCAGATGAGGCTGGGGAGCGTGAGTGATAAAGAACTGACTGCCGTTGGTGCCAGGGCCTGCGTTAGCCATGGACAATGAGCCGGTTTCATGCTTCAGCGGATTTCCACTAAATTCATCCTCGAAATTGTAACCTGGTCCTCCCCTGCCTGTTCCGGTAGGATCGCCGCCCTGTATCATGAAATTGGGAATAACCCTGTGAAATGTAACCCCGTCGTAATAACCATCCTTAGCGAGACTGATGAAGTTGTTAACGGTTTTCGGAGCGTACTCCGGGAATAATTCCAGCTCTATCGCGCCGCGGTCGGTTTCAATTGTTAACAGGTACGTTCTGTCCGTATCTATCTTCATCTCCGGCGGAGTACTGTACTGTGCTGCCATATCGGTTCCCTTCTGTTGCTATTCTTAAAGTCTTCGTTAAAGCTCAGTGTTCGCTAACTGAATCCATTTCTGATCAATTTCCCTGACACCAAGCATTATTCATATCCAAAAACTGCTGTTTATAAGTCTAATGGTTTTGTTGTTCATCTGCAATTTCAGAAAGATATTGAACACATATAAATTATCTACGAAGAATTCTTTAGATTTCTAGTATCGATTTCATCTTTTTCACGTCTGGTTGACATTTAATTGATAAGATTTTGTCTGGATATTACAGGTACTGAGTTCAGATTACTGGATTCCCATTACGAAGAGTTCAGGAATGTGTATGACGAACGCTTCTCAAAACGTTACGGCTTCTAGCGTCCTGTCATCGATGAGGTCGTAGGGAAATTAAACAATGCGGCGATCCTCATTTCGGCTTTGCCAGGATCCGGTGCAAAGAGTGCGGTGCTGAATACCTGAGACCCTTCTCATTCAAGTGCAGGGGGTTCTGTCCATCCTGTTTGAAGAGGAAGTCATTAGACCGTGCAATCTTCCTTGAAGAAGAACTCTTCAGGCCAGTTCCTCACCGGCACCGGTCGTTGCGTGTTCCGAAGATGCTCAGGCTGCATTTTCTGCATCACAGGGAACTCTTGCCAATACTCTGCAGATGTCCGTGGGATTCTCTTACAATGTTCCTTCATGAAGCCACTGGTCGCGATGATATCTTTCCCGGTGGCATCCTGGTGCCCCAGGCCTCCTCCTGTGCCTTTGGAGTCGAGTAGCCCAAGGGAATCTCACCCTCAGGCTCTCTCAGAACCGGACGTGAACGTCTCCATTCATCCGGCTCCTATCATTCAGCCGATGCGTAGAGTACTCGCCAATGGGCAAACAGGTTTGGTTCTCGTCGCGC